>CAYVMA010000030.1:0-47449 GCA_964452455.1 uncultured Fervidobacterium sp. | reverse complement strand
CCGCCGCAACGGCGGGAATTTTTAAAAATGAAATTGTGAAAATCTCAAAAAATAGGGGGCCCGGAAGTTGAAAAGCAAAAATATAAGAATTTTAGTGTTTTTGTGTTTGGTTTTTGTTGTATTTACTCCAAAGCTACTTCTTAGCCAAGATGGAAATGTAAAATCTTATCCGTTCTTCTCGCACCAAGGATATGTTGTTTTACTGACAGATTTGCACTTTCCGTACAAACAGAAAACCACAGAAAGATTGTTAAACAAAATAAAAGAAATTAAGCCACAATATGTTTTCTTGCTCGGAGATCTAACCGAGATGGGAAGTGATGAAGAATTTGAAAGATTAAAAAACGCACTGTCTGTTGTTGAAAAAGCACAAATTCCATACAATGCTCTTTTGGGAAACCATGACGTGCGTTGGAGCTATGTGGTAAGGAAGAGTAAGATGCTGGAAAATTTAGACAGTTATTCGAAAGGTCTTTACGAAGTTTTTTCCAAGGAACTTGGTGAATTTATTTTTTTGGGTATCGACACTTCGATGTATTTTCAACACGGTGGTCATGTTGGAAGAGCACAATTAGCTTGGTTGGAAAAAGAGCTTGAGGAAGCCAAAATAAAAGGTAAGCCGGTAATATTACTTTCACACCACCCATTGGGCGGACCAGTAACATACACGGACGATGGTTGGAAAATAATCGATATAATATCCAAATACGATGTTATTTTTGCTCTTTCTGGGCATGTCCACAAATACGATTATTCTGGTAGTTACAACGGTGCATGGTTTCAAACTCTCGGAGCTGCAAAGGACGGAAATATGACTGTTTTGAGCTGGGATAGTGAACAGGCTTACCTATGGAAATACAATATTGACGATGGTAAATTTCAAATGATTAAAAGCATACCCCTTGAAAAGAAAAAACGGCAGCTGGTTGATGCGATGATAAAACTTATGGAAGCTTCTGATAATACATTGAAACTAAAAGTTGATTACATTGGAGCTGAGAGAATAAGAATCTTAGCTAATGGCAGATTGATATATGAACGAGCATTGCAGTATAACGCCCATAAGTTTTCAACTTACGAAGTTACACTTACTAACGTTCCGAAAACTGATTTTTCAGTTCTTTTGAGAATCTCCGTTGTTGGTAAAGATGGAATTCACCAAAGATTTTTTAAATTGGAAAGGGCACAAAGCAGCGACCAGAATGTTTTAAAGAAGGCTTGGACTTTCAGTTTGGAAGACACTATCTATTCAAGACCAGCGCTTTTCGAAGATGGAGTTATTGTTGCTGATTACTCTGGAAATGTGGTCTTCTTGAGAAATGGTAATGTGATTTGGAAAAAAAGTGTAGGTCCCGTTGTGGCGAACGTGGAGATAATTTCAGAATCAAGAGATTCAAAAGTGGAGAAAAGGCAAGTAGTCATAGGAGATTTAGAAGGAAAGATTTATTTTTTTGATAGCAAAGGAAATTTGGTTAGGCAGATAAAATTGTCAGAGCCGGTTTATTCATTAAAAGCAGGTAATTCTACAATTGCTATCTGTGCTGGTAGATATTTCTACATCTTGAGACTTTCTGATTTTAAAGTAATGGCAAAACACGATTTAAAAAACCTGCTTCAAGTGCAGCCGTTTTTCAAAGATAGTATTTATTTTCAGCCTTCCTGGGATGGAAACATTTACTTGATAGATGAATATGGAAAACTAGTTGAGCGATTTAACATTGGAAAAACCTACTACACATCTGGTAGTTCAACCCCCACACTTGTTGGAGCTTTACTGATTTACTCAAATACCGATGGAACTGTTAATGCGATGGATGTACAAAAAAAAGAAAAGCTCTGGAGTCTAAGAATACCAGGTATAGGTTATTCAGCCGTTGAGAAAGTTGGAGATTTTATATTTATTTCCACAATTAACGGAGGAGTATATAAAATAGATGGGACGAAAGGGAACATTGTTTGGTCCAGCAATATAGGTTCTTCAACGATAGGTTGTTCCCCAAAAATTCTCAACGCTGAACACATTATTCTGGGAACTAACAATGGAGAACTGGCTGTTATTGATGCAACCACTGGAAAATACCATAAGTTTGTTGTTTGGGCAGGATATGTGATGGATGTTTTACCTTACGAAAATGGAGTCCTTGTAACCTTGGCTGATGGAACTATCCAATTTTTTACCATGAAAAAATAAAAGCGGTTCCCATTGAAAGGGAACCGCATCGTTATAGTTATACCTTAAGAATAGCTTTAATGTCTTCTTCAGGTTCTCCAATGAGCTTGAGACCATAGTTATTCACAAGAACATCGAGTATGTCTTTATTAACCCACGCTGGTAGTACAGGACCTATGTAGATACCTTTTAGCCCAAGAGCGAGTAACGTCCATAATATCGCAACAGCTTTCTGTTCCATCCATGTGAGAACAAGCGTCAGAGGTAATTCAGTAACCGGAACGTTGAATGTTTCTGCAAGTGCCATTGCGATTTCAAGTGCTACGATTGTATCGTTACACTGTCCAACGTCGATAAGCCTTGGAATGCCTTCGATATCTCCGAGTTGTAAGTCGTTAATTCTGAACTTTCCGCATGCGAGTGTAATAACAACGGTTTCTTTCGGAAGTTTTTGGACGAATTCTCTGTAGTAAGCTCCTCGCTTTGTTGGTGTGTCACAACCACCGACGACGAAGAAGTGTTTGATTTTACCTGCTTCGACGAGTTCTTTTATCTTTCCTGCAAGCGACTTCACAACGCTTGCTGAATATCCGGTTGTGAGTTTGTATTTTCCTGGTTGTTCTGGGAGTTTTGGCAACGACTTTGCCTTGGCTATAACTTCTGAATAATCGTAACCTTCGATGTGTTTCACTCCAGGTAGTCTTGCAATTGATGTTGTGAACATCCTGTCTTTGTAGGATTCTTTTGGAAGCAATACACAGTTGCTAGTTCCCAATATCGCGGCTGGGACTTTGTCAAAGAGTTCCCTTTGGTCGTACCAGGCTGCACCAAGGTTACCAGCAAGATTCTTGTATTTTCTCAGTCCAGGATACCCGTGGGCTGGTAGCATTTCTGAGTGTGTATACACATAAACGTCCGTGCCTTCGACCTGTTTAAGTAATTCCTCAAGAGCCTTCAAGTTGTGACCGGTAACGATGATAGCATGGCCTTCCTTTGTGCCAGTTTCAACCTCAACTGGTGTTGGTTCTCCATAAGTTTCAATGTGTGCCCTTTTCAAAAGTTGCATAACCTTGAAGTTCATCATACCAGCCTTGAGTGCGAGATTTACAAACTCCTGAGCATCGAAGTTCACATTTGTGAGAGTTGAGTATAGCCCTTCGCTGAGGAATGCCGCTATTTCTTCGTCTTTGTAACCGAGTTCTCTTGCATGGTAGTAATATGCAGAGATGCCTTTTAGTATAAACTCTAAGTTGTCCTGTAATCTAGCAACTGTTGGTTCCTTTCCACAAACACCTGTTACCGTACAACCTTCTCCGTTCATCGCTTGTGAGCACTGGTAACAAAACATGTTCAGCGCCATAACCACACCTCCTATAAGTGAATTTTCTCCATGGTTTCTTCACTTTACAAATTTTGTGAAACATTTCTTTTGACCGTTCACTATTATTGTATTAGGAATGGTCTATTTTTTCCGTAACCTATGTTACAATTTTTGTTGGAAAGAAGAAAATTATCGAAAACTGACTGATTAAGGAGGTGATTTTTATGCTTTTGAACAATTCAAATTCAAGGTTTATAGAAGTTCTTGAACAATGTGAAGTATTTAAGGGTGTGGAGAGAAATTGTATAGAGCAAGTTGTTCGCAATACAAAGATTGAAAGATACGAAGCGAAAGAATTGGTAAGAATACGTGGTGATGAATGCAATGAATTGCTGTTTTTAGTGGAGGGAGAAGCGTTTGGACTGTTTACGAATCCTGAAGGGAGGGTTTTGCAAATAGACCACATGTTTGCACCAAAACTTTTGGCAGCTGCCGTTATTTTTTCAAATGATGCGAAGTATCCTGTTGATGTGGAAACTGTTAAACCTTCTGTTTTTCTCACATTAGATAAAAACTTTTTTGTCTCACTGATGATGAAAAACGAAAAACTTTTGAGAAATTACCTTCAATACGTAAGCGACGCATTTGTTTTTATAACCGACCGATTCTATGAGATAACGATGAAAAATCTTGTCCAAAAAGTTTGTTCGTATCTTGTCCGTTTGATGGACGAGCAAGGTTCGTCTATTGTTACGATGGATATGTCGAAAGAAGAGCTTGCCAGGGAGCTTGGAGCAACAAGACCTGCACTTTCCAGGGTATTTATAGAACTTGAAAAGCTCAGCATTATAGAGATGGATGGGAAAAAGGTGAGAATAAAGAATGAACGATACATAAGAGACTATGCAGAATTCGAATAACAAAATGACTTGGTGAAAGTTTGTAGAAATTTCACATAGCGAACGTTATTGAGAAAATTAGTGAATTTTACCACATTAAGAATTCTTCTGATGTTTTTTTCTCTTGTATACTCGCTAATTTGACATTTGATAGAATTTCGATGTTTTTTTGTTGGTTGTATAATTGAAATGCAGAGCATACTAAATACAGATATCCTTTTTATAAGATTTACAAGAGGAGGCGATTGTCTTGGGAACAGGGGCGACGAATGGGACGATGAAAGCGATAATGAAAAAGGTGGCAGGTCCTGGATTAGTAATGGAGCAAGTTAAGAAACCTACGCAAGAAGACCTTGGACCGAGGGACGTGCTTGTTAAGATAAGACGAGCTTCAATCTGCGGAACGGATGTTCACATATACAAGTGGGATGAATGGTCACAGTCACGTATAATTCCTCCACTAATCACAGGGCATGAGATGGCGGGTGAAGTTGTTGCGGTTGGTAATGCGGTTACGCAAGTCAAAGTTGGAGATTTGGTAGCGGCAGAGACACATATTCCTTGTGAACATTGTTATCAATGTAAAACCGGGCGGATGCACATATGTAAGAACCTTAAGATTTTGGGTGTCGATACAAACGGTATATTTGCGGAATACGCAATTATTCCTGAAACGGTTCTTTGGCGATTCTCTCCTGAGATTCCTCTTGACTACGCTTCTGTTATGGAACCATTCGGAAATGCAATCCATACGGCCTCTGTTACGAACTTACTTGGTAAAACGGTGCTTATAACCGGTGCGGGACCTATCGGCTTAATGGCTATCCAGGTCGCAAAAGTTGCTGGAGCAAGTACCGTAATCGTTTCAGAAGTTGACCCATTGAGAATTCAAATGGCTTACGAAAACGGTGCTGATGTGGTTATCAATCCTGCTGAGAAAGACTTAGTCAGAGAAGTTTACAAACTTCTTGATGATGGCGTAGATGTTTTGCTCGAAATGAGTGGTAACAGAAGGGCGTTTGAGGATGGATTGAAATGTGTTACCATGGGTGGAGAAGTATCTGTGCTTGGAATATTTGGTGGGAAAATAGAAATAAACTTTGATGCTTTAATTACAATGCGAGGACTGACTGTCTACGGTATAACAGGTAGACGCATGTTTGAAACTTGGAGAATTGCAGACGAACTGCTCCGGACTAAGAAAGTGGACCTTTCGAAAGTGGTTACACACATACTTCCATTTGACCAGTGGGAAAAAGGTTTTGAACTCATGTTGAATAAGCAATGCGGTAAAGTTGTTCTGAATTTGGACTGATGGTTAAAAACTTGTTTTGAAGGGGGGAACAAGATGTTTAATTACAAGATATTGGAAGACGAAATGGAAATGTTAAAAAACGAAGGTCTCTACATCAATATTCGCACACTTGAGTCTCCACAGGGTGCGTGGATTGTAGTCAACGGGAAAAGAGTTTTGAACCTTTGTTCGAACAATTATCTTGGATTTGCAAATGATGAAAGACTAAAACAAGCTGCAATAAAAGCTGTCCAAGAATGGGGTGTTGGACCAGGTGCTGTTAGAACAATTGCTGGAACTATGAAAATTCACGAAGAACTCGAAAAGGCACTTGCCGAATTCAAAGGTGCACAGGCAACAATTTTCTTGCAGTCAGGTTTTGTGGCAAACCAAGCAGCTATACCCACGATTTTCGGTGATGAGAATGATGCAATTATCTCTGATGAACTCAACCACGCAAGTATTATAGATGGTGTTAGACTTTCTAAAGCAAAGAGGTATGTTTATAAACACAACGACATGAATGACCTTGAAGCAAGACTTAAAGAAGCAAGAGATGTTCAAAAAGCCAGAAGAATTCTAATAGTTACAGACGGTGTATTCAGTATGGACGGAGATATCGCACCACTACCTGATATTGTAAAGCTTGCGGAACAATATGAAGCTGCTGTTATGGTTGATGACGCACACGGTGAAGGTGTGTTAGGACGAGGTGGAAGAGGTATAGTTGACCACTTTGGATTGCACGGTAAAGTAGATATGGAGATAGGAACTCTTTCAAAAGCATTCGGAGTGCTTGGTGGATACATTGCTGGAAGTGAAACGCTAGTCAGATACCTCAAACAAAAAGCCAGACCGTTCCTTTTCAGCACAGGGCTTACACCTGCAGACGTTGCAGCCTGTCTCGAGGCGGTAAAGATACTCCAAGAAAGCGATGAACGAGTTAAAAGACTTTGGGACAACGCGAATTACTTCAAGACAGAAATGAAGAAACTCGGATTTGACCTTGGAGTAAGCCAGACACCAATAACACCTGTTATGCTCTATGATGCGAAGATTGCAACACAGTTCAGTAAAGAACTCTTTGAAGAGGGCATATTCGCACAAGCGATAGGTTATCCAACCGTTCCAAAAGGAAAGGCAAGGATAAGGGTGATGATAAGCGCTGTGCATTCTAAAGAAGACCTTGACTTCGCACTTGAAAAGTTTGAGAAGGTTGGAAAGAAATTAGCTGTTATATGATAGAATTAGACCGGGCACGTTTTGTGCCCGGTTTTTCTTTAGTCAAAAGTCAAATCATCTCAAAACCAAAGTCCAAGGGGATGGATTTATGGAGATTATTGTATTCCCTCCGGGTACGAAGATATACGGTTATTCAGAAATCCCGAAATATTTGTACTATTTGGTGGATGGAACTGTTGAAACCAAACTATTTAGGAAGGTTCAAGAATTTAACTCAGGCACATTTGGCGAATGGTCGCTCTTCAATCTTCCTTCGCAAGAGCAGGTGACTTCAACCAGCGAAGTAACACTTTACGCTATCAAACCTGAAGAAATTTTCAATTTTGAACACACGCAGAAAGTTTTGAAAAACCTAATTCCTTCGATTGCTAAAAGACTGCTCTTAATCGATTCTGAGCTTACAGAGTCCCAAGAGCTTCCAACCTACGTTGGTCCAGACAGGATGAGATTCTTTAACAAGATGCATCCAGGGGCTTACAAAATTACAGATTCTATTTTTCAAGAAATCCTCCAAGCCAAGTCACTCTATGCGGCAGGTTACTACAAGGAAGCGTTCGAGATAATAGTAAGAATTCTGCCACAAGTGGTTACGGAGGATTTGAGAAAAGAAGTGATGATTTGGCACACATTACTTAGTATGGTTTTGGAACCAGAGAAGGCAGAGATACATTTTAGACGCCTGAATCCAAAAGAATATGCAGAGCATTTGTCCTACCAGTTCTTGGTAAGTTTCTACAAAGGCGGAGAAAAGCAGGAGATTTTGGATATCTACATGAAAGCGGGACTCCATATTCCAAGCGAAACGATTGTAACCATGGAAGGAGAGGTTGCTTCCGAAGCGTTCCTTATCTTAAAGGGTTACTTAAAAGCAGTAAAGCTTTTTGAAGATAGGGAAGTTCTAATGAGTATTGTAGGACCTGGCGAGTTCGTAGGAGAAGGGGCGATAATGAACTCAAAAATTCGAATGGCGACGCTCTATTCGATTTCACCAGTTGATTTGATACCATTGAGTGCTGAGAGTATAGAGAAAGCAACCTCAACCAATCCTGGATTTGTACTCAAAATATGCGAATCACAACTCAAACGTATAATTCAGGTAAAGCAACTTCTGGAAATCAAAAACCAAGGCAATCAAATCCAGCGTACCATCATGGCGATAAATTACTTCAAACCAATTCTCGAAAAAGCGAAAATTAATGTGAGAGACATAGCCTATTTGGTAGATGTGAGTGTCGAACGTGTTATTGAAGAAGTCAGACGTATGGGATATAAGATAGGAATTGATGGTTCCATAAGTTAAGGTTTAAGGAGGAATTTCAATGATAAGAGTTATAAAAAACGCAAAAATCTTTGCTCCTAAGTATGTAGGAAAGGCAGATGTTGTCTTTGACAATAAAATCATTCACATAGGTAAAGACATTAATCCCTTTTTCTTCCCCTTCGAAGTAGAAATTTACGATGCATCTGGTTTGTTGTTATTACCTGGACTTATCGACCCACACGTGCATATAACTGGTGGAGGTGGAGAAGGCGGGTTTGAAACTAGGACCCCGGAACTGAAGATTTCAGACTGTATTAAGAACGGAATAACAACGGTTATTGGTTGTTTGGGAACAGACGGAGTTACTAGAAGTCTTGAGAATTTGTATGCAAAGGCAAAAGCCCTCGAAAATGAAGGTTTGAACACATTTATATACACAGGTTCTTACCGTGTTCCACCTGTAACGTTTACCGGTAGTGTGATAAGAGATATGGTCTTAATCGACAAAGTTATCGGGGTTGGAGAAATAGCCATATCAGACCATCGTTCGTCTCACCCAACTTTTGAGGAGATTTTACGGATAGTAGCAGATGCACGGGTTGGTGGAATGATTTCTGGAAAACCAGGTATCGTGAATTTCCATGTAGGCGCTGGCAGAGAAGGAATTAATTACCTTTTCGAAATCATTCGAAACACGGAGATTCCGGTTCAACACCTTTATCCTACACACATGAATAGAAGCAAATGGCTCTTTGAACAAGGGCTTGAGTTTGCTTCAAAAGGTGGAGTGATAGACTTAACAGCTCTCCAACCAAAATACGATGAACCTTGCAAAGGTGAATTTAACACAGTTGATGCGATATTTAAAGCGTACGAAAATGAGTTGTTGAGAAATATAACCATTTCATCAGATGGGCAGGGGAGTCTTCCAAAGTTTGATGAAATGGGAAATTTCGTAGGACTCGATGTTGGAAGCGTTAGTTCGGTTTGGCATACGATATGCAAAGTGGTGGGGAAGGGTTTGCCTTTGGAAGAAGCGATCCAGGTTTCAACCATCAACCCAGCCAAGGTCTTTAGATTGAATAAAGGAAGAGTTGAAAGAGGCTACGATGCTGATTTTATCTTAGTGAATGAGGAAAATTTGGAAATCGTGAGCGTGGTGTCTAAAGGCGAATTTCTGATGAAAGATGGAGTATTGAAGAATTTAAACTTTGAATTTTAAGGGAATTCAGAAGAATGTTCATATATACTTTATTTTCTTCTCACAGTTAGTAGTTGAAAAGTCTTTGCAGTGATAGTATACTGGGTATTGAAAAGTACAACGAGAAAACAAAAGAATAAAGTATCAGGAGGCCAGGAGAAATGCTGGATGAATTTTTTACATTCTTGAAAACAATGGCGTTCTCACAGATGACGCTCGGAAACATTTTCATGATAGCGATAGCTGGTGTCTTGATATACGTTGCAGTTAAAAAGGATGCCGAACCTTTGCTATTGATTCCTATAGCATTTGGCATCATTCTCTCCAACATCCCGCCAGTTGCAACGGGTATTTTGAATCCGCCACAGACTTTTGCGGATGGTAGGTTTATTCCTGGAGGATTTATGTACTATATAAAAAAGGGTCTTGACCTTGGTATTTATCCACCTCTTATTTTTCTAGGAATAGGAGCACTTACAGATTTCTCGTTTATGCTTTCGTATCCAATCACGATATTCCTCGGAGGAGCTGCCCAGATTGGTATATTTGTAACATTCATGCTCGCCCGTGCTTTTGGATTTACTCTCAAACAGGCTGCATCTATAGGTATCATCGGAGGTGCCGATGGACCGACATCTATTTATATTTCTACAAAATTTGCACCGGAACTTCTCTCCATAATAGCAATTGCTGCTTATTCGTACATTGCACTTATTCCGATACTTCAGCCACCAGTTTCTAAATTACTAACAACCAGAAAAGAAAGATTAATAAGAATGAAGGCTCCTAGAAAAGTCTCAAAAACTGAAAAGATAGTCTTTTCGATAATTACGACACTTGTTACCGCATTGCTCGTTCCTCAATCGCTAACCTTAGTAGGTCCTCTCATGTTTGGCAATTTGCTTAGAGAGGTTGGGAATGTAAAAAGACTTGTCGAAGCAGCGAGTAAATATATTCTTGATACAACAACAATTTTGCTTTGCTTGTCTGTTGGGGCATCAGCAAGGGCAGATATCTTCCTAACGCCGAGGTCTCTGCTTGTTTTTGGTATGGGAGCACTTGCGTTTGTTTCAGCACTCACAAGTGGTATTTTGTTTGCAAAATTATTAAACCTTTTCTTGAAAGATAAAATCAACCCGCTTATTGGTGCTGCTGGAGTTTCAGCAGTACCGGATTCTGCAAGGGTTGCTCAAAAAATAGCGCAAGAAGAAGACCCGACTAATTTCATACTCATGCATGCCATGTCTCCCAATGTTGCAGGAGTTATCGGTTCAGCCGTAGCTGCGGGTGTTTTCTTAGCTATTTTTGGTAGGTAGTTCAAAGAGTTGAGGAGGAGGTAAGAAAATGGCAAAAAAGCAGTACAGAGTTGAGATAAAATATCAATGGTGCAAGGCATGCGGTATTTGTTATCATGTCTGTCCTACAAAAACCATTATCCAAGGAGAACTGAACAGGCCAGCAGTTCCTGATCATAGTAAATGTATTGGTTGTCTGATGTGCGAAAACTTATGTCCAGATTTTGCTATAAACATCGTAGAAGTATCTGAAGAGAGCAAGGCAGGTGTTGAAAATGCCTAAAAATCCTAGAATGGTCTTCTGGCAAGGAAACGAAGCTTGCGCATACGGTGCGATAAAAGCAGGTTGCCGTTTCTACGCAGGTTATCCAATCACTCCTTCTTCGGAGATAGCGGAGACTATGGCAAGAGAATTACCGAAAGTTGGAGGCGTATTTATCCAGATGGAAGACGAAATAGCAAGCGCTGCTGCGATAATAGGTGCCTCGCTTGCTGGAGTAAAGTCTATGACCGCAACTAGTGGTCCAGGTTTCAGTCTTATGCAAGAGGCTATAGGTTATGCGATAATGACTGAAACACCAACAGTATTTGTCAACGTAATGCGCGGTGGACCTTCAACTGGTATGCCAACCAAACCTTCGCAAAGTGACATCATGCAAGCAAGGTGGGGAACGCACGGTGACCATGCAATTATAGCACTTTATCCTTCAACAGTTGAAGAAGTTTACAAATACACCATAAAAGCGTTTAACTTAGCTGAAGAGTACAGAACTCCTGTCATACTTTTGATGGACGAAGTGCTTGGACATATGTACGAAAACTTCATCTTACCACCTGATAGCGAGATAGAAATTGTTGAGAGAATTTCTGCTCGTGAGCTTGAGGAAGAAGAACTCTTCGTTCCATTCTCTGAAAGTGAGTATGCCGAAAACCTTCCACCATCGTTAGTAGAAATGGGAAAGGCACATTTCCATGTGTCTGGTCTGGTTCACGATGAATCAGGATTTCCAATGGCAACAGCAGAAACTGCTGAGAAACTTATCAGAAGACTTGTGAATAAAATAAAGTTACACATAGACAAGATAGCCGAGTGTGAAGAGTTTATGACTGAGGATGCAGAGACGATAATAATAGCTTATGGTTCCGTTGCAAGGTCCGCAAAAGAAGCCGTGTTGATAGCAAGAAAAGAAGGAATCAAGGTGGGATTACTTAGACCGATAACGATATGGCCTATTCCGATAGAAAAAATGCGAAAAAGACTTGCTAATGCTCAAAATGTGTTGGTTGCTGAGATGAATTTGGGTCAATATGCAAGCGAAGTAGTGAAGCTAATAAAACCTGGAACAAAACTGAGATTACTTAGTAAAATCAGTGGTGAACTTATAGCACCTCACGAGATATTGAACGAACTTAATAACATGCTCCTCGAAGGCATAGACTTCTAATATAATATTTCTTTCTGGTCATCCTTGCCCAACGGCAGGATGACCTTTTTCTTTTTTGTGGTAGAATATTATTGATGTGATAAGAAAATTTGGCAGATGCAGGGAGGAATACGAAAGTGTTTGGAAAATTGAAAAAGTTATTTGATAAAAATGAGATGGAGCTTAGAAAAGCAAGGAAATTAGTTGAACGGATAAATGAGTTCGAAGCGGAAGTTCGAAAAATGCCATTTTCTCAAATGCGAGACTACGTACTTTCCAAGAAAGGAACTTTAGAAAACTTGGATGAACTTGATGAACATCTGGTAAATGTTTTTGCATTTACACGAGAGGTTGCAAGAAGAACGGTAGGAATGAGGCATTTTGATGTCCAGTTGATAGGCGGAATAGTGCTCCACAAAGGAAAGATAGCTGAAATGAAGACAGGAGAGGGTAAAACGCTTGTTGCAACCCTGCCTGTCGTTTTGAATTCGCTTATGAACAGAAACATTCATATGGTCACTGTGAATGATTATCTTGCAAAAAGAGATGCCATGTGGATGGGTCCAATATATCTGGCTCTTGGTTTAAGGGTGGGAGTCATAACTACATCAGGAAAAGCTTATGAGGTGGTCTGGAAAAATCCTGAGCTGGCCAAAAAAGGTCTTGAGGAGAATTACTGTGTTTGGCCTGAGGATTTTGACGGGGAATTTCTTCCGGACGAAGCAAAAGTTAAAAAGGCGGTTGAAGCGTTTGAGGTGGATGTCATTGAAATCAGCAAAAAAGAAGCCTACAGATGTGATGTAACCTACGGAACAAATTCAGAATTCGGATTCGACTACCTCAGGGATAACCTTGTTATCTCCTTAGAAGACAAAGTCCAAACTGGACATTTCTACGCTATCGTTGACGAAGTTGATAGCATACTTATAGACGAGGCAAGAACACCGCTGATAATCAGCGGCCCGTCGAAAAACAATGCAGCAGTCTACAAACACTTTTACCAAATTGCAAAGCGCTTGGAAAGAGATAAACACTTCAAAGTAGATGAAGAACACCGTTCAGTAATTCTTACCGACGAAGGCATATCTTATCTTGAGAAGTTACTAGGTGTTGACAATCTGTATGACCCGGCAAATGTCAACAGCATTTACCACATAATTAACTCTCTCAAAGCAATTCACCTATTCAAAAAGGATGTTGATTACATTGTTCATAACGGGCAAGTTTTGATTGTTGATGAGTTCACGGGTCGTGTTCTTCCAGGAAGGCGTTACAGTGGTGGATTGCATCAGGCAATCGAAGCAAAAGAGGGAGTTCCGATAAAAGAAGAAAGTATAACGTACGCGACTATAACTTATCAAAACTATTTCAGAATGTATGAAAAACTTGCTGGTATGACTGGAACTGCGAAGACAGAAGAAGAAGAGTTCAAAGCGATATATGGCTTAGATGTCGTAGTTATACCTACCCACAAGCCGATGATAAGAGTAGATAGAGACGATTTGATATACAGAACAACCGAAGAGAAATACAGAGCGATCGTTGAAGAGATTAAGAAAAGATACGAGAAAGGTCAGCCTGTTCTTGTTGGAACAACATCGATTGAAAAAAGTGAGAAACTCAGTGAAATGCTCAAAAAAGAAAAAATTCCTCATCAGGTTTTGAATGCAAAGTATCACGAAAAAGAAGCACAGATAATAGCACAAGCAGGTCAAAAGGGTATGGTTACAATTGCAACGAATATGGCAGGTAGAGGAACAGATATCAAACTTGGTCCCGGTGTCAAAGAGCTCGGGGGGCTGTTAGTCATAGGAACAGAAAGGCACGAAAGCCGAAGGATAGATAATCAATTACGCGGAAGGTCTGGTAGGCAAGGTGACCCTGGTGAATCAATATTCTTCCTCTCTCTCGAGGATGATTTGATGAGAATATTCGGTGGAGAAAGGCTTCAAAAAGTTATGGATATGGTCAAAATAGAACCTGGTCAGCCTATTTATCATCCATTACTGACTAAACTAATTGAGCAGGTGCAAAAGAAAGTAGAGGGCATAAACTTTGGAGTGCGTAAGTTCTTACTTGAATTGGATAGCGTTTTAGATACACAAAGACGAGCAGTTTATGGATATCGAGACTATATTTTGGAACATAACGTTGACAACTTCATGGAAGAAGCAATCGAAAACTTTGTTGAGTCAAGATTGGAAGAGTTCTGTTCAAATCCTGAGTGGGACAAAGAAGGATTGAAAGATTCGTTCGCTATTATAAAAGACTACGTAAATGTTGAAGAACTTTTAGAAAAAATTGATGACAGGGAAAAACTCAAGGTGGAATTGGTAAATCAGATAAAACAAGCATACGAAGAAAAGAAAAAAGAATTCGGCGAAGATTTCGAACATGTCGCAAAATTTATCGTGCTAAGGATAATAGACGAAAATTGGAGACAATACCTTGAAGAAGTTGAACACGTCAAAGAGTCTGTCAGACTGAGAAGTTACGGCCAAAAAGACCCCGTTCTGGAATTCAAAAAAGAGACTTATCAAATGTTCACTGAAATGATGATGCGCAGTTACGAGCTGGCAGTTTCTTACCTGCTCAACCTCAGAAGAGTTGACAACAAAGCTGAGGAAGAATCAAAGAAAGAGCTTGCAAAAGTCAGCACCATTCACGAAGAATTCAAACTGATTGATGAGAGCAAAGGAGAAAAGTCCGGCAATAGAAGACCGAAGTTGAAGATAAAAAGAAGTTAGGACTCTGTGTGCGTTCGCGAAAGACTTTTTAATGTTGGGAAGTGGAAAAAATGAGGATTGAAGGGGTTATTTTCAAGAAAGGGGAAGTACCTAAAACACTTTTCAAAATAGTTTCTGGAACAGTTCGAGAAACGCGGAATAACACTTATCATGACTTATCCAAGGGTGAATACGTAGCACTTTTAGAGTATTTACTCGGTCTTCCTTTGGAAGACGATATAATAGCTTTAGAAGAAACAGAACTTGTAGAAACGAATGTAGAGAGCGATTATGAAAATATTATTCGAAATATTGTGGCACTCAGAAAAATTATATACCAAACATCCGTAGATTTTGAAAATTTAGTCCTTGATGATTTCAACTTTGAGACAGAGAATATAGACGAATATCTAAACCAAATAGAGTCTCTTTTAACACTATCGGGGGGAGAACTACCTGAGGACAAAGAGAAGGCAATAGAACTTATAGAGAGTATGGAGGATGATAAACTGTTTACAAAAGTCAATTTGGTGAAAAAATTTGTGGAGCGGTTCCCAGAAGAACAAATCGGTGCGAAGTTTCTTATCGAAACAGCTGCAAAAGTTTACATCGTGCTAAACGATAGATATGTTGCCAAAGCTTTGCTAAAAAAAGTTTTACTTTACTATCCGCATCTTTTAGATTACAGCTACGAAGCGATAAAAACACTGGAAAGTATATATAAAGAAGAAGGAAACATAATATACAGGCGATATGGGAAAATGGCAAAAGTTTTAGAGGTGATGTTGCGTGGAAACGCTTGAATTTGAAGATGGATATAAAATAATTGAAAAGGGAAAACAAGAACCGTATGTTTACATCATAAAATCTGGAAAGGTAAAAGCCTCTTTGGGAACATACGAAGCACTCCTTTCGGAGGAGACTCCGGATGTCTTTGGTCTTGAAGCATTAATCGATGAGCCGTATACGGAAACTTGCATTGCTGTAGGAACTGTGAAGGTGATTAGGTGTGAGAAAAATGAATTCAAGGATATATATGTAAAAACAGAAGTTGGAAAGGAAGCACTCAAAAGCTTTATGAAAAGGACAGCAAAAGCCTTAGGTTGGATTTGAAGAAGCTTAAAAAAATTTGATAAGTTTAAAAAAAGCTGTACAATATGAAGTGTGAATAATTAATTCAAATCCAGTTTTTTAGATTAAGTAAAGCTCTTGCGGAGGTGAACTAAACTATGCATACGAACAGGATAGACCACATAGGGATAGCTGTAAAGGATGCAAAAGAAAAACTAAGACTTTACAAGGACTTTCTTGGCTTGGAAGTTACAGAGGTAGAGGATTTGCCCGAAAGAGGCCTAAGGGTTTACTTTATAAAAGTTGGCGACACGAGAATAGAACTGTTAGAACCAATGGCCGAAAACTCCGAAATTTCTGGTTTCCTTGAAAAGAAGGGAGAAGGCATACATCACATTGCTTTCAACGTTCATGGTATCGATGAGGCACTAGCTTTGGCAAAAGCACATGGGCTTCAGCCACTCTCAGAAGAACCAAAACCCGGAGCTGGCGGGACAAGGGTGTTGTTTTTGCATCCAAAGACAACGGGTGGAGTCTTAATTGAACTTGTTGAAGGCGAACATTAATTTCTGTGGATAAAAGGGGTGGACTAAATGGAAATGGAAGAACTTATACAGCAACTGAAGAACCTTGAGACAGAAGTTGAGTTAGGTGGAGGACAAGAGAAGATAGACAAACAACACGCTGAGGGAAAACTAACAGCTCGCGAGAGGCTCCAGTTGTTGTTTGACGAAGGAACCTTTGAAGAACTTGACAAATTCGTAAAGCATAGAAATACAATGTTTGGGCTTGATAAGATGAAATTACCTGCTGATGGTGTTGTTACTGGTATTGGAAGGGTAAATGGAAGGCCAGTAGCTGCCTTTTCGCAAGACTTTACGGTTATGGGTGGTTCGCTCGGCGAGATGCACGCGAAAAAAATAATGAAAGTGATGGATTTGGCTCTTAAGTTGGGAATCCCACTTGTTGGAATAAACGATTCAGGTGGTGCAAGGATACAGGAAGGCGTTGACTCGCTTTACGGTTATGGTGAGATATTCTTTAGAAACACGATAGCCTCTGGAGTAATACCACAAATTACGGTTATAGCGGGTCCATGTGCTGGTGGTGCAGTTTACTCACCTGCGATAACCGACTTTGTGATTATGGTTGACAAAACAGCTCAAATGTTCATTACTGGTCCAAACGTTATTAAGGCTGTTACTGGAGAAGATATATCAAAAGAAGACCTTGGAGGTGCATTGGTTCACAACACAAAGAGTGGAAATGCACATTTCTTAGCTTCAGACGATAGGCAAGCTATAGAGATGGTAAAAAGGCTCATTTCCTACATACCCCAGAACAACATGGAAGAACCTCCTTTGGAAGAGCAAATAATCGAACCAGATGCATCTGATATACAAACAGTTGTGCCTGTTGACCCAAAGAAAGGTTTCGATGTACGCGATGTTATAAGAAGAATTGTTGATGAAGGGACATTCTTTGAAGTGCACGAGCACTTTGCAAAGAGCATAGTTATTGGATTTGCAAGAATTAATGGAAAAGCAGTGGGTATTGTTGCAAACCAACCAAATTACCTTGCAGGGGTGCTTGACATAGACTCTTCTGACAAAGCAGCAAGATTCATAAGGTTCCTCGACGCGTTCAACATACCGATTGTAACATTTGTCGATACACCGGGATATTTACCTGGAGTAAAACAGGAACACGGTGGAATAATTAGGCACGGAGCGAAGTTGCTATATGCTTACAGTGAAGCAACGGTTCCAAAGATAACGATAATTCTCAGAAAAGCGTATGGTGGAGCTTACATTGCGATGGGGAGCAAGCACCTTGGTGCAGATTTCGTGGCAGCGTGGCCAACAGCAGAAATAGCTGTCATGGGTCCTGATGGCGCAGCTAATATCATCTTTAAAAAAGAAATAGATGCTTCGGAAAATCCAGAGGAGACCAGAAAACAAAAGATAGAGGAATACAGACAACTCTTTGCCAATCCGTATGTTGCAGCATCAAGAGGATACATAGATGCCGTAATTGATCCAAGAGAAACGAGGAGTTGGATTATAAAGGCGCTTGAATACAGTGCAACGAAAGTTGAATCAAGACCTAGGAAGAAACACGGAAACATACCGTTATGATTTAAGTAATTTAAAACTTTCCGAGGTGATAAACGGATGCCTATAGAAGCAACAACAGCTACGGTAGCACAAGCAACACAAACTGTTCTTGCTACACAATTGAACAATGAAACTACAATTACATTATCTCAAACAGCTCAATCGGTAGCTCAGAGTGCTACTCCAACAGCTTTACCGATAGAGGTTACGGTTACAATTGTGGGAGTAAGCACTGTATTTCTTGTTTTCGTAATACTCTACGTAATATTCAAATTGATGGAGGTTTTTGGAACAGGAAAGAACAAACGAATAAAAACCACGTCATCGAAAATGACCAGAGAGGTTATGGAGCAACAAAGCACAGGATTAATACAATCGGTTGCAAGAAAACAGGTTCAAGAATTTATGCCAATGGGAGAAGATGAAACAGAAGAGATTGCGGCCGTTTTTGCAGCTATTTACGCCATGCTGGGAACGAATATAAAAATTAAATCTATTAGCAGAGCTTCTCCGAGTGTAGCAAGAACTAAGGGGCAACGTGGTTGGGAAGAATGGAGAACATATGGATGGCGAGGTGGAAATAGATGGTGAGAAAGTTTGTTGTTAGGGTTAATGGAAAAGAATATGTTGTTGAAGTTGAAGAGCTCGGAACAGCAGCCCAGGCAATACAACAAACACAAATTATCGAACAACCAAAACCTGTTGTTCAACAACCGGTTCAGTCGGCAAATCCTACTCAACCTGAAAGCAGACCAGCAAAACAAGAAAGTGCTCCAGTTTCAACGAGTTCAGAATCTGGTGGCGGAGCTAAAGTAGTATCTCCTATGTCAGGTGTTATACTAAAAGTTCTTGTTAGTGAGGGACAAAGGGTTGAATACGGTCAAAAATTGGTGATACTTGAAGCTATGAAAATGGAAAATGATATAGTTTCGGACAAGCCAGGTATTGTGAAGAAGATATACGTAAAAGAAGGAGACAACGTAGATACCGGGCAAGTGCTTGTGGAATTAGAGTAAACATTTTCAAACGACACAACTCCAATATTTTTACCGACAAAACACTGGTGGTTACAGCCACCAGTGTTTTTATTATGCTTAAAATTATAAAGTTAGTGTATTCTCAATAAATATAAAGATAGTAGGCAATATAATACCCAAAATACCATAAGACCGGGCGCAAGCTCTAACTCACTCATCCTTACATCTTTTACTTTTCTTGAACGTACCAATAGTTGACAATCCTACTTATTACTTTTTATCAAGGTTTTATAGGTTTTCATTTGTTGTGCACAAGAAAACCCGTATAATTTGAAATGAACCTCTATATGGATAGACCGTAAATTTCTTTGGTAAGAACGAGATAAAATTTTCGGAAATACTAGCTTGCAACGTTTCTTTGTAAGGTGAGAGGTTTTTTAAAACCAGGCTCTGGGTAACATTCTTCGTATTGTCCGAAAACAAGACTATATCTGGTGCTGTTTGAATGAGTAGCAACTGGTTTTCTGTCCTCAATTCTTTTGCGCCACTTATACTAAAGTCCTGCCCGTAAGATTTTCCGATGAGCAAGACATCAATAGTTCCTGAAGGTAGAATGTACGGCACAAATACAGAGTAAAAAGTTTTTCTTTCAGGAAAGACGACAAAGTCGAAGGAATCTAGGGGAAGTTCTTCAATAATCGTTCTTAGATTTCTGGATGAAATTTGGATGCTCCCTTTTGGTATAAATGCGATGTTGCCTTTGTTCTCGATTTCCAACGTTATTATTGAACCGTAGTCACCGTATTTTTCGTCAGGTTCTCTCAGAAGGTCTTTGACGGATATATCATTGATAACTAAGGACTGGTACACCGGTATATTTGTGAATCTTACAAAGAACGGCACAATATAATTCAACCTAACTTGGATTCTTCCTCCTGATACGCTTTCTTGCGTTATCTTGCTGATACGCTTTCTTGCGTTATCTTGAGAGCGAAGACACCCGTTGCACCGGGGAAATTTTGTGGGACATTGAATTCAACTTTGATTGACTTTTGTTCATTGACTGCCAATATGAAAGACTTATCAGTAACTTGAACGTATTTTTTGAGACTGTATTTATAATCAGGGTCGTCAAATGAATAGCTCCTGCCATCAGTTATAAAGTCTATAACTTCTATCGTTATTTGCGACTCAGTAGGAATATCGTTCTTTATAAAGAACTCGTATGTAAATTGATATTTCGAAGTATCAATTTGATATATTAGGCTGGGAGATATTTCTAGTGCGAATACTAGTTTTGCCAGAAACAACACAAAAATAAGACCACCAAACTTCTTAATCATTCCACCATCCCCTTACGCGATATTTGAATCGAGTTGATTCAGAACATCTTCCTCTGAAAGAAAGACTACGTAACTTAGGTCTAATCCTAGCCTTTTAGCGAAACCAAAAATTACTTCTTCTGCTCTTTTTGTGCCTCGCTCAAGTATCAAAAAAAGTTTATCGCCTAAATCAAGAACTATATCTCCCTTTCGAACTTTGATTTCTTTAACATAGTCCTTTTTTAATGCAATCGGTATAAAATACTTCTCGCGGGTAGCTTTTTGATGTTCCAGCAATATCTTAGCTTTCAGAATCGACGAAACAATCACTTTCGGATTTTCTGTTTCAGTCTTAGAACTTACCTTGAGAAGCTCTTCGTAAAGTCTTTGACACCTAATCCGGTGTTTTCTCACCCAATCATCTTCAAAACCTTCAAGTAGCAAACCTGTATATAGTTCTGAAGCTTTTTTTGCATCAGCGTTATCAATAGCTTTCATGAACTCGCTGTAATCACTGGGAAAGTAGCTAAGATTAATAAATACATAGTCTCTCTCGTTCCTCAAATAATCGTAAGGAATTTCTAAATCTTTTCTGATATAGTAAAGTTGGGCATTTAAATTCTTTCTGGAATATTCAGGAGTGTAACCAGGCCAGAAAGTTCTCAGAAGTTCTTCGACTGAAACCTTGCTTCTACCAGAAAGCAGAATGTAAAACAAAAGCTTCAAAGCCTTTTTTGATGTGAAATCATTAAACTCATTTCCATATTTATAAACTTTCCAATCTCCGAAAAGTTTAATATAAAGCATGTTCTCACCTCTGTCGTTTTTTGATTTCTCTCAAATCTTAATGGGTTATTTAACGCTGCAAACAGTAAGAATTTCTTTGGCTACTTCCGATTCAACTAAAAGAATAATTTCAGTATCGCTAAGCAGTGAAGCCTTTTTGCTTTTAGATAGTATCTGATTTAGGATATCTGGTTCTTTGACTTTTAATTTAACAGCAGTCAAACCTTCTGAAAAATCGAAAACACTATCAGCTATAGAGGATTCACATCCTTCAGCTATAAACTTAAAAAAGGCGGAATTCGCTGCTGACAAATAAAATTCCGGTAAAATTTTCAAAAGTCTAATCTTTGTTTGAACAGGGATGTTGGGATCAAAATAAGCTTTCGAAAACACAGAGAAAACAAGAGACCTAAAAAGATTTCTGAACGAAACTATCCATGGGTTATCCAGAAAAGGTAGAAAATCTCCCTTGTAAAGTTCCAAGATTTGTGTAACAACTTTTTGGAACTCGTCCTTGTTCACATTAAGTACTTCGATTTGTGATTGAATGATGTTGATATCAGCATTGAGAGAGTGTTCTATGGTAATCTTTGAACGTTTTATCAAATCAATCTTAAGGTATCCATTCAATTTTTTATTTAAGATTTTTAGTATTTTCCTAACATATGATTTATCATAAGAATCACTAGCTTCAAGGATGTTGAGGAGCTCTGTTAACCACGCCTGTTTTTTTACAATAAGATAAGAAAAAACTATAAGCTCACTTTTTGAGAGTTCACAATTTGGAAGTTCATCAATGTAAAAGTCGCCCAAAAGATGCATCACATGCCACCACTCCCCTGTGTCATGATAGGCAGCAACTAATGTCAGTGAACACAATAATTATTTAATGTCCACTTTATTTACTTTTACCATAGTATTATACCGTTTACATTTTAATTTACATCGTGACTATACTTAACTTTTATTTACTTAAACTTAAATGTGTTATTAACAAAATGACACATCCCATTATCTATTGTAGAGATATGTCTGTTAAATTAAGAAACTGACGAAAATATCCTAAATATCGCTTTGCATTGGCAAATTTTTAAAAACAAAAGTAATTATTCTTTTTTTCAATCTCCCAGCATTTGAAAAGCACTAGTCCTATGGACAACTGGGTTTGAAATTATCATTGCTCATGCTAAAATAAAAAAGGACAGTCAAAAATCAAAATATGTGGATTTCTTTTGTAGAAAGGGGAGATGGGATATGGATAAGAAAATCCGCGTTCTCATAGCCAAACCGGGTCTTGATGGGCATGACAGAGGTGCAAAAGTTGTCGCGAGAGGTTTAAGAGATGCGGGTATGGAGGTAATTTATACTGGCTTACGTCAAACCCCCGAAGAAATAGTCAAAGCGGCTATTCAGGAGGATGTAGATGTAATAGGCTTGTCGATATTATCAGGTGCACATATGAGCATATGCAAGAAGGTTTTAGAGTTGATGGAGCAGTACAACTTCCATGTACCAGTCTTTGTAGGCGGAATCATCCCTCCAGACGATGCGGAACAACTTTTAAAGATGGGAATTGCTGCCGTCTTTGGACCTGGGACCCCAATATCAGAAATTGTCAAGAAAGTTCAAGAAGTTGTTGGACAAGGAGTAGCTTGATAAATGAAGAAGAAATGGAAAGACCTTGTTAACAACCAAATTGAAAGCGTTTTATCTTTGGCAGAAAGAATAATTGTTCAGGACCAGCTTGCTCTTGCAAGGGCTATCACACTTATCGAAAGCAACCCAGAGCTCATTTTTCATGTTGAAGAAAAATACAAAGATACGCTAACTAAAAACATTTCTCACATAGTTGGTTTCACAGGCAGTCCAGGGGCGGGGAAAAGTACATTAACAGATGCTTACGTTGTTAAACTAAGGTCAGAAGGTAAAAAGGTTGGGATAATAGCCGTGGATCCTTCGAGCCCGTTCACGGGAGGAGCACTTCTTGGTGACCGTATAAGAATGAAGAGACATTTTACCGATGATAACGTCTTTATCAGAAGCATGGGCAGTCGAGGGAACGTTGGGGGATTGAATGATGCAGTTTTTGGAGTAATTACTTTGTACAAACTCTACGGGTTTGATTACATTATTATCGAGACTGTAGGCGCTGGTCAAAGTGAAGTTGATATAGCTTATGTTGCTGATACAGTCGTATTAGTCCTTTCCCCAGCTGCTGGTGATGAAATTCAGCTCATGAAGGCTGGTATTATGGAGATAGCTGACATATTTGTGATAAACAAATCGGATCTGGAAGGTGCGCATATACTTAAGGTAAACCTTGAGATGGTTTTACAGTTTTCTGAGTCTTCAAAACCCATAGTATTAACCGTTGCAACTTCTGGGAAGGGAATTGAAGAACTTCACAGAGAAATCGAGAACCATAGAATTAGATTGAAAGATACAGGAGAAATAAAAGAAAGAGCTAAGCGACGTATAAAGAAACATGCTGAAGTGATTATAAACAAAGATATTGCTGAAATTCTATCAAATCAGGATTTAACAGACTCTGCGCAAGTTTCAGAACTTGTAAGGGATGTGATTGCAAAATTTTGCCAAAAGCACTCATGCATTGGGGAGAAATCTTAAATTATGCTTCTATGTGGAAGTATTTCTGAGCTTTCTGAGATTAAGATTAACATAATAGGTGTTGGACGTGTTTCATCTTCAGTAGCAAGAAACCTTGTTGGAAAGGTAAAGTTTGGTTATGTTATATCACGTGACAAAAGTAAAGCGGAGAATTTAGCAAAAGAAGTAGGTGCTAAAGCAAAAACGTACGAGGATGATTTTTTACTTAGTGGAGTTATATTACTTGGTGTTAGCGATTCTGCTCTACCTGATGTTTGCAAGCTGATCGAAAAGAAAGTTGATAAAAACGTTGTGGCGATACACTTCAGTGGGTTTTTGTCTTCTGATATATTACCGGAAAGCTGGTTTCCTGCTTCTATGCATCCAAATTGCGCAGTTTCTAATGAATCGTATAACTTTAAAGACGTGGTATTTGGTGTTGAAGGAACAGAAAGAGGGCTCCAGATGGCAAAATACTTAGTTGAGCTTCTTGGTGGGCAGTACGTTGTAATCTCTAAGGAAAGGAAAGCCGAATATCATTTGGCAGCAGTTATCGCAAGCAATTTCCCAGTAGCTTTGGCTTATCTTTCCCAAAGGCTTTACACAGATATTGGCTTTCCTGAAGAACTCTCAAGGAAGGTTATTTCAAAACTTTTTGAAAGTGTTAGTCAAAACATAGCTTCTAAGAATTTAAAAAATGCACTCACTGGTCCTGTAAAGCGAAGAGATTGGGAGGTTGTAAAACAGGAAGGAAAAATATTCAGTGAATATTTTCCAGAATTCTTCGAACTTTATGACATACTAGTAAAGCTTCTTAAAAAGCTGAACGAGCAATAAAAAGAAGCCACCTCAGTATAGAGGTGGCTTCTTGATTGTTAATTTTGATGCTTTTTAATCTCTTCTTGCTATCAATATCATCCTTATGAGTTGCAAAACGGCCATAAGCATAGCTGCAACATAGGTCATCGCAGCTGCAGAGAGCACAGCTTTAACACCCTTAAGTTCATCAGCGGGCATTAGCAGGTTCTTTTCAAGAATTTGAAGAGCTCTTCTGCTTGCATCGAATTCGACTGGGAGTGTAATTATAGCGAAGAGAACAGCTATTGAGAAAAGTATTATTCCAAACTTTGCCAGACCAAGGGCACCGGTAACAAGCCCTATTATGAAAAACACCCAAGCAAGATTTGAAGAAAATTGAGCAACAGGTGCGATAGCATTTCTTACAACGAGTGGAGCGTATCCTTTAGCGTCTTGTATAGCATGTCCAATTTCGTGTGCTACAACACCAAGTGCGGCAATAGAATCGCTACTATATGTTGCTTGTGAGAGCCTTACAACTTTTTCCTGAGGGTCATAGTGGTCTGTTAGTGAGCCATGAATTCTCTCAATACTCACATTGTAAAGTCCAGCTGAGTCGAGGATGAACCTGGCAAGTTCGACTCCTGTCATTCCAATTCTAGACCTAACTCGAGAATACTGAGCAAACCGCGACTGAACGGTTATGGATGCCCATAAAGATAAAAGAAGAGCTGGCACTAATATTATAAACGTTGGGTCATACCAAAACATTTTACCACCTCCCATCATACATTATTATATCACAAGGCCTCATACAGAACTAGTCGCTGAAAAAATTAGAATTCCGATTTCATTCTCCAGTATTCGTCAGAAAGAATTCCCATGATTATTGCATCTATATATTGCCCCTTTAAATATCTGGCCTGTCTCATTCTTCCTTCCTGAATAAATCCACACTTTTCATATACCCTTATAGCTCTTTGGTTATTTTCAAAAACTCGGAGCCAAACCCTATTTAAGTTCAGATACTCAAAAGCATATTTTAACATCATTTGTGTAACTTCAGTTCCGATTCCTTTGTCCCAATAAGCAGGGTCGAAGATTGCTATGCCGTACTCTGCACTTCGAGCAACCCAATCAATTGCCATCAAACCTGCTGAGCCGACAAGATTGCCCCCCACTTCTATTGCAAAATTCACAGCGTTATGGGTAATGGCATTCTTTTTTATCCATTCTTCCTCTATGAATTCATTTATTGGAAAAACGCCACTGAGATAATCTTTTGTCCTTTCGTCGTTGATGAGTTCTACGAATTTCTTGGCATCGGTTACTTCGATAGGTCTTAGCGTTGCCAGTTTCCCTTCCATTCTCATTTCTTTCACCTCTGTTGAGTAGCTTTATGTTCCACATACACATTTTCAGTTATGTTGATAATCTCTCTCAATCCCAAATTCCTTATGTGCAATACTCGAATCTTCTCCTGGGCTATTTTCAACTCATCTATGTTCATGATACGAGTCACTTTCTTACCGGGATTCTCAGGCGCTTCGAAGGTTACCGAATAAAACTTTTCATAGGTTTTCCAAAATTCGTCAACGGTTCCGAAAAACTTGACTTTTCCATCTTTCAAAGCGATGATTTTATCGCACACTTCTTCCACTTCATCTTCGTCGTGTGTAACATAAAAAACTGTGCAGCCTTTCTCTTTGAATTCTTTGACCAAATCTTTCACAATTTGTTTAGTTTCGATATCCAGTCCCTCCGCCGGTTCATCCAAAAGTATGATTTTGGCATCTTTAAGCAAGCTAATAGCCAATGCGAACCTTTGTTTTTGTCCTTTTGAAAGTTTGTTCGGTTTTTTGTCTAACAGATTATCTATATTCACGTGCTTGGCTACGTCGTATATGCACTTTTGCGAATTAAAAACGGATTTGAAATATAAAAGGTTGTCCCTTAGGGTAAGCTCATGTATAAAAGTGCTCTTTTCAGATACGTAAGATATGAGTTCTCTGAATTTTTCAATATTTCCTTTTCTCTCAAACACATCCATATCGTCGTAGATTAACTTACCACTCGAAGGTTTTAGGAACGTAGCAACAACATTAAGCAGTGTGCTCTTTCCACTGCCGTTTTCACCAATGATTGCAACTACCTCTCCATCGTCTATAGTTCCGTTTATATTTTCAAGAGCCTTTTTATCTTTAAATTGGTGCGATATATCTTCAAATTTGAGCATGTATTCACCTTCAAATGCTCATGGTAACAATACGTAAAGAACGAGCTGACCAGTGTTTGTATCGATTTCTATAGAAGCATAGATGTTCTTAACTTTGAGAGGGTCAATATCGCTTTGGGTGTATTTTATAACATATGCTTTTCTGGCTTCATCGTACCGAACTTCAAATCCCGAAGGTTTTGTTGAAATATATTTTTGAGTGTAAAGGTACTCCAAAACATCTACATCTGGAGCTCTTGGTGGGTTTGGCTCTAGTGTTATCATTTGCATTACTGCTTGTTGAAGTGCACGAAAATTCCCGGCAACATTTGCTGCCTTCGCTTGTGCTACAGCATTTAAACCTACAGGCGTTGCAACTGACATCAACGCAGCGATAATTGACATAACTATGAGCAACTCAATAAGAGTAAAACCTCGCCTCAAGGCTACCTCCTTCTTTCTTGAAAACCTATGCCCTTACTGGAAGGACTATGTACATATATCCTTCAACGTTTCTTGGGTTGATTTGAAGTGGGCTAAGATTATCTACAAAATTAAATTCTACTTCTTTTTCATCAATATGTTTTATTGCTTCATTTAAGAATTTCGGATTGAAGTTTACAATTAAGTCTTCTCCATCTTTTGTCACGGGAATATTTTCAACTGCTTCACCGTAATCAGGACTCTGGCTCGATAGTTCCATGACATCATCGGAAATTTTTAATTGCACTTTTTCTGTCCCTCTTTTTGCGATAACCATAACCCGTTTCAGAGCTTCTGCAAAGTCATCAACGTTAAGTACAACCCGTGTTTTAAACGCTTTTGGAAGAACTCGTTTGTAATCTGGGAACGTCTCCTCAACGGTTCTGACTATCATCGTGACATCTCCTGCATTAAACGAGACGATTGAATGGTCGTATGTGATATTTATCGATGGTTCAGTGGTACTCGAAAGCAGCTTTTCTAGTTCTTTTACACTTTTAAGTGCTATGATGAAGTCGAATTCATTTTCTATATCAAGTTTTTGCTCAGCTAATGCGAGTCTGTAGCCATCGCTCGCAACAAGTCTTAGAAAACCACCGTGAACTTCCCAATATACGCCGTTCAGTGCCCGCATTGCGCTTTCGCTGGAAGCACAGAAACTAACCCTGTCGAGCATTTCCTCTAGTATGGAGGTATCTATACTAAATTTTATACCACTTTCATCCGTTTCTATTATCGGAAATCTTTCAACATCTAAAACCGTTGTAAGGTTATATCTTGCCTTCCCGCTTTTTACTAAAAGCTTGCCATTAGAGTATTCAAATATGACCTCGTCTTCTGGTAAGTTCTTTACGATGTCGTCAATCAAATCGGCATCAACTGCAAATGCTTCACTGCCTTCGTATTCTCCAACCTTTACTGTTGATACAACTGAAGTCTGTAAATCTGTCGCATGGATATTGATATGTCCGTTTACGGGTTTAAAAAGTAAACACTGCAAAATAGGATCAACCGTTCTCGAACCGATTGAAGAAGACGCAATAGAAATCTTTTCTTGAATTTCCGCTTTACTCACAACAAACTTGAGCATCTAATTCCCCCTTTTGTTTATTTTCTCAAAAGATTCACTATCCAATTCCTTGTTCTTCGATTAAACTTACGAAGATTTTTACAACACTTGGATCAAACTGCATACCTGCATGTTCTGTCAATTCCTTTAGGGCTACTTCTTTTGGTAATCCTTTCCTATAGGGTCTGTCACTTCTCATTGCGTCCCAAGCGTCTACTACTGCTATAATCCTTGATATCAAAGGAATATCCTCTCCGGAAAGTCCAGAAGGGTATCCCTTCCCATCCCACCGTTCATGATGATGATAAACATACTTAGCAAGTTCTCTCAATTCGGAAGATGTTGAAAGAAAGTCATGACCGTAGACAGGATGCTTTTTTATAATTTCAAATTCCTCAAGTGTCAGTTTTCCTTCTTTGTTTAGTATCGTTGAAGGTATAACTATCTTTCCAATATCGTGCACCAAAGCAGCCCAATACGTTTTTCTAATCATTTCATCAGGAAGTCCCATTCTTTCAGCAACAAGAGAAGCTAACGTTGCAACATTTTTTGAGTGTCCTTTTGTATAAGGGTCATGGTATTCCAGGATACGTATAATTGTGAGAATCATGTCTTTTTGGAACTTTCCTTGGTTTGACACATAGCTGTGAGTTGCTATAAAAGATGTAAAAAAGGAACCTAAACTTTTAATGGTATCCATTTCTTCATCCAAAAAACTACGTTTTCGCTCGAAGATAATTTTGGCTTTAAGTTCTCCTCCAATAAAAATATCCGAGACTAAAACTTGTGTTTTCTCAGAACCATTTTTTGTTAAGTTTGGAAAAAGTGCTATTAATTTTTCTTTATCGACAGTGTAAACACGTTGAGTTGCGAATGGAAGTTCCGTCTTTTTTACTCGTTTTGATACATTGTTTGGGACATCGCCGAAGACTGATACCACATTTCCGTATTCGCCATCAAAAACTATGAAATAACTTTTTTCAATTTCGTCCAGAAAACCAACCGCAACGTCATGCAAATTTTTATAGAAAGTCTCTTCCCTTTGAACGACAATGTCCCTGAGTTTCGATGAAAGGTCCTTAAATTTTTGCAGCTGCGTTGAAAGATACTTGTTCAGATTAGTTCTTTTTCTCAACTTCGATATCAGAAAAACATTTGTTGTTACCGATAATCCCAAAGCTAAGGTTACAATACTTGGAATCTCCACACTGCGACCTCCCAACAACAGACTCTACTGTGTCGAAATGGCAAAAGAATACCGAGAACTTTCCTTTTTCCTAACCACTACTTGTAACCTTCACTATCTTTACCTCTTTGTCTTTTTTTATAACCCTATCCTCGGTGTAAAGTTCTCCATCTACTATTATCAAATGTTCCTCGGGATTTAGTCCTAGTTTCTTCAATAAGTCATAACCACGCATTGATTCATCGAATTCATAAGTTTTAAACTCGTAAAAGACCTTCACAGTTTTTCGTCGCTCCTTTTTCTCTACGAAATTAAAGCTCTTCGACAATATAGACTACGTCCCCAGTTTTTAGCATTGCTGCGTTTGCTTCATCGGTATCAACATGGAATTCAAGTGCGAATTTTTCACTAACTCTGATAAGCACATCATCAAAAATTAATCTTCTGTCGCCTTTTTCAACAACAACTTTAACTATATCCTTGTCTTTTACTCCAAACTTTTCAGCGTCTGTTGTATGCATATGGATATGTCTTTTTGCAATTATCACGCCTTTCTCCTTAATTACCGAACCCTTTGGACCAACGATGACTATACCAGGTGTTCCTTCAAGGTCACCGCTATCCCTAACAGGAGGCATAATACCTAGTTTAAAGGCATCCGTGAGAGAGATTTCGACCTGCGTTTCTTTTCTCTCAGGTCCAAGCACTCTGACGTTCTCGATAGCTCCCTTTGGACCAACAATAATGACTGTTTCCTTACATGCAAACTGACCAGGTTGACCGAGGTCCTTTATTGGAGTGAGTTGATAATCTTTCCCAAAGAGTATCTCCACATCTTCCCTTGAAAGGTGAACATGTCTGTTGCTAACACCAGCAACGATAGGTATCTCTTTCTTTCTCATATAATACTCCTCCTCTCTGAAATCTCATGGTTTAATTCTCAGAATTTTGGTTAATTTTTCTTTTCGGCTTCATTAAAGCTTCTCTTGCATAAACTCTCACATTTTCAGGAACCCTTATTGTGAACTCCACAGGACCTCTTTTCACATTTATCCAACAAAGACCAGAAATAGACAACTCCTGGTTAACATTCACAACAACTTTCTCATCTTTAAATGCTATTTTTTCCACATCCATTTTACCACAAGGTGGGAATAATAGTTTTCCGAAATGCTTAGGATAATTTTGCAAGAAGTTCTGATTTTTCGTCTTGTGGAACGTAACGTTCTCTGGTGCAAAAATTTGGAATATAGGTCTTAAATTAACATCTTTCATTTCAGCTTTTATTTGGCACAATCCTCCAACGAATATAGTTTCTTCGGGGAAAGGTTTAAATGTCTTCCTGGTAACCTCACCCTTTGCCAATATTTTCGACTGACATTCCGGGTCAAAGAGGTCTATCATTCTGTCATTGACGACGATGCCAGGTGAATCGAATAACTTAAGACTACCCAATCTGTGTTCTATCAATCCTATAGTTGTTCCTGGGTAAGGCGAGATTGTCGCACTTGAGTTTGTGATAGCCTTAAGTAAAGACGATTTACCAACGTTTGTAACACCCAGGACCAAAGCACTACCTTTCAGATTTTCCAATTCTTTCTTCAGTTTGCTAATTCCAAAACCATTTTTCGTGCTTGTAATAAAAATCTCCGAACTCTTTGCAGGAATTTGTTTTTTCAACCATTCTTTCAATTGACTTCCGCTAACCGTTTTTGGTAAAGTATCAAATTTATTTGCAACGTACAACACATTGGCACCGGATAACAATTCCACAATTTCAGGTCTATACGTGCCCTCGAAATCGAACACATCGAAAATGTAGATAATATGCTTGAAATTCTTAATTGCTTTCATTATAAACTCCATTATCTCATCTTCATCTGCATCACTCACAAGCATACCGTAATGCTTGAGTTTAAAACACCTTTGACAAACTATTTCTTTTCCTTCCTCTAATCGCTTGTTGTAAACTTCATAGGGTATAAATCCTGGTTTGCCGGGATGGTCGAATTGAATTTCTGCACCACAGCCAGGACACTTTGCCATTCATTTCACCGCCTTAATTTTGATAGATTAAATAATGACTTAACTTGACAATATCTTTTCCATCCTGATGAACGCGAAACGCACATTCTTGATGTTGATTCTGTTTACTCTGGTTCCTACGTATCCAAGTCTTTTGTATAGTTCAATAGCCTGAATATTTGTATTCTCAACATCTAAACATATTTTTTTGAAACCTTTTTGCTTGGCGACCTCTTCAGCAAAGAGCATCAGTTTTCGGCCATACCCCATACCTCGGTAATTCTTATCAACAGCAACATTTGAAACATAAAATTCATCGTTTTGAATTTTATTTCGTCGCCAGACAAGTCGGAATATAGGAAGTCTTCTAAAAAACTCAAAACCCATCAGCTGAAAAAGCGCAAACGCAGTCTTCAAAGCACGCTTTCTGATAGTTTTTCCGTCGAACATAACGATTATTCCCACAACTTTTCCTTCGTCAATTTCAAGAACATAGGCACTGTCGAAAGAAAAGACTGTTCCTGGAGTTTTGACCAACCTACCAAGTATCAATTTCACATAAGGACCAAAAAGCAACGGCAGAAACGAACGCCCGGTTTCAAGAATTAAACTTGCAACAACATCAGCATCAAAAATCTCTGCCTTCCTTATGATTTCCAACAAAATCACCTCGTTTGCCAACTGAGAAAAAACAAGAATCAAAAGAGAAATAAAAGCCATATCATCAAGATTATACCATACATCGCTAATTGAGTGAAGCAAGGAAGAAACTTACTGCTTCTAAAGAGAGAATAGTTATGAAAAACGTAGAAAATATTAGAAAATAAAAGCAATGATAAGAAATTCTTCAAAAAGAAAATACCTTCTACATTTGTTGCGAATTTCTTGGTTTGGATTTCGAGATGAAAAAGTGGTACATTTCTGATGTAATCGATTACAGTAATCGATTACATTAAAAAATCTCATGAGACTTTTAAGAAGGTGAGTGAATGACTGTAAAGGAAATTGCCAACTTGTGTGGAGTCTCAGTTGCAACTGTATCAAGGGTTTTCAACGAACCAGAAAAGGTGAAGCCAGAGACTAGAGAAAGGGTTTTGAAGATAGCTCAAAAATACGGATACATGCCACATGCTATAGCGAAATCATTAAGAACCAAAAGGACAGGTGTCTATTCTCTCACTGTTATGAGTGATGTTGAACGTGTTTTTGAAGATTCATATGTTTCCAAGTTCTTGCGGGGTGCGGTAAGATATTTCTCATCAAAAGGGCTTAAGCTTATTATAGATGTGTTTACCAAAGGTGACATTACAAGTTACTATAAAACCTTGGTTTCGTCAAAGCTCATTGACGGATATATACTTATGGACATAAAAGATGACGATATAAGGGTTGAGCTGCTCAACAAGTTAGGTGTTCCCTTTGTTTGTGTTGGGCGGAACAACAAAAACAACTTTATTTATGTTGATACGGATAACTATACTGGAGGACGTCAAGCGGGAGAACACTTAAAAGAAATTGGGTGCACCAGAGTTCTTTTTATAGGCGGTGATGACTCGCTACCATTTGAAAAAGAACGTTTTAGAGGGTTTATTGATGGTTTGAGCGGTTTTGGAGGAAAGGTATATAAGGCTTTCGCGAATTATGATGAGAAAAATGTAAGAGAGATTGTTGAGAAGTATTTAAATGAAGTTGATGGAATCTTTTGTACTTCAGATGTTATGGCATACGCTGCTCTAAGGGTTTGCGAAAAAAAGGGCATCGACATTCCTTTAATAGGATTTGACAACATTTTACTTTCCGAAATCGCTAATATAACAACCATTGACCAGAATATTCATTTGGTAGGGGAAAAAGTTGCGCACAAAGTTCACCAATTGGTTTTAGGTGAGCAAGTGGAATCCGAAATTATCAGTACGCATTTAGTCGTGAGAGGAACTAAAAAGTTCCTCAACTCTACAAAAGGAGGTCGGTTTGTATGAAAAGAGTTTTGGTAATTTTTTTGGCGGTTGTTTTGACGGTGGGACTTTTTGCGGTAACGAAGATCACTATTTCAGGTTGGCCCGGCAACCCCATTGAAGAGGGAGCCATTAAGAAAGCAGTTGATACGTTTAACAGCACGATAGGCAAGCAGAAAGGTATAGAAGTTGTTTGGGAACCTATCGCTGGAGACTACAAACAAGTGCTTATGACAAGACTCTCTGGAGGAACTGGTCCTGATATTTTCTATGTTGACGTTTACGTATTCGAAGAACTTGCAAGAGCAAACGTTCTCCTGGCACTTGACACGTATGTTAAAAGAGACAATTTCGACCTCGATGATTTTTATCCATCGCTTGTTAATGCATTCAGATTCCGGAATAGACTTTATGGTATTGCCAAAGACTTCTCCACACTTGCGGTTTGGTTTAACAAAGAGATATTTGACAAATACAAAGTCCCACATCTCACTAACGATGAGACATGGGACTCTTTCCTCAAAAAACTTCAGCAGCTTAAAGCAGCAGGTTTTGAAACCCCTCTGGCGCTGGCACCAGATTTCAACAGGGTCATACCATTTATTATAAGCTTTGGTGGAAGACTTGTAAAGCCAGACCTTTCGACAGCTCTTGGTGAGCCAAATTCCAAAAAAGCTCTCCAATTCTATATAGATTTAGTTACAAAGTACAAAGTTGCAAAAGAACCATCGGCACTTGGTTCCGGTTGGCTTGGTGAAGCTATTGCAACGGAAAAATGTGCAGTTGTTATGTCTGGTCCTTGGACAATAGGCTTTATGAAAGGTTCGTTCCCAGATACATTTAAAAAGATGGGTATTGTTGAAATGCCAAAGGGTATAAAGAAAGCAACAATGATATACACAGTTGCTTGGTCTATCAATAGAGCGACACCAAACAAAGATGCAGCATGGGAAGTCTTGAAATTCCTAGTTACTGAGGGTCAGCAAATCTTCGTTGAAGGTGCAGGAGTTCTCGCTTCAAGAAAATCCATAGCTGCAAAAGACACAGATCCCATAAAGAAGGTCTTCTATAAAGGAGCAGAGTATGGCGTACCTTGGAAAGTTCCAACGCCGACAGGTTTGTTTGCAACTGCTAACGACCAGATTAACTCTTTGCTGAAGGACCTCTTCTACGAAAAACTCAGTGTTGATGAGGCAATAGAGATCATCGAGACAAATTACAATAAATGGATAGGAAAGGAAAAGTAATTAGTTGCAGGAGCAAGAGGGAGGCGCTCGCCTCCCTTTTATTAGACAGGAGGAATAAGCTATGAAGTACAAAACAAAAGAGGCGATAGTAGGTTACCTCTTTGCAACACCAATAATATTGACAGTTTTAGTCTTCACTATTTATCCGATAATTGCTGCATTTTACTATAGCCTAACAGATTACCAGCCACTTGAGGCTCGGAAATACACCTACGTAATTAGCCCTTATGATGCCTTGGAAATTCATACGGGGATTTTGAGAGAAGAAGCGAAAAATTATACCATAGACGAAATGTTAGAATACTTCGATCCAGTAAGTTTTGTCGAGGTTGACGTTGGCGTAAAACTTAGTGACGAGGAGAAAAAACTTGTAAAAGAATACTTTGACTCTTTAAATTTATTGAATGACTACAGAGAAAAAAAGTTGCCTAATGAAATCAAAATCGCAGATTTCATGAAAAAATATATGAACAAACACGGTGACAGGTTTATAAAATATATACCAAAGTTCGTGGGATTAAAAAACTTCAGAGACATGTTCAAGGATATGTATTTTTACACGTCATTCTGGAATGCTTTTCTTTATTCAATTATTGTTGTACCTATTCAAACACTTTTGGCTGTAATCTTGGCAGTAGCAGCAAATTCGAAGATAAAGGCAGTTAACTTTTTCAAATCCGTTTTTTTCTTGCCAGCAATAACCTCTTCTGCGGCATTGTCAATGATATTTTGGCTTATTTACTCAAAACCTGGAGTTTTAAATAAGATTCTTGTTGCTCTTTTCGGTAGGTTCGGATTTCAACCTATAGATTATTTAAACGAACCACGAATTGCACTTTTTGCGATAATGGCAATGAATATATGGTCTACAGCGGGTTATTTCATGGTCACGTTTTTAGCTGGTCTTCAAGATATTCCATCAAGCATCTACGAAGCAGCAAGGATAGATGGGGCAAACGGCTGGCAAATCTTCTGGAAGATAACTTTACCTTTGCTTAGGCCACAGATAGTTTTTGTTTCAATCATGGGAACAATAGGTTGTATGCAAGTATTTGACCAAATTTACTTCCTTATCAGGAACTTAAGAAATATAACAATATCTTTTTACATATATAAAAACGCCTTCGAATACGGAAAAATGGGTTATGCTTCGGCTCTCGCTATAGTTCTCTTTAGTGTAATTCTTGTGCTGTCATTGGTTCAGAGAAAGATAATAAGGGAAGAGTACTGAGAATTAGGTGGTGAAGCTAAATGGAAGGTTCTGTAAGAAGCGTTTCAAAAATCTCTGTGGTTATATCATATATTATCTTAATAGGATATACAATTGCTACGCTTTTTCCTTTTACCTGGGCGGTGTTAATTTCCCTCACTCCCATAACATACACGGACGCTCAAGGAATTGAGAAAGGCGTAAATATATTTGATTGGCCACCAAGGCTACGCTTATTTCCAAAACCTTCCGCGTTCGGAGTTCCTCTGACATTTCAGAACTTCAAATTGATTTTTGAAGTTGTACCTTTATATAAAAGATGGCTTATGAATACCATTATCTACGCTGGATTGCTAACTGTTGGAAATATTATCCTGAACTCACTGGGGGGCTACGCTTTTGCAAGACTAAACTTCCCTCTCAAGAACTTTTGGTTCACTATGTTTCTTGCAACAATGATGGTACCTGGTCAAGTAACGTTGATACCTCAATACAATCTTCTTGTTAAGTATGGCTTAGTTAATACATATACTGGTCTGTTTTTACCAAAACTAACAAATGTGTTTGGGTTGTTTTTGATGCGTCAGTTCTTTTTGAATTTTCCAAAGGAGCTTGAAGAAGCTGCACGAATAGATGGTTCTGGTATTTTAAAAACATACTTTAAAATAGTCCTCCCAAATGCGCTTCCAGCAGTCAGTGCACTTGCTATATACACTTTCTTAGGAGCCTGGAATGACTTTCAGTGGCCATTGATAATTTTGAGTAACAAGGAGATGTACACACTAACCTTGGGTCTTAATTTCTTTAAAACTTCCTACTATACTTACTGGCAGTACATGATGGCTGCATCCATTTTCATGACAATACCGATGATTATTATATTCTTGTCTTTCCAGCGCTACTTTATCGAAACAGGAAAAGCTGTGGCAGTCAAGGGTTAAAAGTATTTGTGAGAAGGAGGACGCTCGATGAGGTCGAAAGCTTGTATCTTTGACCTTGATGGGGTCATAGTTGATACGGCAAAGTACCATTATCTTGCTTGGAGGAGATTGGCAAATGAGCTTGGATTTGACTTTACGGAAAAAGAAAACGAACGCTTAAAGGGTGTGAGTCGTATGGAATCCCTGGAAATTCTCTTGTCAATTGGTGGTATAAAGCTCGAAGACGAGAATTTAAAGTTACAATTAGCTGAGAAAAAGAATAAGTGGTATGTTGAGTACATAAACCAAATGACCAAAGATGAAATTCTGCCTGGTGTTATGGAATTCTTAGAGCTTCTTAAGAATGCGGGAATAAAAATAGCAATAGGTTCTGCAAGCAAAAATACAATGACAATACTCGAACGCATAGGCCTTGAAAACTTTTTTGATGCAATAATAGATGGAACGAAAATTTCTAGGGCTAAACCTGACCCTGAGGTGTTTTTGAAGGCAGCTGAAGAGCTGTGTGTTAGACCCGAGGAATGCTGCGTCTTTGAAGATGCTGTTGCAGGTATTCAGGCAGCAAAATCTGCTGGTATGAAAGTCATAGGCGTAGGAGATCCAGCAATTTTAAAAGATGCGGATAAAGTTATACAATCCTTTAAAGGTCAGACATTGGAGCTTATAGAATTCTAATAATTTATTACGTGGAGGGAGAAGGTGTGTGGAGTGTTGAACGTAGAGAGTACCTTCCTGCAGAAAATCTAGTGTATGAAACTTTATTCACATTGGCGAATGGTTATCTAAGCTTACGTGGTCGGGAAGAGTTTTCAAATTTGACGATGAAAGGTACCTACTTAGCTGGTGTATTTGACAAGTATTTGGCTCAGGTAACGGAACTTGTAAACTTACCTGACCCACTGGGGTTCAAAATTTACCTGGATAATAAAGAACTTAATCTTGATTACTTGGCTCTGACAAAGTACTATCGCTCCCTAGATATGAAACACGGTATACTTAATTCATTGTACGAATTCAACGTTGAGGGTAAGATTGTAAAAATAGAGTCTAGAAGATTTGTAAGCCGTCCACACGTCCATCGATTTGGGATACAGTATACAATAACACCTGTGAATTTTTCCGGGAAGATTATCGTCGAGAACAGTATCGATACAACAACCTACAACGGGTTCTTAGATCCTTACAATAAAATACAACATTACAAAGTTCTTAAAGTAGAAGACTTAAAACCTGGAATAAGTGTGTCTGTAAAAACTCACGACAAAGGTCACGTTATAGTCTTAGCAACCGCCATATTAGCTAAAAATAAACAAGGAGAGAATGTACTTAAGTACCGTAAATTTAGGCAAATTGGAGATATACCCCAAGAAGGTTATACAGTCTTTTTGACAGAAGGTCAACAAGTTGTTATAGAGAAATACGGAGCAGTATACACATCAAGGGAGTTAGAATCGGAAAAACTCAATGTCAACGACGTTGTTGACTTCGTTAGGGAAAAAACAATGAACGAACTGAACAGTTTTATCAGAGATGGTTTTGATTCAGAACTTAAGGCACATGCTGAGCATATGGAGTCTGTTTGGAAGACCATGGATATAATTATAGCGGGCGATGAAATAGCACAACAAGGGATTAGGTTTAACCTCTTTCACTTGTACGCCTGTGCACCAGATGACCCATGTGTAAGTATAGGAGCAAGAGGTTTGCACGGAGAGGGATATAAGGGTCATGTATTTTGGGACACAGAGATTTTCATGTTCCCGTTCTTTTTGTATACCTTCCCGCAGTATGCTAAAAACCTTCTCCTTTACAGGTACAACACCCTTGATGGTGCGAGAAGAAACGCACAAATGAATGGGTATAAAGGTGCACAGTTCCCATGGGAATCGGCTGACGATGGCTTGGAAGTCACACCAAAGTGGGGTGAAGACTATCTTGGTAATCCTGTGAGAATCTGGACAGGTGATGAGGAATTTCATATTAATGCTGACATTGCAGTTGCTTTGGTTCATTATCACTCAGCCACGGGCGATGACCAGTTCATGGTAGATTACGGCGTTGAAATGCTTCTTGAGACCGGACGCTTCTGGGCATCAAGACTTGAATACAATGAAAGTAAGGATAGATACGAAATCCGGAGGGTAATCGGACCAGATGAGTTTCACGAACATGTTGATAATAACGTCTACACTAATTACCTTGCCAAGTGGAACTTGGAGAAAGCTGTAGAATACTACAAGTGGCTTGCAAAAAAAGCTCCTTTAAAACTTGAAAAGTTAAAAACCATGTTAGGACTTACTGAAAATGAGGTTTATAGTTGGAAAACCTTAGCTGAAAAAATCTACATTCCAAGAAAAGAAGGGGAGAAACTGATAGAACAATTCGAAGGCTACTTTAATTTGAAGGATTATGAAATTACCGAAAGGGATGAAAACGGGCTTCCAAAATGGCCGAAAGGTCTAGATTTGACCAAATTGGGTGAAACGAAGCTGATAAAACAACCGGATGTTGTAATGCTGATGCTTGTTTTACCTGAGGAATTCACGGAAGAGGAAATGAAAGTAAACTATGAGTACTATGAGAAAAGAACAATGCATAAATCTTCTTTGAGCCCTTCTATGTATTCAATCATGGGATTGAAGGTAGGCGACTCTCACAATGCATACAAATACTTTATGAGAACATTGTTAGTTGATTTAGAGGACAACCAGGGTAACACGAACAATGGATTCCATGCGGCGAGTGCTGGAGGAGCATGGCAATGTGTCGTCTATGGTTTCGGTGGAGTGACTCTAGAAAGCGATAAACTATTAAACTTTTCACCTTGGCTTCCAGAAAAGTGGCAAAGTGTAAACTTCAAAATTAACTATCGTGGTATACCTTTAGATGTTCTTATAAAAAAAGACAGCATACAAATTACTTCTCCATCAGAAGTTGAGGTCAAAATTAAAGGAGAGAGAAAGATTGTAAAACCTGGCAAGAACATCTTTAGATTGTGATCTACTTTCTGAAAACCAAAGGGCTACCGAGAGGTAGCCCTTTTATTTAAAACTCAAAAAATTATCGTTTGATACTATTCATATACCTTACTTCGCCACTACTTTTTAGAGGAATTGTCTTGTAGTTCAGATTGTGCTGTGCGATAATTCGTCTTATTGTTCTTGTTCTTGACCTCATTACTATTGACTCAGTGATTGCTGTGTTTTTGTAGAACCTAACACCTCTGAGCATATCTCCGTCTGTAACTCCAGTAGCTGCGAATATCACATTGTCAGATTTGATAAGGTCATCAGTCTTGTAAACTTTTTCCAAGTCATATCCTTGTTCCACGAGCCTTGTTCTTTCTTCTTCATCGATAGGCCAAAGTTTTACTTGAATCTCTCCACCAAGAGATTTCAAAGCAGCAGCAGCTAGCAAAGCTTCAGGCGAACCGCCTATTCCGATATAGATATTCACGTTACTTTCTGGAAGTGCCGTTGCAATTGCCGCCGCTATGTCACCATCGCTTATCAACTTTATCCTTGCTCCGACTCTTCTTATCTCATCTATTATCTCTCTGTGTCTGTCCCTATTCAGAACAACACATGTGAGTTCTGAGATGTCCATTCCTAAAATTGCTGCAGCAACTCTTAAATTTTCCCTTATAGATGCATTAATATCCAACTTTCCAGCAAGCTCAGGACCAACAGCGAGTTTGTATGAGTAATACGTTGGAAGATACTCAATACCTCCCCTTTCCGTTGCTGCGATAACACTTATCGCATTAGGCAATCCGAATGCAACGAGCCTTGTTCCGTCAACAGGGTCAACTGCGATATCGAGTTCAGGGTCATCTTCTGACCATCTTCCGACTTGCTCACCAATGTAAAGCATAGGTGCTTTGTCCTTTTCACCCTCGCCAAGCACAACAGTTCCTCTCATCTCGATGTAGTCTAACATGCCACGCATCGCATCAGAAGCCATTTTGTCAACCATTTCTTTATCGCCACGCCCGAGGTATCTACTTGCCATCAACGCTGCAGCCTCGGTTACCCTAACAAGTTCTAATGTAATTTCCTTTTCCATACCGTCCCCCCCTCTTTCGATTCTGACTATAAAATTGTAGCACCATGTTAGCGAAATAGGTAATTGTTACAATATAATGCATACAAGAACATACCAATCCTTACAAAAGCATAATGAAAAATTTTACATAAACCGGTTAAAAAAAGCTATTTTTGGGTGGAAAATAGCGGGAGAGAAGATTATTTGGAGGAAGTTATCAATGTACTTTGAAATCCTTGAGAATTTCAATGTTTAGGTCAATTATCGTAACCTGGTTCCGATAGGCCACCTTTGAAAAATAAAAACCGTCGGAGTTCCTTGTGAGGGGAATAGGCGCGGTTATAACTGTTTCTTGGAAAGGTTCACCAGGTACAACGCAATAAAATGGGAACATCTGACTAATCATCCATGCAACTTTCTTATCTACAGTAACGATAACTTTTGTCCCGTGTTTTTCAAGTGTTCTCAACTTTTGAACATCAAAGTTAGATACAAAATTAGCAATGTTGCCATGTTTAAAAATCAACACTCCATTTTTATCCAAAAAGACAACGTTCTTTTTCAAAAGCTTTTTCAAAAACTTTAGTTCATATTGCGTTATGTTTCTTGCTATAAGCACATCTGCTGTATTAACTTCCAGCGAGAATTCTTTTAGAACCGATTGCAAACCTCGTCCGTCGTAATGAATAATGGAAAGTGTAAGAGTTTGACTACTTTTCTTACCAAAAATTTTCGAAAGGTTCTTTACCTTTCTAAAAGCATTCATTAGCGAATCGAAAAAGTTCATTATTAATTCCCGCAGTCTATTCATCACTTTTGTCCCCTGCATCTTTGTTGAAACATAATTTACTTGCTCAGAACAACAATTCTGCCAAGGGTGTATTTCCTGGCTTGAAGCAACGATAACGGACGTCTATCGACCTTGTTTTGGTGTATCCCATCTGACATTTCTGCAGCATCCCAGACCCAGATGTTACCGTATCTGTCAAATTTTTCAAAGATAACAACGTGGTCATATTCAGTATCTTCATTCATATCGAAAAAAATTAAATCTCCCTTTTTCAAGCTCTTGAGGTCTGAGATGGGTTTAGTGTTGTATTTATACAAGTTGTCTGCAGTAACGTCAAAAACAAGAGATTTTTGATAAACAAATTGATTGTGACCAAGCATTCTAAGTAGATAGATTACCAAACCGCTACAGTCAAATCCGAAGATGTTTGCCCCACCCCAAACATACGGTAATCCTTGCAATCTTTTCAGTTCGGAAAACATCTTTTCTATCTCTGCTCCAGACAACTCATGCATCTGGAAGGCAAAGTTTGTCGATAGAAACGTTAGAGAAATAATGAGAATAAAAAGAACTGCGAATTTTCTAAGACGCTTTATCGAGTTCATACAATTATCCTCCCAAAATGATATCAGTTTTCCTGGTCCATTATATCATAATACCACACACATTTCATGTTGAAAAATATGCTTGTGTGGTATAATCTAAAGTAAGTGAATTTTTCGAATAAAAATGAGAGAAGGAGGTTTGTGATGATGGAATGGGTATACATAAAGGACTTGAAGGATTGCATTGATAAAGAAGTTGAACTGCGAGGTTGGGTTAGGAGAAAAAGGTCCAGTGGAAAGATAATGTTCATAGAATTTCGTGATGGAACAGGCTTTGTTCAAGTTGTTGTAGAAAAAAGTACAGTCGGGGACGAGAACTTTGAGAAGGCTGACAAGCTCAGATTAGAATCCTCACTTATAGTTAGGGGTAAGGTAAGGAAAGACGAAAGAGCACCAAGTGGAGTAGAAATCCTAGCCACGGAAGTTACTCCCGTTCAAATTCCTACAGAAGATTTTCCAATCCAAAAACCAGACCACAGTATCGATTACCTCATGGAGCATCGCCATCTTTGGCTCAGAGCAAAACGTCAATTCCACATCATGAGAATAAGGGATGCTGTAATCAAGGCAATAAGGAAATTCTACTGGGAAAGAGACTTCATACAGATAGACACCCCTATCTTTACAGGTGCTATCGGTGAAACAGCAGGTAACCTATTTGAAGTAGATTACTTTGACTATGGAAAAGTTTACCTTACACAAACTGGTCAACTTTATCTAGAAGCTGCATGTATGGCTTTTGGTAAAGTTTACAACCTTGGTCCAACCTTCAGGGCGGAGAAATCAAAAACAAGAAGACACCTTATTGAATTCTGGATGAACGAAGCAGAGGTTGCATATTACGAACATGAAGATAACGTAAGATTGCAAGAAGACTTGGTTTACTACATCGTCCAATATGTGCTAAATAACGCATACGATGACCTTGTTGCTATCGGGAGGGATGTATCCAAACTTGAAAAGGTCCAAAAGCCATTCCCAAGGATGACTTACACAGAAGCTGTTAAATTCCTCCAAAAACAAGGTTTCGATATCAAGTGGGGAGACGACTTTGGCGGAGATGAAGAAACTGTTTTGGCGAAACAATTCGACAGCCCTTTGTTTGTGACCCATTATCCAAGACAGGCAAAAGCATTCTATATGCAACCTGACCCAGAGAACCCGGAAGTTGTCCTCTGTGATGACTTGCTCGCTCCGGAAGGATACGGTGAGATAATCGGTGCATCCCAACGTATCCACGATTACGATTTATTAGTTGAGAGACTCAAAGAAAATAACCTTCCAGTTGAAAAATACGACTGGTATCTTGACCTGAGAAAATTTGGTTCAGTTCCACACAGTGGATTTGGGCTCGGTGTGGAAAGAACGATAGCTTGGATAGCAGGCTTAGAACACATAAGAGAAGCTATACCATTTGCCAGAACACTTTACAGAGTGCACCCATAATTTGATAGTTTTAACAAGTTCAAAAATTCCAAGTTTGCAAGAAACAAAAAATGGGAGGCTCCTTGCCTCCCGTTTTGTAAAAAAGTTCATACTGAGGTGAATAAAAAATGATATGGTGGGTGCTTGTAGTATTTTTTAGTGGCTTTTTCTTGGGAAGATTTATAAAGACTGAATGGATAGGAAAATACAAGGTTATCCTAGTGTTGACCATGCTATTATTATTTTCACTTGGTTTAGAAATTGGAAGTAACGACGAACTTTTTGGGAAAATTGATACAATCCTGCTCTACGGACTTTTGATAGCACTTGCTGGAAGTTTGGGGAGCTTCATCTTCGGCTTTTTCCTTGAAAAGACATTCGGAAATACAAAACCAAAAAGTGCTGAAAAACGATGAAAAGACTTCAACCATGTGGGAGGAAAAATAAATGGCGGTCTTATTTCTAATTGGTTCTGTTTTACTTGGATTACTTATTGGTAGAATAGCGCATTTTCAACTTCCAGACGGGTCTGTTGAAGTAGTTTTGTATCTTCTTGTTGCACTCGTTGGTTTGGATTTAAGTAAGGAGAAGATAGAAAAAAGATTCTTTAAGGATATTGTTCTTGTAATACTTTCAACAATCTTAGGGACGCTTCTTTTTGCGTTTATACTCTCGCTTTTCATTCCTCTCAAAAAACTTGAAACACTTCTTGCGGCATCGGGCTTTGGCTGGTATAGCCTTTCGGCAATACTGATATCAAGCAGTTATAGTGCTTACATTGGTAGCATCTCATTTTTTGCGAATGTTTTGCGAGAACTTATAGCCATAGTTATCTCCCCATTTGCACTAAAACACTCGCACTATGGAACGATATCTGTTGCTGGCGCGACGTCTATGGACACACTCCTTGGAATTATTGCAATGTATAGCGATAGAGAAACAGCTTTAGTCTCCTTTGGACACGGTTTCATCGTTTCTTTATTAGTGCCAGTTTTTGTCAATTTCTTTTTGAAGTTGCTAAGCTAAGCGTTTTTTGATATTTTCAACATACTGTATATACTTTTCAATGTTGAACTTTCTTTTGCACCCTTCGTAACTCATATACCTAACCATCCCGAGGATAGGTCTTTCAGCCCAAGGCCTATCGTGAACACCGCCGATTGCCCAGGCAATTCCTGCGTATCCGTTAGGGTCCCTACCGTCGAGTTCGTACTTGTCGTTGAGATATATTGCGGATTTCAAAGCATCTTCTGGCGAGCTTGTCCATTCAAGTATCTTCTTTGCCCAATACATTCTCAAAAATCCATGCATCTTTCCTTTCTTCACCATTTCCAACTGCGCTGCGTTCCATAAATTATCGTGTGTTTTTGCTTGTTCAAGTTCGTCAATGGAATATACATACTCGCGTTTATCGTTCCTATGCACGTTCAGAGATTTCTTCGCCCATTCAGGGAATCCATTGAACGAATCGTAATTTTCGTTGTACAAACAAAAATTATCGGCAAGTTCTCTGCGAACTATGAGCTCTTCTAAAAAATCTGCAACACTTTCTGGATAATTACGTTCGTATTTTATTATTTCCAGGGCTACACGTTGTGGAGCAATCTGTCCAAAGTGTAGATAAGGTGAAAGATTCGATGTTGCATCCTTTGTAGGGTCGTTTCGAAGGTCCTTGTACAGCTTCAATTTCTTTCTTGAAAACTCTTCAAGCAGTCTCATACCTTCGACAAATCCAGGTTTCAACCAATTCACAGGTGCAACAGATTTATCTACATTCAACTTTTTCAAAATCTCATCAAAATTATTGAACACAGATAATTTTTCAAACTCCAAATTGGATGCTGGCATCTTCTTAGGAGCTGGGAAAGAAGTTAGAAACTCTTGCAGATACCTTTTTATCTTGGGCCTTAATGTGTAAGCTCCGTACTCTTGTTTTTGAGAAACGAAGAAGGCAGGAACAATATTGTGAGCATCGACTTCGTACACAGTAATATTCAAAACTCGAATTAGGTTAGCTTTCCAATTTTTTACTATCTTCAGAGGGTTAAAATCAGTTACTAAAGCGCAGGCGTTAACCTCTTTTATCAATTTGTAAATCTCTCTAACCGGTTCTCCAAAGGTAAAAATCAAAGGAACATTTAACTCTTCTAGAAAAGCCATTGTTTCGAAAAGACCATGGAGCATGAAATCGTAGTGCCTAAGAGGAGCATTGAGGAAAGATGGCACGATGTTGAAAACCACTAACAATCCGACGTTATTTCTTAAAGCTAATTGCTGAGCGTATAACATAGCCCAATTGTCAAAAGCTCTTTGGTCTCTTTGCATCCAATAAACGACAGGACCTTTAATTAGTGAAAACTGCTTTTCTACTTCTTTTAAAACACGAATTCTTCTAGAGTCACAGAAGATTTCTGTGTTCATAACCTTTTCACTTCCTGCTCAAAAAATAATTTACAACCTCCGAAAATTTTTGAAAGTCATCTATAATATACAGGTTTGACTTCACTTTCAAATCCGAAGCGCCGAATCCTTCAACACATCTGAAATGTGATTGGAAGGTTAAGGAAATCTTTTCTTCCATCCGTTCTTTTGAAGGAATCAATATCGCAAAAAGTGGTTTTCCATAGCAAGTTAAATAGTCTATATGCCATCGAAGACGTTTATTTGCTGAAAAATGTCTTTCCACTCTTTTTTCAAGATTACCCATACCTGAGCCAATGTAAGCATATGTGCTTGGATTTAACTCCCAACGATTTCTACCCAAGTTTAGTTCAACGGGGGTATCAAGTGTTAGAACAAAGATATATGCTCCTTTCACAGAGTATCTTACCCCTCTTCGCTTTTCTGAACAGATTTCGGTATAGGTACGAGTAACATACCATCCGAAACATTACCAAACACAAGACAATCTTCATTTGTTGGAAGAAAAACTGTCAGAGCACAGATTAGAGCATCATCGAAATCTTCCCTCTCTTTGAGTGACCTAAAAGAAATTTTTGGCGAGTCAATATACTGAGAAATCTTTTCTTCGATTATTTTCAATTTTGTCATCTTTTCTTTCTTACTGGACCGTTTGTAGCTAAACAATCTTCCAAAAAATAAAGCTGCCAAAGTAGCGTGGGGATACACTTCAAAGATATTGTGGTTTTCAAAACGAAAACCGATTTTGTTTGACTCCTTGTACAGCGTTGTTGGGAAAAATGATTTGTATAAACTATTATTTACAGGGTATAGTGAGATTTTGATAGGATAGTTTCTAATAAACTCAAGCTCATTTTTTCTGTGTCCATAGATGTTCGTTATTACCAAAGGTGCATCGACACCTACCACAGAAGGCTTTTCCAAAGACGAGAGAACGTTCACTATTTCTTTAACATCTTTTGTATAGATGTATCTTTGTAATTCGAGCTTTTTTGTTTGTTCATTTAGCTTTACTACAGCGACTGCTGAAGGCTTTCCCCCGGTCCATGAAGGGTCTATACCCACAAAATAGTGAAATTCTTCTTCATATCTGAACAAAACCATGCCAACCACCCTCACTGTAACCTCCAACACTTATATCATAGCACAAATTATACCATTTTACTCTATTTCAAAACGCCTGAGCGATAGGAGGATGTTCGTATTGTGTAACACAGATTAGAGCAAATCCGTTACTGTAATGGACTTTACAGTTAACACAAGGCATAGTAAAATGGCATTCGCCGTCCGAAAAAAGGACGAAGCAGACAGAGCAAAAAAAG
>CAYVMA010000029.1:0-37439 GCA_964452455.1 uncultured Fervidobacterium sp. | reverse complement strand
AAGCTCCCGTACGGGAGCTTTTAAGTTTTTATGCTAGTTCTGTTAATAGGTCTTTGATACCGGTGACAACAAAGTTTTTCTCGAACTCAAGTTGTTCACCTGTCTCCATGTTTTTGACCAATACGATGTCCCTTTCAAGTTCACTTTCTCCAATAATTATACAAAGCTTTGCACCTGTTCTTGCAGCGTTTTTGAGTTGTGCACTCAGACCTCTTTCCATGATTTCAAGGTTTACTGCGATACCTTCCCTGCGAAGTTGCTGAGCAAGTTTCATCGCTTCTATTCTGACTTCTTCGCTTCCAAAGTGTGCAACATATACTTCATTTATCTTTATATCATCAACATGCACATTTTCGGCTTTTAATGCAAGTATCAGTCTTTCCATACCCGCAGCAAATCCTAATGCCGGAACATCTTTACCACCAATTTCTTTTATTAAATTGTCGTATCTGCCACCGCCGGCAATTGCGCTCATCGCACCAAGTTTGTGGTGGTGCACTTCAAATACAGTTCGGTTATAGTAATCAAGCCCTCTTACGAGTCTTGGGTCTTCTACATATTTTATCCCAAGAGCGTCGAGTAATTTTTTTAGTTCTTCATAATGTTTTCGTGCGTTTTCACCTATGTGGTCAATAAGTTTTGGGGCTTGTTTTGCGTATTCAACATCTACTTTACAATCGAGCAATCTCAATGGATTTCGTTCGTATCTTACTTTACAATCATCGCAAAGATGCTCCAGGTGTTGAGCATAATACTCTTTCAGTGCTTGTTTGTAACTTGCGCGGTCCTCTGTGTCTCCAAGTGTGTTTATATGTATCTCAAAATCCACAAGACCTATGTCCCTAAGAAATCTATCAACAAAGGCTATTAATTCCGCATCGGCAAGTGCAGATGGGCTTCCGAAGATTTCTGCACCAAATTGATGAAATTGTCTTTGTCTTCCAGATTGTGGACGCTCGTAGCGGAACATCGGACCGATGTAAAAATATTTTTGAGGAAAGCCTTGTGTAATCAAGCCATTTTCGACAAATGCGCGAACAACTGGAGCAGTTCCCTCCGGTCTTAGGGTGATGCTCCTGCCACCTTTGTCTTCAAACGTGTACATCTCTTTTTGGACGATGTCGGTATCTTGGCCAACGCTTCTGACGAATAGTTTTGTCTCCTCAAATATCGGGGTGCGAATTTCTGTAAATCCATACAGCAAAGAAATCTTTCTGGCTTTTTCTTCTATCCAATACCAATACTTCATCTCCTGACCGTATAAATCTTCCGTTCCTTTTATTTTTTGGTACACTTCCTTTCCACCTCCGAGATTCTGTTCTTTATCTCGTTTTTTGCTTCCTCGTCAACTACTTTCCATTCTGGTCTGATGGGCAACTGGAGTACTGTTTTATAGATGTTCAGTGCATCACAAAATTGTCCTTTCTTTTCCAAAAGTTTCCCATACATCAAATAAGTGTAAATGTGTTCTGGGTTGTTATCTAAAGCCTTTTTTAAATATTGCTCAGCGAGTGTGAGGTTTGGAAAAAGCGGAACTTCTAAGTTTCGAACACCTGCTAAAAAGAAAGGTTCCCATTCTTTGGGTCCATATTTCATAGCTTGGTTGAGATGATGGTCTATTTTTCCAACAAGTGTTATTGCAAGAAGATTGTTTTTTTGAACCCTGTGGGATAGCACAACTGACATTGCGTAGTGAAATTTCCAGAATTCTGGATACTTTTTGAGCATTTCATCGGCTAGTTTGTAGGCTTTTTCGGAATAACTATAATCCACACCTGCCCAACTGTAAAGCTCGCTTAGAGCGATTATGTAATCAGCTTTTTCTATCAGCGTTAACTTTTCAAAATCTAAAGAGCCAAGGAACTGTATAAGTTCCTTGGCTTGCCTGTTGCCAATCATATACTGGATTTTGTAAGATATTTCACTCATTTGGTTGGTCTTGGGAAATGCAAAGTTAAAAGCTACAAAGAAAACGAATAAAATCGAAGTTTTAAGCGATTTGCTTATTCTCATCACCAGCTTATTCATCTATTCCCAGTGCCAATTTTCTTACCGCATAGGCAACTCCTGCTTCGTTATTGGATTTTGTGATGTATTTTGCATATTGCTTAACTTCACTATGCCCGTTTTCCATAACCACCGGATAACCCACCATCTTAAGAAGCCCAATGTCGTTGAAGCTGTCTCCCAAGTACATTGTTTCTTCTGGAACAACGTTAAAATATTCAAAAAGATAATTTATTGATAGTTCTTTTGAAGCATTTGGTCCGAAGACTTCGTAGAAAGTTTCTTGACCTATCGTGTTATTTTTTACAATACTTGTTGCATTTCTCAAACCGTCAAGGGCTTCATTCAAAGCATGAATTATTCGCTCTTCATCTCCAACAAGTGCTACTTCGGCAACAGTGAGTTTGTTTTTTAAGTATTTTAACACATCATCGACAATATTCAACCTCCAGCGATTTTGATTTAGATAAAGGGAAAAACTACCGTCGTATGGTTGGTCTATGTACATATCTTTCTCTTCTAGGAAGTCTCTGTAGAGTATGTAGAAAATCTTATACTTTCTTGCCGTTTCAATAACCCTTTCGGCAATTTCTGTTTTGAGTTCGGACTTGTATATAACTTTGTCTTCCATCCACTGGTAAATAAACGCGCCGTTTTGGAAGATAACAGGAACATCAAGTCCTAATTCTTCGATGTATGGTTTGGCTGAGTAGAAATTCCGGCCTGTTGCAACACTTACGTGTATACCTTTTTCCATTGCTTTTTTTAGCGCTTCGATGTTTTCTTTTGGTATGTGCTTTTCATCGTTTAGAAGTGTCCCATCCAAGTCTGTGACTATGAGCTTTACCATCTCTCTAACCCCCGGCTTTTATGTTATCTTGAGACTATAACTTTACTTAGGTCACCCGCGATTATCTGGACACCTTTTGGTTTGCCATCGTTCTCTATGATTTCTACCTTCTTACCTATGACGGAGGAATCTATCCTGAACGAAAGGTTAGAAATCTTAACTTCGTCCATTACAATGGAATTTTCGATTTCGCAGTTTTCAATCATTACCCCGTTACCTATCGATGTGTAAGGACCAATGTAAGCGTTTGAAATAGTGCAGTTATCCCCAATAATTACAGGTCCTCTTATAACACTATTGACCACTTCTGAATTCTTTCCAACACTTACTCTACCTTGTATAACCGATGAGGCTTCAACGGTGCCTTCAATTTTGAACTCTTCAATAATTTCATCCAAAATCTTGTGGTTTGCTTCTATAAGGTCTTCAGGTTTACCCGTGTCTTTCCACCAACCGTATATTATGTGCCCTTCAACAGTTCCTTTGTGTTGAATAAGCCAATCTATTGCATCTGTTATTTCAAGTTCCCCACGCCAAGAGGGTTTGATGTTGGCTATGCCTTCGAAAATGTCTTTTCTGAACAGATAAAGGCCAATGATTGCGAGGTTTGAAGGTGGTTCTTTGGGTTTCTCGATGGTTTTAATAATTTTGTTCCCCTCCATTACCGCTATACCAAAGCGTGATGGGTCTTGGACTGGAGAGAGCATAATCAAAGCACTGAGCTCTTTCTTTTCTTCGAATTCTTTTACGAAGGGTCTTATATCATCCATAATGAGGTTGTCACCAAGGTACATCATGAAATCTTCATCGCCTAGGAAATCTTTTGCCATGAGAACGGCGTGCGCCAAGCCTTTTGGTTCTTCTTGGAGGATGTAAGTTAGGTTAACCCCGTATTGCGAACCATCACCAAGTGCAGTTATGAAATCCTGTCTATTTTCTGGACTAACGATGATTCCTATCTCCTTAATCCCTGCGCTTTTGATTTTCTCGATAGTGTAGAGTATAACCGGTTTGTTTGCAACAGGAATAAGGTGTTTTGCCGTTGTGTAGGTAAGAGGTCTTAAACGTGTTCCTTTCCCTGCGCAAAGAATGATAGCTTTCACTCTTCTCACCCCTTATTAATAATTTTCAAAAGCTTTTAGCAAAACTATTATATAACAACAATACGGAATTTCAAACATCTTGGATCCAAAACACCAAAGCTTTTAAAGAGCATATCAAAGAATTCTTAAGAAAAAATGAGAAGCTCTCAGGTTAGTTTAAGATAAATCGTTTTTTGTATGCTCCACTTGGATGATGTAATTTGTTTCTTTCAAATAGGCATGTTAGTATTAATATGAAAAAAACAATTCAAGAATAATCTTTTCCTGGAGGGATTAAGATGACTAGTTCACAAGTTCTGAAACTGATTGAACAAGAGGGTATAAATTTCATAGACCTCAAGGTTGTGGACCTTTGGGGTAGATGGCGACATGTGACACTTGCAAGAACAAACTTTTCCGAAAAGACTTTCGTTGAAGGTGTCGGATTTGATGCATCGAATCTTGGATATGCCGAGGTCTTCAGCAGTGACATGGTTATTATTCCGGACCCCGAGACAGCATTTATCGAGGAATATGATGGTGAAAAGGTTCTTTCAATGATTTGTGATGTCTACGAGGTTGAAAATATGGCACCATGCTCGCACGACCCGAGGACAATTTTGAAGAAAACTCTGGAGTCAATAAAAGATATCGCAGATGAGGTTTATCTGGGGCCTGAATACGAATTTCACATCTTTGAAGATGTGAGATACGATGTGAAGTCCAACAGAGTCATGTTCGAAATTGATAGCTCAGAAGGTTTTTGGAAGTCCAGTGAGACAGGGGAATATTTCATTGGTAGGAAAAAAGGTTACCACAGAATCCCACCATTTGATAGATTGATGGAGGTCAGAAATGCGATTGTAAAAAAGTTGCTTGAGTACGGAGTGCCTGTTAAATACCATCATCACGAAGTTGGAACCTGCCAAGTAGAGATTGAATTAACACTTGTAGATGCTTTAAAAGCTGCAGATTACACTATGCTTGTCAAACACGTTGCAAGAATGGTTGCAAAACAGTACGGATACTTAGTAACATTCATGCCAAAACCTATGTTTGACGAAGCTGGTAATGGGATGCATGTGCATCAATTCTTGAAAAAGAACGGTAAGAACATATTCAACGGGGATAAACTTTACAACCTTTCCGACGAAGCTCTTTGGTATATCGGTGGTATGTTGAAAAACGCCCCTGCACTTATGGCTTTCACAAACCCATCAACGAACTCATACCGCAGATTGGTCCCAGGTTTTGAAGCACCAACGAACGCTGTCTTTGCGCTTGCAAATAGAACATCAGCTATTAGAATTCCCGCTTATGTGAAAGACCCAGAAAAACGAAGAATTGAGTTCAGAACCATAGATGCGACGTGTAACCCATACCTTGGTTTTGCAGCAATGATACTTGCCGGTGTCGATGGTATTAGGAAGAAGATAGACCCAACTTCTGAAGGTTTCGGACCATTTGAAGGAGATGTTTATGAAAAAGAACTTAAACCTCTTCCAAAATCGCTCGAAGAAAGCTGTATAGCATTGAAAAATAATCACGAATTCTTAACAACATTCCCGAAAGATTTAATTGAACACTGGATAAAAGCGAAATTATTCGAAGAAAGGCAAGTCAACTCCGTGCCACACCCAAAAGAATACGACTTGTATTTCGATGTGTAATCTGGTAGTCTATGATAGGCGTTGAAAACTCCAAAGTTACAGAGAAGCTTCCTCATACCAGTACCCCCACCCCCTTGGGCTAATAAGTGCCAAGGGGGTTAATTTTGATACACTACTTGACAAAAATCAGTAGTGATATATAATCAGTATTGATAATTATAGTGATTGGATAGCTGAGGAGGGGAATATGATTCATGAGAAGAAAATGCGCATGTCAACATCGTGGTGAAGGACATCATGGACATCATATATGTGAGCAAATAGGTTTTTCTGTTGGAGACTATCTTACGGCGGTTATTCTGAAAGAGCTCTCAAAGAAACCAATGCATGGTTACGAATTATACGAGAAGATATTGCAAGCGGAATATTATCCATTTAAACATGACCAAAGTGTCATTTATAGTTTACTAAGAAAGCTAAATGCTCATGGATTGGTGAGTTATTCACTCCAGGAAGGAAACGGTGGGCTGAGGAAGGTATACGAAATAACAGAAGAAGGGCTTAAATACTTGGAGCAGTTGGTGGAATACATATCAAAGCTAAAGCAAGCGTTTGATTTGTTTTTGAATGCTTGAAAAATGCGACAAGCGAAAATCACACTTGAAGGAGGTGTTGGGGATGAAAATTGCGATTCCTACGGACGATGGAAAAACGGTGGCAAGTCACTTTGGCAGGGCTGAATATTTTATGCTAGTCGAACTTGAAGATGGAAAAGAAATATACAGAAGACTTTCGGAAAATCTCCATGCGAGAGGACATGGTCATCATGGTCATCATGCTCATCATGACCATCACGAGCATCACGAGCATCACGAAGGCTATGGACATGGTTGGCATCACGGTGAGCACGGCTATGGTGAAGGTCATCACCACGGACATGAAGAGGTGTTTGCCTCAACAGGAGACATTCAAGCAGTTATTGCTGTTAGGATAGGACCACACATGTTTGAGGATTTGAAAGAGAGAGGTATAGAAATTTACTTGGTTCGACCGGGAACGAGTATTGATGAAGCAATTTCAAAACTTGCTACAGGAGCTCTGAGAAAAATAGAACCAAGAAAGTAAAAGGTGAGAAAATCTTTCCAACAAACCGGCGCTTTAAAGGCGTCGGTTTTATTGTTTATTATTGGTCATCGTTATGTTAAAATTAGTGTTGAGGAAAAATCTGTTCTTCCCGAGGGGTGATTAACTTTGCGAGTTTTCCTATTTTTGCAAGTGATTGCGCTTATTATCTTCGTATATACAATGTATTTTTTACCTTCAAATTTGTATTTCATCTCTGTCGTATCTGTGTTTGTCATAGTTAATACGGTTGGTTTGACTTATTATGTTTTCCGAACTTGGTGGAAGGAAATCCGAAATTCTGGACAATTAAGTGAGTTTCTTTACTTCACGTTGTTGTTTACTGCAATTGTCGCTGTGCTCTTTTTATTTTCAAACATATTTAGAATGTGGGTTTACAAGTATACAGAAGATTCACTTGTGAACTTTTCAAACTCGCTACTCGTCGTTTCCACATTTCTTTTAGTCTCATTTGGTGTGTCTTATCTAGCTTTGAAAAGAGAACTGGAAAAGCAGATTCAGGAATATGAAAAGCTAAGAACTGTCCAGCAAAAACTAAGCATCCAGGTTGTTAGATACAAAACAAACCCACATTTTCTTTTCAATTCGTTGAGCACAGCGATTTCGATGTTGGAATTACAAGTGGAAAGAGAGAAGATTAGAGAATATCTGTCAAACCTCGCGGAGCTTTTCAGGGTTGTGTTGAATGCGCCCGAAGTCTGGACATTGAAAGATGAACTGGAACTTACCAAACGCTATCTTGAGATACAAAAAGTTAGAGTGGAAGGTCTTGAGTACGAAATTACTATGAGTCCAGCATGTGAGACAGTGAAAATTCCTTCTTTGGTTTTGCAGCCAATAGTAGAGAATTCTGTGGTTCATGGAATAGCGAAATCGAAAAACGGTGGGAAGATAAAATTAGAATGTATGAAAGTTAATGGGACTGTTACGATAAAGGTTCGTGATAATGGTAAAGGCGGGGAGAAGATAATTCCAGGAACAGGTTTAAAGCTTGTTCAAGAACTGATGAATGCATTTTCACGGAAAGTGGAACTATATTTTGAAACTTCCCCGGAAGGTGGAACGATTGTTACTCTTTCCTGGGAGGATGTTGGGTAACTTAGAAAAGTTCTCCAAGGGGGGAGTTTATGACCTGCGTTATTGTTGAAGATGAAAAACTTTTGGCAATGGTGTTGGAAAAAATGGTAAAAGAAGAAGGATTAGAAGTGCTTGGTATTGCTAAGGATGCAGAAGAAGCGATAAGAGTGATAAACGAGAAAAAGCCTGAGATAGTTTTTCTTGATATAAACCTTGGGGAACACGACGGATTTTATGTGCTCCAACATATCAATCACAAACCATACGTCATATTTACAACAGCCTACTCGGAGTATGCGGTAAAGGCTTTTGAAGAAAACGCCGTAGATTATCTTTTAAAGCCAATAAAAAAGGAAAGGTTGCGCGAAGCTATTGAGAAGGTTAGAAAGTTGAGCACTTTTGAAAGAGCAAATCTATATGATAACATTCAAAGAGTAAAGGACTTAGCACAAAGATTAAAAGCTGACAAGTTCATTGTGGAAATCGGCGATGAAATAGTTTTTCTAAATGTTGACGAGATAATCTTTCTAACATCGGAAGAAGGTGAGACGGTTGTCGTTACAAAAGACGGAAAGATGAAAACGAAGACGTCACTTAAAGATTGTGAGATTAAGTTGCCCTACGAAAAGTTTCTAAGAGTGCACAAGTCGTATATCGTTAATGTTGAGAAGATAAGAAAGATTATCCGAAATTATTTTGGTTCCTTAGCTCTTGAACTTTCAAATGGGGATATTATCCCTGTGGGAAGACATTATAAAGACTCTATAAAAAAACTGCTCGAGTAATCGAGCAGTTTCTTACTAAATTTTGGCGGTCTTATATATCCGATAAAAACCTTATCAATCCTTTCATTTTTCCATTATCCATAATGCTACCGGATAATATGAACACATTTCTCTTCTCATCTCTGGATATCGAAAAGAGCATACCGTATTCCGTGTCAACTGTCTTTTCAAAGATATTGACGAGATTTGAGTTTCTGTTGAATTCAAATACACCATACCAAGGAACTTTTTTCTCATAGTCGTATTTGTAACCGGCGAAGTAAACAACATCGTGCAGTTCTTGACCTTGGTTTTGAGAATTACAAATCACAGAATGGATTCTCACATTTTCTCCGAACGTTTTTACGTACTCCACCTCTCCGTTTAGAGATAATTTTGCAATGAAGGCTTTCTCAGTTCCTAACTTTTCGGAATTTGGAGCGTTGGAGAATTCATAAACGTAACCTCCGACGAAAATACTATCAGCTGTGACATATAAATCCATGGGCCAAAGGGTTTGAGAGTTTGTAAGGACTGTTTGCCAAAGTAGATTTCCGTTTATATCGTAGCTAACAACGTATCCATCGTAACGTGTCCCATCTGTAAATGAGTTACTCGACCCTGCAACGATTATTTGTTTGTTCTTCGCATCATAACCAACAGCGTAAGCTCTATCCCAACGCACTCCTCCAAAACTTCTGTCCCAAATGATTTTACCTTCATTTGAAAACGCAACAATCCAATAATCGTGCTCTCCAAAATTTTGAGTTACATCTTTACCCTTTGCGTAGTTGTCACCAACAAACACAAACTTATCTTCAACTTTGCTTATTTTGTAAGCTCTATCCCAGTCAGGTCCTCCAAAAGATTTATCCCAAACCACGTTCCCGTTTTCAGCAAGTCTGACGACATACGCATCGTATCTTCCTGAGACACCCAAACTTTTTGATGAAGTTGTTCCAAGAACCAAGAAACCATCGTCTAAAGAGATAACGTCGTATCCGAAATCATCACCATCTGCACCAAAAAGCTTAGTCCAGATAATTTCACCGGTTTCGTCTATTTTGACAAGCAATATCTGATATTTCTCATTTTCATCAGTTATTGTTGAACCAACTGCAACAAAGCCATCCTCAATGCTGATAACTTTTGATATTCTTGATTCCAAACCGATATCTATTATTATGTCTTTGTTATTTATAACGTCTTCCTTGCCGGAAGCACTTTTTGTCGAGGGTAAAAATAAGTAACTACGCGTGAAAATGAGTCCGAAGCTAAGCACCAAGATTCCAAGAGTTATAAAAAGTAAAATCGCCGAAACTAAAATTTTTGACTTTGAGTGTTTCTTTGTCTTCTGGGATCCTGAGACTGAAAATAGGGTTGAAGAGCTTGCTTTTTTTAAGTTTCTAATGAGTTGTAGTTTGCTCCGTTTGTTGAACTTTCTATTTTTCTGAAAACTCCTTAGTTTGTCCCTATCAAGTCTCAAATTTCTAAGCCCCTTTCCTTTGCTATTTCTTCGAGTAATTTTCTTTCTTTAGATGAGACTCTTTTCGGTATTAAGACTTTCACTTCTACTATGAGGTTTCCGCGTTTTCCTGTTCTTGAGTTTGGAATACCTTTTCCTTTAACGACAATACGTTCATTCGGTTGTGTGCCTGATGGTATCTCTACTGGAACACGTTCATTGTTTGGCAGATTTACATATACAGTTCCACCGAGTATGGCAGTGACATAATCAACAGGGACAGTTATTATTATATCATCACCTTCACGTTTGTAATCACTTGTTTTTCTAACCCGAACATGGACATATAGGTCACCGTAATCCCCACCGCTTGTTCCTGCGTTACCTTTCCTTGGAATTCTAATCACAGCTCCATCTTCTACACCAGCTGGTATGTTTACAACAGTGCTTGTTCTTTTCCTTACTCTTCCTGCACCTCTACAAACATGACAGGTTTCTCCCGGAACAGCACCACTACCACCGCAAACATCACAGGTGTATTGATTTATGAACACGCCAAACGGTGTTCTTCGTTCTTCACGGACCACGCCGGTTCCGTGACATTTTGAACACGTTACCCATCTACTGCCGGGTTCTACTCCTTCTCCCTTACAATTGTCACAAACTTCGTATCGGTCGTACTCTACGGTGACATCTTTGCCTGTGAATACGTCGGCTTCCGAGATGGTTACCTCAAGATTTATATCCTCTCCTCTTTTTGCGTATCTTCTTCCAGTAGTTGTCCTTTGCGTTTGCGATGTGCTCGTTCTGTGACCTCCAAAGAATATGTTGAATATATCATCGTTCAGGAAATCTCTGAAGATGTCGCTTATGTCTTCAAAACCAAACCCACCGGTTCCTCTTGATGGTTCGTAAACGTAACCACCTTCACCAACGTATCCAAATTTATCATACATCGCACGTTTTTGAGGGTCGCTTAAAACCTCGTATGCTTCTTGAATTTCTTTGAATTTCTGCTCTGCTTCTTTTTTCTTCTCACCAGTATGCCTATCAGGATGCCACTCTTTTACAAGCCTTTTATATGCTGCTTTTATTTCATCCTCAGAAGCATTTCTTGGCACACCGAGAATTTCATAGTAGTCTTTTCTCGCGGGCATAGCAAACCACCTCTATTTTCAATTTTAATTCTCACGTGTTTTGTTGGTCATTGACTGCGTTATCTGTGGTATTTTCTTCCTTTTTCTTTGGTTTTATAGCAACACGCACCTTGGTTGGCTTTACAACCTGCCCATTGAATGTGTAACCATCTTCAATGACTTCAAGAATGGTGTATTCTTCAACATCATCGCGTTCTTCTTTTTCGAATGCTTCATGATTGAACGGGTCAAATTTTCCAGAGGCATCAATAACCCTTAATCCCTCGTTTTCAAGAGTCTTTAGAAGCTTTTCATAGATTTTTTCTACTCCGAGTTTGAATTTTTCTAAATCCTTGTCTGATTCGTAGTATTTGAAAGCCCTCTTAAAATCGTCCAAGATGGGTATAAGTGCTTTTACTATACGGAGTGCTGTTGATTTCGTTGCGTCTCTAATTTGTCTGTCAACGTCCAGCTTGTAATTTTCAAATGTTGCTTTGATTATACGTGCAGCATTTTGTATCTCCTTCAGCTGATTTTCTAACTCTACTATCTTTTCTTTCAGTTGTTTGTTTTCTTCTGATAGTTCGTTTTGGTTCACTTGGCTTATTTCTTCTCCCTGATGTATTTCATTTATTTTCTTTTCTTCACACATGTTCCATACCTCCTCCTTTAGTTTGAGTTTTTAAACATTTCTCGATACTATAGTGAAATACTCGCTCAGTCTGTTGAGCATAAACTCGAAGCTATCCATAATCAAATCATATCGACCGTATTTATCGAAAATAACAGCAACGCGTCCAACGGGATTATCTTCTGAGTAGAACTGTCCAAGGATTACCGAGAAATCTTCGAGGAACTTCAATCCGTGCTCTTTACCGATATATATGTCGTTATCAAGTTCAAATAGTTCTTTGTAGAACACGTCGGATGAAACATACACAAGGATATTTTGTAATTTTTTTAGATTGATTCTATCGTTTGCAAGAAGGTTTGGCAAACCTTCTGTTATGTAATCTTCGTAGCTTTCAACAGATAACCTTTCTGTGATTTCTAAAAATCCTCGATTGATTGTTCCAAAGTCACTGTCTTTTAAGTTATTCAGATTATTAAGACTATTGATTCGCACAAGGATATCTCGCAACTTGGATTTGAATTCATTCAACGTTAATCCAGTCATCGCTTTGTTAAGCATTTGTTCTATTTTTTCGATATCCTCAAGTTCGGTGTGTTGAATTGGGATGGATGAGCTAAGACCAAGAGATGTGATTATGCTTGCAATTGAGAAATTCTTACTCACAGGTGTTACAACTATGCGTCTGATTCTTAGAGTCAGTGGACTGGGTTTTTCAATAACAACCATGCCCTTTGTTGAAGAACTTAGCAACTTTGCAGCACCTGTGAGCACCTTTTCCATATCGCCGATTGGAAATCTTGCTGCAACCTCAACTTGAGAACTCTTTGACTTTATCTCTTCCCTAATTTTCTTCAGTTCGTTTACATAAAATCTTAGACCTTTGTCTGTTGGAATACGACCAGCAGAGGTGTGTGGCTGGAATATGTATCCTGTGCGCATTAAACGGTTCATGTCGTTTCTAATAGTAGCACCGGATCTCTCAATTGCAGCACTTTCCAAAACCCTTTTTGAACTTACAGGGGTCTTCGTGTTTATGTATTCTTGAACAATGCAGTAAAGAACTTTCTTTTGCCTTTCGGTGATATCGTTCCCTAACACGGTTATCACCTCTCCGTTTTTCTATTCGTTTTAATCTAATTTTTGTTATCAAAGATGTTAGCAATCTATACTTTAGTCTGCTAATATATTACCATAAGTGTAAGAGTTTGTCAATTTTTGGTGTGTTTTCACCATCTTAGATATCAAACAATAAGCAATGAAAAATATTGATGAAAATTTCCTTTTTGGTAAAATAGTAACAGAAAAATCGTGCGGAATACGAACATTTATGTAGAATTTTGCTTGCCTGAGGTGAGAAGGGTGAACTGGAAGGTGTATATCTCCGGATTTGCAGTTTCGACGATATTTGGGTTATCATTCCTTTTTACCAAAAACAGTATAGAACATATAAATGTATACACGTTCTTAGCTCTTAGGTTTGGTGTGGCAAGTGGTGTAATGCTATTGCTTTGGTTTTTTGGAGTCGTAAAACTAACAAATAAACCGTATTGGAAGTTATGGAAAGTAGCGCTGTTTCAACCGATTGCTTACTTTGTACTTGAAACTAACGGACTCAGGTTCACGACGTCTTCGGAAGCTGGGATGTTGATTGCTCTAATTCCTATTGTTATAACGATTTTGAGTCCGGCATTGTTGAAAGAAAGAATCAGATGGTATCAACTTCTCTTCGCATTTCTTAGCTTTCTGGGGGTACTTCTCATCGTTAAAGGTGGGGGATTGGAACAAGGAGCACTGCTTGGAAAGTTATTGGTGCTGGGTGCGGTTTTCTCCGCAGCACTTTACAATATTTTCTCAAGAAAATTGTCCTCAGAATTTGCTCCTGTTGAGATAACGTTTTTTATGATGCTTACAGGATTTGTCTTTTTCTTTTTCCTAAGTGTCACAACAGGACATTTCACAATTACATTCCACCCTTCTGTTCTTGTTGGAGCGTTATATCTTGGCATACTTTCTTCGACGGTTGCGTTTTTCCTTGTGAATTTTATGCTCAGTAAAGTTTCCCCGACGGTTTCTTCTCTTTTCTCAAACCTAACGACGGTAATATCTGTAATAGCTGGCAGTTTCATACGGCATGAAAGGATTGTTGCAATACAAATATTAGGAATGATTTTGATACTCGTATCACTAATTCTTAATTCCTATCTGAAAAGCAAAGAAGTTCAATAATTTAGATAATACAAAAAAGCCCTCGGCTTTTCCGAGGGCTTTGTTAATTATTAACTTAACATTTTATATTTCCTCTTCGTCGAGGTTTTCTGGTATGCTGATTTCGATTTCCTCTGTTTCTGTTGCTGTTGTTGGAGCTTCTTCTGTTGAGTATGGTACTCCTTCGCGGCCTTCGAGGTATGCATCTGCTATCTTACCAGCGATGAGAGCTATTGCCCTTATTGCGTCATCGTTCGATGGTATTACGTAGTCAATTGGGTCTGGGTCACAGTTTGTATCAACCATTGCAACTATTGGTATCTTGAGATGATTTGCTTCTTCAACGGCTATCTTTTCTTTCCTCGGGTCGACTATGAAAATAACATCGGGTAAGCTCTTCATGTTTTTGACACCGCCGAGGTTCTTTCTTAGTTTTTCAAGTTTCTTTCTGAGTTTGCTCTGTTCTTTCTTTGGGAGCTTGTCGAGTTCACCATTTGCTTCCATTTCCTCAAGTTCGATGAGCTTTTGAATCCTTGTCTGAATCGTGGAGAAGTTTGTCAAAAGTCCACCGAGCCATCTGTTGTTAACGTAGAATCCGCCACATCTTTCAGCTTCGTTCTTAATGACCTGTTGTGCCTGTTTCTTTGTTCCAACAAAAAGGATAGTTCCACCTTTGCTTGCAACGTCTCTGACGAAATCGTAAGCTTCATCGAGTAGTTTGACGGTCTTTTGCAAATCGATAATGTAGATACCTTTTCTTGCACCGTAAATATACGGCTTCATCTTTGGGTTCCATCTTTGCGTTCTGTGTCCAAAGTGGACACCCGCTTCCAAAAGTTGTTTCATCGTTACTACTGGCATACCGACACCTCCATGATTTGGTTTTATCCTCCGCCCCCTTGACCCACCGACCTTGCAAAGTTGTGCAAGGCACCGAGGTGGGAAACGGGTTGGCGTGTGGATTGGGATATATTGTTTAACGCATTCGAATTTTATCATATATTTTTTGTTCGTCAAGTATTTGCTATTACGGACCGAAAAACCGTGATTAAAGGGTAATTAGGTATTTTTTCTGAGAGTAAAATGTGATAAAATAAAAAATAGGATTCTCTACTCGATGTTCGGGGGAGGGCAAAGTAGGAAATGAAGAGAAAAGCAACGATGGAAGTTAAAAAGCTGAAGGTGTTTATCTTTTTCTTTTATTTGTTTTTGGCTTCTACACTTTTGTTTTCGACGATGAAGATAGGTTACTACGATAACTACCCGCTAACTTACGACGAGAATGGTAAGCCTATGGGTTTGTTCATAGACGTGCTTAGAAAGGCGGGAGTCTTGGGAAGTTACAGTGTAGAATTCATTTTTGGTGAATTTGCTGATCTCATGCAACAATTGAATAAAGGTTATATTGACATGGTCGTTTGTGTTGCGCATACGCCAGAACGTGAGAAATTATATTCGTTTAACGCAGAACCTGTAATTATGAACTGGGGTGTGCTTGTTAGTTTTAAAACACTCGAAGATATAAGGGAGATAGATGGGAAAAATGTTGCTGTTAACCGTGGGGATATATACTATCAAAAGTTTTTGGAGATTGCTCAATCGTTTGATATAAAACCAAACTATGTGGGATACGACACATACGAGAATGTGATAAGAGCTGTTAACAATGGAGAAGCGATAGCAGGTGTTGTTAGTAGGTTAGCTTATCTTGTCAACAGCACCAAGTATCCGAAAGTTAGGGCAACGTCCTTTATTTTTAGTCCTGTTCAGCTCAAGTTTGCAATTCGCAAAGGTTCTGAAATTGCTAACAAAGATATTTTAGAAAAGATTGATAAGACGGTTGCTTTTATGAAAGCTTCTGGCGAGTTGGATAAGATTTTCAATTCATATTTTGGAATTTCAAGAAGGGCTGGAAGTCAAGGTTTTCAAATGTATTTGATAGTAATATTTATAGGAATTTACGTACTTACCATTGTTGGCTTTATGCATGTAATAAAACTCCAAAAAACTCGCTACGAAGCAGCTTTAGAGGTAAATAAACAAGCTATATTGAAAGAAAGCATTCTCGACGAGAGCAGAGGGATTTACAGTTACAGTATCGGAGTAGAAATGTTGAAAAAGTACATGGAACTTTCGAAGCGTGAGAATCAGTCGCTCGGAGTTGTTGTTTTGGAATTTAAGGGAAAGAATTGTGAAGAGAGTATTGGAAAGGTTGAAAGCATACTTAGGCAGAATATAAAAGAAGGCGATATTATAATTCACATATCACAAAATACATATGCACTGGTTCTTTACAAATATGGTGTTTTCTTTGCGGAGCATTTTAGAAAGAGGCTAACAGATTCTTTGAAGAAAAGCAATGTAGATTGTGATATTAGCATCGGTTTTGCAAAGTTTCTCCCTGAAAAAAACATATCAGCGGAAGCCCTCGTATATGAGGCAACCGCTGAAATGGAAAGAGATAAAGAATTCAAGAAAAAGATGAATATAGAGTGAGAGAATAATTCAATCATCTTAATTTTTCCCAAATTTTACGTATTTCATCACCGTTTTCTTTAAATACTTCCAATACCTTTGGTGAAAAATGAGATGGAAGTGTTCGACCATCACCTTTCAAGATGATTTCCACTGCCTCTTCGTGGGTCATACCTTTCTTGTATGGTCTGTCGGAACGCAGTGCATCGTAGACGTCGACGATTTTTACAATCTGCGCTTCAATCGGTATTTCTTCTTCTATTAAACCGAATGGATAACCTGTTCCATCGTAATTCTCATGATGATACAGTGCGATGTTTAACGCGGTTTCAAAACCGGGAACATCCAGGATTCTTTTTGCATAGATTGTATGTTTTTTCATTTCCTCCCATTCTTCTGGTGTTAGCTTTCCAGGTTTTAGCAGGATTTCCTTTGGTATGAAAATCTTTCCTATATCATGCAAACTTGCAAACATGTTTATCTCTTCAATTTTTTCTTCTGACAAATTCAACTTTTCAGCAAGTAATTTGGAGAGGTGTTTCACCCTATATATATGCTGACCTGTATTTTCGTCATAGCCTTCTGCAATAACAGCCAATTTTTCGGAGATGTTAACCAAAAGTCTTTTGAATTCCTCACTTTTGAGCCTTATTTCATCGTAAGAGTGCATAAGTTCTTGGTTTGTTGCCTCTAATTCCTCCATAGTTGCGCTCAGTTCTTGTAAGATTGCCGAGAGAGTTTCATAGAATTCCTGGGTTTCAACCAAGTTAAAGTTGCCTGCAGGTGGTAAAGTGCCCGTGTTTCCAATTTCTCTTACGGCAATGGAGAGCTTGTTCAAATCTGAAGCGAAAGGTTTTAGAGTTTCTTGTGTGGAAAAGAGTGTAAAAATAACTACGGTCAGTATAAACGCAACCAAATAGGCGAGAACGTAGAATAAAACTTTTCGGAAATCGAAAACAACTTTGAGATAAATTGGAACAGTTAATTCTCCGTGGGAAGAAAAAACGTAAGCTTTGTAAAATATAGATTTTGGCCAATCTTTTTTCAAATACTGGTCCTTAAAGCCTTCCGCAATTATTGGATCAGCTACTTTTTTGGAGGTATCCAACCTGTTTTCGTAATCAACGTATATTGCGATTTCAGAAACATTTCCTGCGGATAGGTTTACCAATCCTTTTACAAATCCTTCATATAACCTTGGATTTAGGTATAACGTGAAAAGAAGATATTCTGTTTCAGAGAGCTGTAACCACAGGTATTTCACCATACGCGATGACCCTGGAACAAATCCTGTAAGAATTGATATGGAATTCGTGGAATAAACTGTAGGTTTAAATCCAATATTTTTTACGGTTGCCAGATAACCTGTTGCGTTCAAAACTTCTCCTTTAGTGTTCAACAAGCCAATATCTATATCAACGAAGACGTTTGGAATACTGTATAACACGGTTTGTGAAAGTTGCTTTTTAATGCTTTCTAAGGCTTCATTTTTATTTAAGTTGCCGATAAGTTCCTTGGCTAAAGGAAGATTGGCCCTTATGTAATCTTCCAACTCTTCATCATGATGTGAAACTATCGTACTAAATGTATCAAGAAAATTTCTAAACGCTATGTCTATCTTTTCAAAATGTGTCCTCGAACTTTCAGTGCTATAAAATCTTGTCCAAATCAACGCACCAACGAAAACGAATAAAGTAACTGAAACTGCGATTAGAATGTTTCGTATGAGGATACTCTTCTTCAGCTGGTCAATCCTCTGCATTACTATCGCTCCCTCTTGTTTAAATGTATTTATCTGAAACAAGTTACTTCTGAGATTTTTTCAGAATTCTTACCCTATCTGGGTTTTCGTAGTTTAAACAACATCCACTTCCAAAGAGCCTAATCTCAAGTTTTTGTGATTCTTCGAATGCATTTATCTCTTCGTATTTACTACACAGGTTATCCTCAGTTAAGTACTTACATTGGTTTTTCTCGTAGTCCCATTCACCGTAGTAACAAACGGTATGTTTGCAGCACCAACCACACTTTACACATGGTGGACATGCCGTGTGTTTTGCTTCATCTAACATTTTTTCAAGTTGTTCTACAAAATCATCCGACAACGGTTCGGAGCCATTCATGAGCTTATTCCCTCTCTTTAAATTTCAAGAATATCGGAGCACCTGTGAATGGGTCTATTTGCTCCCTTATTGTTTTCCTTATCGCATTTTGGAAGCTTTCAGGCACTTCTAATTTGTTCACGAAAAACAAAAACGTTGGTGGACGTATGTCAACTTGCAAACCGTAGTAAAGCTTTAGTCCGTGAGGTGGTTTGGCTATCATCCTTTGGATAGCAGCGTTTACTGCACTTGTCGGGACTTTTTTGTGGAGGGAATCGTATGCTGTGTTGATTGCTCTTATCAACTCTTTGTAGCCAACACGATTTATCGCACTTGTAAAGACAACTGGTGCAAAGTCTACGAAATAAAGTTTTTCATTGAACTGGTCAATAAAATCTTTGATTCTTTTGTCTGCATGTTTAATCAAGTCCCATTTGTTAAATACAACTACAATACCTTTACCGTTCTTTTCCGCCAATCCTGCTATTCTTTGGTCCTGTCTTGTTATACCTTCAGTAGAATCAATGACCAAGACAACAACGTCGGAACGTTCAATAGCGTCTATCGTTCTGAAAGTGCTAACACGTTCTATAAAGTCTTCAATTCTGCTCTTTTTTCTCAAACCAGCTGTATCGACAAAGAGGTAACTTTTATCGCCTATCTTGACGATCTCGTCTATTGTGTCGCGTGTTGTTCCAGCAATTGGTGTAACTAATGCACGCTCTTCTTTCAAAATCATGTTGAAGAGTGAAGATTTACCCGCGTTAGGTCTGCCAACAATCGTGACCCTTATGAGGTTTTCAAATTTTGGAGTCTTACTTAGGTCATATCCTTTTTCTTCAAGCTTGGTGATAATCAGTTCAACCAATTCGTCCAGATTCTTGCTTTGTTCTGCAGAAACTGGGAAGGGTTCACCAAATCCCAAGCTGAAAAGTTCTGGATAAACCTTTGAATAGTTCTTTTCACTTTCAGACTTGTTGGCAACCAAGATAACTTCGACCCCGGATTTCCTGAGCATGTCGGCGATTGTGTAGTCTTCTGAGGAAAGTCCATTCTTTCCATCGACAACGAAAAGTATCAAATCGCTTTCTTGCAAAGCTTTGAGTGTGAATTCTTTACTTTTTTCATAAATTTCGTCTTCTTTTCCTTCAAAGATTCCACAAGTATCCACCAATTGGAATGTTTTGTCAGAATAAACGACGCGGTCAATGACCGCGTCTCTTGTGGTCCCTTGCTCATCTGCAACTATCGATTTTCTCTTACCGATGAGTTTATTAAAAAGTGTTGATTTTCCAACATTGCTTTTTCCAACTATCAACACCGTTGGTGTTTTTGATATGTCTACAGTTTTACTCACTTGTTGAACTTGTTCCTCAGTCTTTACTTGTTCCTGTTTCTGATTCCTTGGATTCAATGGCATCTTCTAATTTTCCCTCCATACTTACTTTCGCTATGTTTGTCTCCTCTGTTGACTTTGCACTTTTCAAAGCGTTTTCATCTTCGTAAGCTTTCGGACTGACGATAATTTTATAGATATCTTTTTGTGGTTCGAGTTTGATAATTTTGCCGGTAACTTCATCACCGATGTTCAAATTATCGTATACTTGAGTTTTCGGTATGTAGACCTCCACACCTTCGCAAAGTCCGATGTAACCTTTGTCAACAGCTTTTATTATTTTTGCGGTTACTGTATCTCCTTCCTTGTGGCTCTTTGCAAATTTTTCCCAGGGGTTTTCCTTCGCTTTCCTAATGCTAACCCTTATCTTTTTGTTATCTTTGTCGATTGAGAGTATCTGGAATTTTACTATGTCGCCTTCTTTTATCACGTCTTCAATTTTATCAACAAAGTTCCAGCATATCTCTGAAATGTTGCAGAAACCAGTAACGTTAGGTTCTAGTTCGACTATGACTCCGTTTGGCAACACCTTAATAACTTTACCAGTGGCTATACTACCCTCTGGATATTTTTGCTCAACTTTATCCCAAGGATTCCCTTCAACGGATTTATAGCTCAACACTATTCTTCGCTTTTCAGGGACGATTTCAAGAATCTGTAACTTAACTGCATCCCCGACAGCAACAACATCCGTGATTTTCCCCGGTTTACCCCAGAAGATTTCAGATATTGGCACAAGTCCTTCAATACCATCATCTATCTTTGCGAAGAATCCGAAGGGTTTTATCGATGTGACGATGCCTGAGACTTGTTGACCGACCTGGAATTTCTTGGTCACGTTTTCCCATGGATCTGGCATCAGGGCTTTGAGGCTGAGCGTTATTCTTCTTTTTTCTTGGTCGAGCTCTTTGATTTGGAATTTCATGACTTTTCCTGTAGTTAGGACATCACTTGCTTTAACAGAGCTGTTATACGAAACTTCGCCATTTGGTAAGAATCCTGTTAAAACCCCACCTATTTTGACAAATGCGCCACGTTCATCAATGGTTTCAACAATGCCTTCGATGACATCACCTTGTTTTTTTGTCTGGAAGAATTCCTCGATGAGTTTTTGGAAAAGTCTCTTTCTGGAAACTACGACGTTGGTTTTTCTACCTCGTTGTTCAAAATTTATAACCACAAAGTGCATTTTTTCTCTTGGCAATTCTTCTCCTTCTTTTAGGTTGGACTCGCTACCTGGAAGGAATGCTTCTACGACATTCTCAATGAGGACTCTGTATCCACCTTTAATCCTTTCGAGTATTCTTCCAGTAACTGTTTTGCCTTCTTTAAATGCGATGAATATATCTTCCATAACTTTCCTTTGCATCGGTTTCTTTTCCGAAAGGATTGCTGTTCCTTCTTCCTCGTTGAATTTTTCTATTCTAACAAGGATTTTTTGGCCTACTTTGTATTCCGAAAGTTCTTTGTAAAGTTCTTCAAGAGGTACAACTCCTGTTCCTTTCCATCCAAAGTCTACGGTTAATCCTGTTGGTGTGACTTCTGTTACGATGCCTTCCACTATACGCCCCTTCCCCACACGATTCTGTTCCATCGCTTTTTCGGATTCGTTAAGGAGTTCTTCAAATGATGGTTCGCTTTGGCCTTCTAACTGTTCAAAGTTGACCTGTTCTCCTTTAACAGTGTTGTTGAGTTTTTCAAATTCCGCCATGAAAAGTTCCCTCCCACCGTATTTTTCAAGAATATATTTAACGATGTTGTTGACATCGTTATTCGATGTAGAAGCACCACTCAAAATACCAACCTTTGAATTAGTGTTCGAAAGAATTTCAGAAAGCTTTGAGTTAACAGAAATCAAACTTTTCAATTCTTCAATATCCTCAACATGAACAGCGTTACCCTTTTTTTCTAAGGCAATCTCGTAAAGTTTCTTCGTGTTAGAGCTATTCTTTCCCCCTATTACAATTGTTAAATCACACATTTCACCAAATTTTTTCGCAATATCTTCTCGTTCAATGGTGACGTTGCATATGGTGTTGTAAATATTGAATTCTGAGTCGGGGTTCAGTGTTTTCATCGATTTTACAAACTGCTCGTAACCATCTTTAGAACTTGTCGTCTGGCTTATGATTGCCCATTTTCCAGGTTCAATGCGGACAGGCATTTTTGTAATTATTGCGTCTTCGACATGTCCTTTTAGTGCAATCATTTCTGCATGATGTGGATTGCCGTAAGCAATAATTTTGAACCCATCGGCTCTAAGTTTTTCAGCGAGTTTGAAGACGTTCAAAACTATTGGGCATGTTAAATCAATTATTTGGTATTTCTTTGAAACTTCACTTAACACCTTTGGTGGTAACCCATGGGCTCTAACAACAAATATAGTATCTTTAAAACCAACATCTTCCTCGACCATCAAACCGAGCTCTTTGAGGTGGTTCATAACATTTTTGTTATGAACTATCTCACCGTCGGTAAGAACATTTTTCCCTTCGCGAAGCAACTCTTTGACCCTTTCAACAGCTCTTTCAACGCCAAAGCAAAATCCAACAGGTCCGATTATTACATTTGGCATAACTACTTCACCTTACTACCTTTTTCAAATTTAAACTGCAGCGTTCTTTAACTATTTCCAGAATCTTTTGAACTACCTCTTCAACACTTAGGTTGGAAGAATCAATTTCAATAGCGTCCTCTGCCTTAACCAAAGGTGCTATTTCTCTCGAAGAGTCGAGTTTGTCTCTCTCTATTATTTGTTTAAGGAGCTCGTCGTAACTAACTTCTAGACCTTTGCTTTTGAGTTCTTCGTATCTTCTTCTTGCCCTGACTTCTGGAGAGGCGATGAGGAAAATCTTGACTTGAGCGTCTGGCATGACAACGGTGCCTATATCACGCCCTTCGGCAACGATGCTCCTTGTTGCACAGATTTCTTTTTGAATCTTCGTTAAAAATTTTCTTACTACGGGGTTTGCACCGTAATGTGAAGCGTAAATACCAGCTTCTGCCGTCCGAATTTCGTCTCCCACTTGCTTACCATTTAAATAGTATTTCCCATCTTTGTATTCTATCGAAACACTACTTAACGTCTTTTCAATTTCTTCCGTTGAATCTGGACTCACACCGCAGTCATGAAGATAAAGCCCAACGATACGATACATTGCGCCTGTATCAAGGTAGTCAATTCCCAACCTTTTGGCAACCTCTCTTGCAACAGTAGTCTTTCCCGAGCCGGCTGGTCCGTCTATTGCAATCTTACAGTGCAATTTATCATGCCTCCTCAACAGTCTGCACAATTTTGAATACTCTATCAAGCCTCGTCATTTCGAATATTCTCATAACGGTCTGTTTGAGTGAGGCAAGAACGAGTTCTTTTTCAGCCATTCTGGCATCTTTGTAGAGTGCAACCAAGCTACCAAGTCCCGCACTGTCAATATAATTTACTTCCGACATATCAAGAACGATTTTCGATAGCTTTGTTTCATTTATGGCATCTTTGAGAAACTTTTTGACTTCTCCTGAATGGTACGCGTCTATCTCGCCATGAACAGAGATAATCAGTTTGTCCTTCTCTTCCCTTTTGTCAAATTTAATAGCCATAGACACACCTCCCGTTGTTAGTGGTATTCCAAGGTTTTACATCATTGTTTCAAGGAAATTCCAAGCTCTTCAAGCTGTTTTTGTGAAACTATTGATGGTGCGTTGGTTAATAGACAAGTGCCACTGGATGTTTTTGGGAATGCGATAACTTCTCGTATACTGTCTGCACCAACAGCTATTGTAACTAGTCTGTCCAGTCCAAATGCAATTCCTCCATGCGGAGGCACACCGTATTTAAGTGCTTCCAAGAAGAACCCAAATTTTTCCTCCATCTCTTCTTTTGTCAAACCAATTATATCAAAAACTTTCTCTTGTATATCCTTCCTGTGAATTCTTATACTTCCACCGCCGACTTCATAGCCATTTATAACCATATCATATGCATGTGCTCTGATTTTTGAAAGTTCCACACCGTTTTCTAAATCTTCTACGTATGGCATTGTGAATGGATGATGTCGAGCGACAAATCTATTTTCTTCTTCGCTCCATTCGAGGAATGGAAAGTCTACAATCCAAAGGGCATCGAAACCTTCCACTTTGAAGTGCTCTTTTCCTATCTTCAGCCTTAGGGCACCCAGTGCTTCGTTCAACCTTTCTCTGTTATCGTGTGCTGCAAGTATGAAAACGTCTCCTTCTTTCATTTCAAAGGTCTTTGAGATTTCCAAATATTCATTTTCTAAATACTTTGCTGTGGTGGATACAATTTGACCATTTTCGATTTTAAACCAAAGAATGCCACCTAAACCAAAAGTCTTTACAAAATCTGAGTATTCATCAGCTAATTTTCTACTCATAGGTATGTGTGTTTTAAAACCTTTTACAAAACCACCTTTTGAAAGAACGTCTGCCACGATTTTGAATTGCGTATTATTGAAGTGATTTGTTAGGTCTTGTAGTTCCATTCCATACCTTCGGTCAGGCTTGTCTGACCCATATTTTTCCATCGCTTCTTCATATGGGATTCTATCGAATTTTTCGGGAAGGTTTATCCCCACCTTTGAGTAAATGTATCTTATCAGGTCTTCGGCGAGCTTCAGGACATCTTCCATATGGACAAAAGACATTTCTATATCAATTTGGGTGAATTCAGGTTGTCTATCTGCTCTCAGGTCTTCATCGCGGAAACAACGCACTATTTGGAAATATTTATCCATACCTGAAATCATGAGTATTTGTTTAAATAATTGTGGGCTTTGTGGGAGAGCATAGAACGTGCCCTTTTTCAAACGAGATGGGACAAGGAAGTCCCTCGCACCTTCTGGGGTGCTCTTTGTAAGGTATGGAGTTTCAATCTCTAGAAAATCTTTACTTGTTAAGAATTCTCTGGCATGGAACGCCATTTTGTGCCTGACAATGAGGTTGTTTGCCATCTTCGGATTTCGAAGGTCCAAGTATCTGTATTTCAAACGTATTTCTTCTGAAACTTCATCACCAGGATAAAACGGAGGCAGTTCGGATTTTGAGAGAATTTCGATTTTTTCAGCGAGGATTTCTATCTCTCCAGTTGGTTCAGGTGTCACCGCTTCCTTTGGTCTTGCTCGAACAGTGCCTTCAACGTTGATAACGTCCTCTCTGGAAATTGTATTGACAATCGAATAAACTGGTGAATCTGGGTTTACAACAACCTGCGTTTTCCCGTACCTATCTCTGAGGACTATGAACTTGACACCGCCAAGGTCTCTAATTCTGTCAACCCAACCCGCGAGTTTTACTTGCTTTCCTTCGTCTTTTAAGCGGAGCTCACCACAGTTGTGAGTTCGATACATCTATTTACCTCCCTTTGGTTTTCGCTTTCTTTTTACTTTTTCGAAGATTTGTATGATTCCCAGTCTTGCAAGAATCTCTTTATCCCAACATCTGTTAATGGATGCATAAACATTTTCTTAAGCACGTCGAATGGAACTGTTGCTATGTCTACGCCTATGAGTGCAGCTTCTACAACATGCATTGGGTGTCTTATACTTGCGGCAATTACTTCTGTTTCAAAGCCGTAATTAACGAAAATTTGCATGATTTCTTCTAGCAGTTTCAATCCATCGTTACCGTTGTCATCTATTCTTCCTACGAAAGGACTAACATACGTTGCACCAGCTTTCGCTGCGAGTAAAGCTTGGTTTGCACTAAAAACAAGTGTCACATTTGTTTTTATGCCTTCGGCTGATAGTATCTTCACAGCTTTTATTCCATCAGGGGTCATTGGGATTTTTACAACAACATGTTCGTCGATTGCGGCAAGTTTTCTAGCCTCTTCGACCATACCTTCCCAGTTCAAGGAGATAACCTCAGCAGAGACTGGTCCTTGGACAAGCTCGCATATTTCCTTTATACGCTTTTCAAAATCCGCTCCTTCTTTTGCTATTAGAGTTGGGTTTGTTGTAACCCCATCGACTATTCCCCACTCCACTCCCTGCCTTATCTCCTCAAGATTCGCTGTATCGAGAAAAATCTTCATATCAAGCCACCCCCTGTCGAAGACTTAGATGAACCAAAACCTTTGGTAAGATTATACCATACTTGTTTTAACTTTTAAAAGCCTGACTTAAACTTTTTGTTGCTAAGTTCGTTATAAACCTCTTCTTTACCAAATTTTATACTTTCGTTTAGAGCGCATGTGTATCTATCGTTACCGTGGTAAAGTAGCAGGGATTTAGAGAGTCCATTGTCGTAGTATGTTTTATCGTAATGTATTCCAACGATTTCTCCGACGTATAATATGTGGTCTCCGTAAGTTCTGTGGTCTACAATTTTGCACTCATAACAAGCTATTGCGTTTTCTAAAACGGGCACATGCAGAACTTTTCCATCGAAATATTTTAGTTCGAATGTTTTAACTTTATCCAACTCCCTTCCCGATGTTCTTCCGACAAAGCCGGCAATTTTGTAATCTTCGAATTTCAGAAAATTGACAGAAAATGCATTTGTTTGTTTTATAAGCTCGTTTGTGTATCTTTTTGGCGAGATTAAGATACCATAAAGTGGTGGGTCAAAAGAAATTTGTGTATGCCATGCGGCGGACATGAAATTTACTTTTTCGGCAACCTTGACTCCTATTATAGCAACAGGGAATGGGTAATGATAATAATATTTACCACTGCTTAGTTCAAATGTTAATCTGCTCATCCTCTTCCCTCCCCAAGTTGTTTTAGCTAAATTTTCTTTTCATTTGCTTTATTATCAATTTTAACACACAACGGTGTATTTTGTTGAATATGTGATATAATTTCATCGAAAGAGCAAGGAGGTGTTTGCATTGGAAGAGAGGCTTTTGGACTTTGAGAAGTTTAAAAAAATGACACTCAAAGAAGCTATTCAATTTGCAAAGAGTGATGATTCAGGCGCACTTGTGAAAAGTGCATTAGAAGTTATTGAAAAGGAAGATAAAATTTTGAATGCGTTTATAAGTGTAAATAAACAAGCTCCAAGTGGAGTTCCTATAGGGATAAAGGATAACATAAATGTGCAAGGGATTGAAACTACCTGTGCATCAAAGATATTGAAAGGTTACATTGCCACTTACGATGCTACGGTCGTGAAGAAACTCAAAGAAAACGGATTTTCCATTGTTGGGAAGACTAATCTCGATGAGTTTGCAATGGGTGCGAGCACGGAATACTCTGCCTTTGGACCCACAAGAAATCCACACGACACGGAAAGAGTGGCTGGCGGAAGTAGCGGAGGGTCGGCTGCAGCTGTGGCATCTGGAGAAGTAGTTGCGGCACTTGGGAGTGACACAGGAGGCTCGATTAGACAACCTGCAGCCCTTTGTGGCGTCGTAGGTTTTAAACCATCATACGGTTTGGTCTCACGATATGGACTTGTCGCTTTTGCTTCTTCACTGGACCAAATAGGACCTATCACAAAAACGGTTGAAGATAGTGCGATATTGATGAACATAATCGCAGGGAAAGATGAAAACGACTCTACAACAGTTGATAGAAACATCGATTTTACGCAGTTCATAGGGAAAGAATTGCCAAAGATGAAAATTGCCGTTGCCAAACAGTCTTTCAATGAAGGAGTTGAAGATGGCGTAAAAGAAAAGGTGAATGAATTCATTAAATTCGTAGAGAGCTTAGGACATTCGGTGGATATAGTTGATTTAGACGAAATCAAATATTCAGTTGCCACGTACTACATAATAGCCCCTGCGGAGGTAAGTTCAAACCTTTCGAGATTCGATGGGGTGAAATACGGTTTAAGGGTTTCAGCAGAAGGGTTAAGAGAGATGTATGAAAAGACCCGAGGAATGGGGTTTGGTGACGAGGTGAAAAGAAGGATACTAATTGGAACATTTACACTTAGCGCTGCTTACTACGATGCGTATTTCGAAAAGGCTCAGAAAGTTAGAAGAAAGATATCGATGAAGCTCAACAGTGTCTTTGAGCAATACGACTTTATCGTTACACCCACATCACCTATTGTTGCTTTTAAAATAGGTTCTGTTAGTGACCCGCTTGTGTATTATATGATGGACATATTCACAATCCCTGCAAATCTTGCTGGATTGCCAGCAATTAGCATTCCTTTTGGTAAAGTGGAACATCTACCCGTTGGCATCCAAATAATGGGTCCAAGATTTTCTGATGCCAAAGTCTTAGGGTTTGCCGATTACATTGAAAGGCATTTAAAAGAAAAAGGACTTTAAATGCCAAGGAGGTTGAATGTTGGATGGAAAAGGCGAATAGATATAAGCCGGTTATAGGGCTTGAAATACATGTTCAATTGAGCACAAAAACGAAAGCATTTTGCAACTGTAGTGCAGATGTATTCGATTTGGAACCTAATACTTCGATATGTCCCGTATGCACGGGTCAACCTGGTGCTTTGCCTGTGCCGTCAATGGAGATGTTTGAGTTAGGAGTTAAGTTAGGATTGGCTTTGAATTGTAAGATAAACAGGTACTCAAGATTTGACAGGAAGAACTATTTCTATCCAGACTTGCCAAAGGGGTACCAAATTACTCAGTTCTTTTATCCACTTGCGGAACACGGATTTTTGGAAGTTGAAGGTAAAAAGATTCGAATAAGAAGAATACATTTAGAAGAGGATGCCGGAAAGTTGATGCATGCTGGAGATAACATCACTGAAGCTGATTACTCGCTTGTTGACATGAACAGATGTGGAGTACCATTAGCTGAAATTGTTACTGAACCTGATATAGAGTCTCCAGAGCAAGCAAGGATATTTATGGAGAAGCTGAGAAGCATTTTGAGATATATAGGCGTAAGTAGCGGAGATATGGAAAAAGGAGCTATGCGTTGCGATGCAAATATCTCAGTTGTTGACACTCTAACAGGAAAGCAAAGCAATAAAGTAGAGGTCAAAAACATGAACTCTTTTAAGTTTGTTGAAAAGGCTCTTGAATACGAGTATGAACGCATTGTGGAACATTTGGAAAAAGGGCTAGACGTGGAAAGGGAAACAAGAGGATGGAATTTGAGTACCAAAACAACGGTGAGTATGAGAAGTAAAGAAGAAGCGCACGATTACAGATACTTTCCAGAACCGGATATACCTCCAGTCGTGCTTGATGATAAATTTATTGAGAAAATCAAAGCAACAATTGGTGAGTTACCAGAGCAAAGGCTCAAAAGATTTGTAGAAAGTTACGGTTTGAACACGAAAGAAGCATGGGCACTCGTTGAAGACAAAGAGATTGGTGACTTGTACGAAGAAGCTGTAAAAAAAGTAGGTGAACCTAAAGAGGTTGCAAACTGGTTCTTAACAGAGCTCTTCAGATTGTATGGTGAGTATGAAAAAGAAAAGTTGTTTGTAAGTGCAGAAACGTTTGTAGAAATTATCGGCTTGATAAAGGATGGAACCATTTCAAGGAACATGGCAAAGGATGTGTTCCAAGAATCGCTACTTACAGGGAAGATGCCAAAACAGATAGTTGAAGAAAAAGGTTTGAAACAGATAGATGACACCGTGTTGATAGAACAGATCGCAAGAAAAGTTATCGAGAGCCATCCAAAAGAGGTTGAGACTTTCAAAGCTGGGAAAGAAGGCCTGTTTGGTTTCTTCGTTGGACAAGTTATGAAAGAGCTCAAAGGCAAGGCAAATCCAAAGACGGTAAACGAGGTATTGAACAAGCTACTAAGAAACTGAAGTCTATTTTCTTGAAAGGTTTTGAGGGGGGACCGGGATGAATATATGCAAAGGCTTAAGATTTGTGTTACTAATTCTGGTATTCTTGTTTTTTTCACTAACAGCTGGCTTGGGAGACGTAGTTGGAGATATTGGAAACATACTGAAGATTGTAAACCCCGAAATACAGGGTATGTATAAAGCTATTTCGCTCAATGTATGGAATGCATCCTTAGTATACGAAGATTCCAACTGGGCAGTGGGATTGAGGTTGCACGATGAAAATGTCAGGAGTGAGTCTTACAAACTTGGATTTATAACTATGAAGCGCCCGGTTGATAAAAGTTACTTCAACTTACTAACGTTTGTTGGGCAAGTGCAAGGGGTTGCTCTTACGATAGGATATGAAAACTATTCTATACCTGTCACTGGTTTTGAAAAGACTTACTACATTTCCACGAACCAGGTCTTGCAAACGGAATATTCCAAGACATGGTTTTCTTTACCAAGCTTGCCATTTGGTGATATGGTTATAGGACCTTTCTCGTTGAACTACGAAGGTTTTTCGCTCTCAAAATTAGGAAACGAAGAGCCAAAGGTCGAGATAAACATGAAGAGGGGTTACGCTTTAGTCGATACGTTACCTCTTAGCTTTGTGCAGATAGGAAATATCTACTCACTAGGCATTTTTGTGTTTGCGGATAAGTCACTCGAACAAGGGGCGATTGTGAACCTTGGGTGGGATTTCGATGAAGGTAGATTAGTAGGGCTTCTCGGAGGGAGGATATTTATAGACTTCCAGGATTTCAGATTTTTCTTCTCAACGTATGGAACTTACGTTCCATCTTCCCAGAACCTCAAATACGGTGTTTGGTTTAGGTTCCTTTCACCGTTCTCAGGAGATTTGATAATCCAAAACAACGTGGCTTATTTTAGACTCAGGTTTTCTGAATGATTCAATTTGGAGAGGTCGAGTGGGTTGATGCATACCAAGAGGTTTCAAGAAGGATTAGGGTTATACATACATATTCCATTCTGCAAAAGTCGTTGTGTATACTGTGACTTTGTAAGTTTTGTGGATAAAAGCTATGATGAGTATACAGAATATTTACTGAAAGAGATAGAGCTGTATAAAGAGTATCTCAGCGAAGGTGTTGCAACATTATACATAGGTGGCGGAACCCCGAGCATATTTCCACTGCAGAATCTTGCCAGAATAGTTAAGTCCATTTCCATTTATGCAAGAAACGGCTTTCAGGAGTTTACGATAGAGGTCAACCCTGACTCTTTCGATTTAAACTTAGCTGTGGAATACAAGGCACTCGGAGTAAATAGACTGAGCATGGGATTGCAGAGTGCAGACGACATTGTGCTGAAAAAGTCTGGTAGGCTGTACGATTTTGAAACATTTTTGAGAAAGTACGACATAGCTCGAAGGTATTTTGACAACGTGAATGTGGATTTTATTGTAGGATTACCTGGAGAAACATGGAAAACCATTCAAGAAAACGTTCGTTTTGTGAGTGATTTTGTACCAGACCACGTTTCCGTTTATATGTTAGAGGTTCATTCCGAAAACGGTGCCGGTATACTAAAAAAACCAGACGAACAGACGTTTCAAAGGTATGATGAGTTCTTAAATGCACTAAAGGCACTTGGATATGAGAGGTATGAGATTTCTAATTTTACCATCAATGGCAAATATTGTTTGCACAATTTAAAGTATTGGTTCAATACAGACTACATAGGTTTGGGTGTTGCCGCAGGTGGTCATATAGGTTTTCTGAGGTATAATAACTTCGAGAAACTGAGTGACTACTTTTTAGCAATCTCAGAAGGTAGATTACCAAGGTCTTACGAAGTATTCAATACACCCGAAAGAGAGGCATTAGAGACACTCTTTATGTCTCTAAGAACAAAATGGGGTTCTGATATTGAATATGTGAAGCGTAAAACAGGTGTAGATCCAAAGGATGTACTCGATATTCTTAAAAGAAGGTTTGAATTTTTTGATGGAGAAAAACTTACAGAGCAAGGCATGGACTTTAGTAACCTATTCTTCGTAACACTTCTTAGTGTTTGGGAGGAGTATTTCAAGTGAGAGCAGAGCTTAAAGTTACATTAGTCACTTATCTTGTGCTCTTTGTTATTGGAGCCTTAGCGATGTATAGCTTGGACCTTGCAAAAGAACAGGTTTTTAATACCTCGAGTAATTTTTTTGTAAAACATGTGGTTACAATGGCTGTTAGTTTATTTCTCATGTTGATTGTGAAGAATATACCTTTTAGTTTTTATGAAAGGTACGATAAATGGCTTTACGCAATAGGCATTGTTTTGTTGGGGTTGGTATTTGTCTTCCCACCGATAAATGGTGCACACAGATGGATACACATCGGAGGGTTTACCCTACAACCTTCCGAGTTTGCTAAAATCATACTAATACTCTATCTATCAATTTACGCCAAAAAACACAAAGCTAAGATGTCTGAAGCCTGGACAGGAATGTTATTGCCGCTTTTTTATGTATTGGTTTACGTTCTTTTGATTATCCTCGAGCCGAATTTAAGCACAGCCATATTTACATTTTTGATAGGCTCAGTTACTTTGTATTACGGGGGCACGAAGTTGAGGTATTTTGTTGTAGCTATTGTAGTGATTGTTGTTGCAGTCATAATTGCTTCAATGACAGGTTTATTACATTCTTACCAACTTGGCAGGTTACGATACTTCTTCAGTGGAGAATTGGCACCGCAGGTCGAGATAGCACTAAAGACATTGAAAAACTCAGGACCAACCGGTGTTGGAATAGGTAACAGCTGGTTGAAGGTTTACGTTCCTGAGGCGGAAAGTGATTTTGTCTTGGCGGTCATTGGTGAAGATTTTGGCTTTTTTGGTATAATCCTTGTTTGTGTGATGTACATGTTCTTGAGTTATTCACTGATGAGGTTGGGAAGTTACATAGAAGACACTGCACTTCGTGTCTTTACTTGGTCGTATGCAACAGTTATACTTTTCCATGTTACAATTAATCTTGGAGTTTTCGCCGGTTTTTTCCCGGTAACCGGTATCCCGCTACCTTTTATAAGCACAGGCGGAAGCTCCATGATGGCTCTTTTGATAGGTTTTGGAATAATACTCTCAGGATTACTTGGAAAAGAAGATAGCGAAAAACGGGAGAACATAAGAATTTCAAAAGAAGGAGAGAGTATTTAAAATATGCTGGACAAGGAAATAGCGCCAGATAGACCCCTAAAGATAGCTGTTGCTGGTGGGGTTACCGGCGGACATCTTTACCCAAATCTTGCAGTGTTAGAGGAATTCCAGAAAAGAGGAGATATAGAAGTACTATATTTTTGTGTTGAAGGTAAAATAGAAGAACGGGTGCTTCCAAAATTTCATCCGGAATTCAAAAGATTAACTGTAAGGGTAAAGGGCTTGCGTAGACCAATATTTCATCCAGAAAATGTGCTAAGGTTTTCGAAGTTGGTGTTAAATTCGGTAATCATAAAAAGAGAACTTGAAAGATTTTCGCCAGATTTTGTCTATGTATCCGGTGGTTATGTGAGTTATCCAGTTGCGTTGGCAGGTAAAAAGCTCGGAGTTCCCGTATACGTCCAAGAACAAAATACCATACCAGGGAAGGCCAACGTTGCTATTTCGAAATTTGCTAAAAAGGTCTTCGTCTCATTTGAAGAATGTGTGGAAAGGTTCCCCCAAGAAGTGCGGGAAAAGATAAGGGTTACTGGTAATCCCATCTGGGCAAGGGAAGGGAAGGTGGAACTAGCTCACCCCACGGTGATAGTTATAGGTGGCAGTGGTGGTAGTGAGTTTCTAAACAGAATTACGTTGGATGTTGCAAAGTTACTACCAGATGTGCGTTTTATCCTATCTACAGGTGGTAAGAAAGTTAAAGGAGAAGTTCCCGGTAATGTTGAAGTTGTGGATTATGTAGAAAATATGTATGCATACTGGCGAAGCGTGGACTTGGCGATAACAAGGGCTGGTGCAACAACTATTTCTGAGCTGATTTACTTCAACGTTCCTGCAGTTGTTGTGCCTTGGGAAGGTGCTACCGAATCTCACCAAGTTGTAAACGCAAAAATAGTTGAAAGACAAGGACTTGGAGTAATGATGAGAGAGAGTGAGTATGAACCTCGCAAGTTGGCTGAAACGATAAAAAAATTACTGGCAAAAGGTAGGAATTTTCAGGAACGCGAAAATCCTGCGAAGAGAATAGTAGATGAGATAGAACAGGACATATTAGCCCTGTGAAAAACAAACAGAATCTACAGCATGGAGGCATAAAAAATGGGATTTGAGAACGGCAAGAGAGAAAAGAGAGAAAAGATACATTTCATAGGTGTTGGCGGTATTGGAATGAGTGCACAAGCGATGCACGAACATTTCAGTGGGAAAGAAGTTTCTGGTAGTGACCCCTACAGTTCTGAAAGAACGCAGTATTTGAGAAGTCTTGGGATAAAGGTTTACGACAAACATGAAGAGACAAATGTAGAAGGCGTGGATGAAGTTGTTATGACCCCCGCTATCTCTAAGGATAACCCGGAATACGTTGCAGCGATTAAGAACAGCATCAAGATAACAATGCGCATAGACCATTTTAGAAGGATTTTGGAACCGTTCAAAGGGTTTGCGGTAACTGGAACAGATGGAAAATCCACAACTACTTCAATGCTTGCAAACACTTTGATAAACCTTGGTGCTGACCCCTATGTTTTCTTAGGTGCGTTGCACAACAAATTGGAGCATGGAAACTATAGAAAAGGTTCGGAAGAAACGAAAGTTGCAGTTTACGAACTTGACGAAAGCCAACCAGGATTTGAGCAATTTTGCCCTGATTATTTAATAATAACAAACATACGTGAGGACCATTTAGAAAACTATCGTGACTTGGAACATTACTACAGTTGTTTTGAAACGCTTATCAAAAATTCGAAGTTCGTGGTCACATTTGCGGATGAAGGCAAGTACAAAGGTCATGCAACATATGGGTTGTATTCTGGTGATTTCAGAATGGTTGAGCGTAAACAAGAAGGTTTCAGGCAGATTGTTACAATAATTACCCCATGGGGAGAGAAAGAACTATTTTTGCCTGTGCCTGGATATCACAACGCTTTAAATGCACTTGCCGTTGTCACTTTACTTTCAAGTATAGGTTACAATATAGATGATGTGTTGAACTCTTTCCATGATTTTACTCTGCCTGGCAGAAGGTTCAACGTAAGTTACGATAGCCCGAGTAGAAAACTTACAATCGTGGATGATTATGCTCACACAGCGGAAGAGGTTGAAGTCCTCTTAAAAACAGCAAAAGAGGTTTATCCTGACAGAAAAGTCGTGGTCATATTCCAACCACACCGTTATACAAGGCTAAAAAGGGAAGTTGAGCGTTTCAGCAAAGTTCTACAGTTAGCTGATGAAATATACGTCACAGAAGTTTATGGGGCATTTGAGAGTAAAAACGGAGTGAGCGCAAGAAAAATTGTGGAAAGTATCCCCAGGGCAATTTTTATAGAGCAGTTGGATGAATTGAAAAACCTGAAATTCGAAGATGGAGCAGTCTATATGTTCGTCGGTGCAGGGGATATATACAATGTATCACAAGAGATAATAAAAATTTTGAGTGTTCAGTAATATCGATGGTATCGGTGATACCGATGATAAGAGGCAGAACGGTCCCTAAGAATGGGGAGGGTGGTCGGTGGTATTAAAGGAGATTTTTATAAAAGGTTTCAAATCGTTCGCTGATCCTGTTCGATTGGAGGTATCAGATAGAGTAACGGTTGTTGTTGGTCCCAACGGTTCTGGAAAATCAAACGTAGTTGATGCGATACGTTGGGTGCTCGGCGAACAATCTATGAAAGAAATCCGTGCACAAGAGCGCGAAGATGTTGTGTTTTGGGGAAATGAAAAAAGACCACCAGCACAGTATGCTTACGTGGAACTTGTTTTTGAAGACAACGGAAATAAACTCTCTATTGGAAGGGAATTATCACGTGATGGGACTAGTAGGTATCTGCTCAACGGAGATGAAGTAAGGCTTAAAGATTTGAGAGAGCTACTGATGGCACACGGGTTTGGGAAAAACCCGTATTCTATTATTGGTCAAGGTCAAATTGATAAGATAGTATCGGCTACGCCCGAAAGTTTGCGCACAATAATAGAAGAGATTGCTGGAATTGGTATCTATCGAGAAAAGAAGAAAGAAGCACTGGCAAAGCTTGAGACAACTCAAATCAATCTTAGTAGGATAACGGATGTACTTTTTGAAGTTGATAAAAACAGAAAATCACTTTACCTGAAAGCAAAAAGGGCAGAAAGATATCTTGAATATTCTCAGGAATTAGAAAATGTGAAGAAAGAATATTACGGAGGGGTCTACCGTTTAGAAACTCAAAAGCTTGCTGATATGGAAAGTTATTACAATGAGTTGAACGTCTCTTTGAAAGAAAAGCTAAAGCAGCTTGCACAGCTTGAAATGAATTGGTCTACTCTCCGTGAAGAATTCAACCAGATAGACGTGGAAATGGAAAGTTACACAAAAACTTTGGAAGAGTTCAAGATACGAGAAGACCAACTCAGGGAGATTAGAGAGAAATTTACAAAGAAACTCAACGAGCTTGAGAGCAAGTATATTGAGACGACAACACGTCTTGATATGTTGACCGATGAGGCGAATTCGCTGAAAAACAGATACGAGGAAATAAAACTCATCGTCTCGAAAATTACGGAAGAGATAAACGAGAAAGAGTTCGAACTCTCAAAACTCGAAAAAGAAAAGAGCGAAATATACACGCAGTATTCTGAGCAAGAAAAAGAGATACTTAAAAAGAAACAAGAATACGAGGAGATAGAAAAAAGCCTTGCAAAAATCCACAACGAGATAGTCCGATTGACCGAGACAAACCAAGATATCAAGCACCGACTTGAAATGATTCAGAGCCAGAGAATGTCCAAGGAGACAAGAAAGCAAGAGCTGGAGGAAGAGATAAACGACCTTGAGAAGCATTTGCTTGAAATTGTTGAGAAAGAGAACGAACTTGTGAAGGAATTGGAAGTTGTCAAAAGTTCACTGGAAGAGTACAATCAAAGTAAAGAATTGAAAACTCAACAGCTTGATGCGATTGTGCGAAGGCAGAAAGAGATACAAGCAGAAATCGATGTTTTGAATAAGCAAATTTCCGAGTATCAAGGATTTGGGTATTCGATAAGGAAGATATTCGAAAACAAAGACATATTTAAAGGACTCATAGATGTTGTCGCAAATCTTATTGACTTTGATAAATCGCTCTCTACAGCTTACGAAACGCTTTTGGGTGGAGCGGTCCAACACGTTGTTGTAAAGACCGCAGAAGATGCAAAACAAATAATCGAGTTCTTAAAAGCGAGTGAATATGGTCGTGCCACTTTCATACCCTTGGATCTTATAGATGCTTCATTTTCGCCTATTAAAGGTATAGAACACGAGCCAGGATTCATTGGATATGCCGCAAGTCTTGTAAATGTATCAGCAGAATACAAGAACTTACCACTTTATCTATTTGGCAACGATATAATTGTCAAAGATATCGACTGCGCAATAGAGATAAAGAAAAAGTATGAAATCAGGTCAAGGATTGTTACGCTCGATGGTGAACTTATCTCAGGACGAGGGGCAATAAGTGGTGGAAAAGCAAAGGAAGACTATTCAAACTCGCTGATAGCAAGAAAGGTTAGACTAAAGACACTCCAAGAGGAACTTGAAAAGTTAGTTGGTGAAAAGGGTAAAATCGAAAAAGAGATTGAAGAAAT
>CAYVMA010000028.1:0-25108 GCA_964452455.1 uncultured Fervidobacterium sp. | reverse complement strand
TAGACTATATATCCAGTTTTTACTTTGTAAGTCTTTACCCCATAGAGCTCTTTTACAACGCTATCTAAAATTTCGTCATAGTTAATTAATTCATACTTACGTTCGGGTGATTGGGTAAGTCTTTCTATCTCTGACTTTAACTTAGCAATCTCATCTTGCTTACCTTTTAAGTACAGTGCATCCCCAACCCGTATAGCTTCTACCTTCAAACTCAATATGTCACGAAGTTTTGTTACATCTTCAAGTTTCACGTTGTCACCTAATCTGATGGTTTCTATTAACAGTGAACCTTTTTCTTTTTCAAAGACATTTACCTCTTCTGCTATCTTATCGAGGCTTTCTTTTTTACCAATTAAGTATACTTTATCCCCTATTTTGTAATATCTGACCGAACTGTCATAAATATCTATTATTATCCCCAAGTAGTTTTCCTCAATTTGTGTGCTGAGAATCTTGATTTCCTCTAGTTTGACCTGCTCCAAAAATGCCTTTATACTTTGTATTTGTTCTTTTGTACCGTAAACTATGTATCCTGATTTTATTTTGTAAGTTTGCACGTTGTACAGTTTTCTCAAAACTTCGTCCAAACTTTCATCGTAACTAATAACATCGTAAATCATTCCCGGTGACATAGTCAAGTTGTTGATTTCTTTAACTAATTTTTCCATATCTTCCTTGCTTCCCTTTAGATAAATATTATCGCCTACAACCTCTATTTTCAAATTTAGTTCCATAAGTTCGGTAAGCTTATCTAAATCCTCTTTTTTCAAAGAACCTGAAATTTTCAATAACTCCAAATCGGATTGCGCAGTAAGTGATTTCAAATATGCAGCAGCCCTTAGTGCATTTTCCATGGTTCCTGATACAACGACCTTGTTTAAATCGGAGAAGTAACTAACGTCAACGTTGTAGAGTTTCTTGACGTAATCAATATGTGAACTGGTCACTGGAATTTGAATTGGGACAACAAAATTTTCGATACTTAACTTGCTAAGAAACTCTTTTGCACTTTCACTTTGAGAACCGTAGATAAGTAATTTATCGTATAACTCGTAGATTTCCACATCGTAAAGCCTTTTGGTAACTTCTATCGCATTTTTATCAAATTTACCACCAAGTATAGCTACCTTCTTGCCGTAATTCTTCCTTATTTCCTCGACATCCTCTTTAACCTTTGCAGCATCCTTTTTTGGAACTATGAAAACCCAATATCCGTCAGCAGTAAGTTCAACATTGTACCCCGTAAGTTTAGCCATCACATCTTTGGATGGGTCTGACGGTTCTGCTTTTAAAATAACAGTAGACATGTCTTCTTTCAAAGCATTTTTTAGTCTTTCTATTTCTTTTATTTTACCTTTGATTAGCTTTGAGCCATCTGAAAAGGACTGAACAACATTAACATTGAAAAATTTCAAAATCTCGTCATCTACGTTAAGGGTAGCGGTCGTAGTACTCATTAAATCCACAAATTGTAAGAAATCCTGATACTTTTTCTCACTGACGAACAGTGTTAGGTAAACAGTATCATTAAGCGTCTTAAGAACATAGCTGGACTCTGGAATTCCCATATACTCTAAAGCCTTCTTTACAACGTCTTCGGAGATATCTGAAAAAGTAACCTTCCAAGGATTTACAATGATTGTCTCTTGTAGGATACTTTTCACAAAGTTCTCATATTCTGAGCTGACGTAGATTTTATCACCTATCACCTGTACATTAATATCTTTGTAAAGCAATTTCAGAAATTCCGCTACTCGCTGAGGATATTCGAAAATGAAGGCTTTGTATTGTCCAGGAGTTGTCGGTTTAGTAACCACCTTTCCAGTCGTTTGAGTTTGGGCACTGGGAGTAACACCTCCCCCGACTGTTGATAAAGGACTAGTCTCTGATTCTTTTTCCAAAACTTTAGGTTGAGCTTCTGTTGTTTTAGGCTCGGTTTTCAACGCTTTTATGAAATTGGGAATTTTATCTGCGTCAGGACCGGTAAGAGCTACTTGTTTCATCTCAGAAAGGACTACAAAGTCAAAGTTATATATCTTTTTCAGCTTTCCCAAAAGTTCTTCAACATCTTTATCATTGGCTGTATAAGGAACATAATTCCAAGTGATCGTTGACTCTGTCTTCTTACTTACTGTACCTGCAGCAATAGCTATAGCTGATGCAATCGTTTTGTACTCGCTAACACCACCATAAGTAAATAATTTAGACTTATCTGTCTTTGATGAGGTGTACATACTCCCGGCAAAAATATCACTCAAAACTTCGGCTGAAACTTTTTCACCAGAAATCCCGAAATTAGCTGCAAAAGTCTTCTCAATATCTTCTTTCAAACCAATGTATAAAGTCTTATCCTCAGAATATGCATAAGAAAGTCCTGTCAGGGTCAAGATATTCCTCAAAATTTGCTCAAATGTGGAGTTCTGCGCTCTAACATTCACCAACTTTCCTTTAGCACTGTCATATAGAATGAGGTTTATTCCAAAATAATCGGCAAGATCTTTAATTAGGATTTCACTCTTCACGTTAGCAAAATTAGCAGTTATTCGCTTTGAAGAGAAACTTTTGGGCACTCTTATGTAAAGTTTTGAGCCTGTGACATCATAAGTTACATTAACAGGGGTTAAGGTGTAGACAAATAAGTTTATAGCATCACTATATGGAACCACTTGAACGCCCTCTACACTTTCTGAGGCCACTGGCAGATAAATTGCTCCCTTGCAAGTGTCATTTATCACAAAGAAATGAACGGTCTGGCTACCGTTTCTTGAGTAGTATTGAACTGATGGAACTTTCGTAAATGATGCAATTACAACTAAGTCAGTTGAAGTTTTAACATATGTCACATCTTCTAGCTCTGCAAACAAAAAAGAGGTACTCAGAAAAATGAGAAAAATAACCAAAGAACCTAGTTTTTTTCTGACCAAATGTATCCCCCCTAAATTTTCAAGTCTGTATTAAGACGAATGAAACTTGCCGAGGAATAAATTATGTTACTACGTGGTTCTTACATCTCCTACTGCATCATTCCTATTTTCTTAATTTTACCATCAACGGTATCGAGGACCAACAAGAACTTATTTTCTATTTTCACAACTTTATATCTTCCAGCTACAAGTTCATCACTATACCAGGCTTTTGTTTCCCCATCTATTGTAATATACAATTTTGTTACCTTTGTTCCTCCTTCTTCAAATTCCAAGTATCCGTTATAGTGATTATTATCAGAGGTTATATCTTCTATTTGTGGTTGCGAAACTTTCGAAACGGAAGGTGTAGTTTGATTCCTTGAAGAACTTTCTGTTTCAGCGAGCCGAGAGATACCTACATTAAGTGATTCAGTATCAACATAGTACGGATAAAATACGTCAGGAACATTTATCTCAGCTTCAACTATAGTCTCCAACTCTTTGAGAGTTAATTGGGGAGGAACTGACGTACTTGTCTCAACACTTGTTGTTGGCGGAGTTGTTGTTTGTGTACTACTATCAGCTATTTGCGAACCTGACGAAGACGACGAAGATGGAGAAACAGGCTTTTTAGAGCCATAATTTACGTATAGTACAAAAATAGCAACAACCCAAATCAGTATAGCGAATATTAGTAATATTATCGTGCGTTTATTCAATGCCATTCTTATTCCCCACTTTCAAGAATGTTACTCAGTGCCTCGTATTATTAGCGTATAAGTAATAGGAACTTTCTTGAAGTGAATAGGTTCGCTGACAGAAGAAGTTATAATAATGTAGTCTGTTAGCAGAATTTTGCCTGATAAGAATTCTTCCAATCTCTCTTTGAGTCGTTCCGGTTCTATCCCATCTTTGGCATAAGCTCCTTGAATAGCATAAACAGATGCCCTTATCTTCTCTAGTTGTTTACCTTCTTGCTCTAGCTGTGATATATTTCGGTAGATCTGCCTCACTTGTGAAAACTTTTGCTCAAGTTTGGAAAGATAAACATAAGTTTCTTTTGAAAAATAAACGAAGCTAAGTGCGAGAGACAAAATCAATGCTAGAAGCGAAATTAGTACTCCTGCTTTCCTTGGAATTAGTATCATTTCTTGCCCTCCCACACGTAATGGAAGTATTTAATGTTTCCTAGAAAATTCCTTTCTTCAAGTAAGGATACTAAAACATCACTGTAAAATCGTGCCAGGTCTTTGTATATCGTCGAGGTACTAATTCTAGTCTCAACACCATATTCGTAAAAATCTAAATAGAACCTTTCACCATCGTAGATAGTATTAGTTAGAAAATAGGAATTCTCACTGTTAGACACATAACTGAAAAAATACCTCAAGAAATACGTGCTTTTATATGCCTCGATTATATATTTCTTTATCTCATTATTTGCCATCCTCAGCTGCGTTTCTCTGTTTTTCAAAGAGGATAGCAAACTTTCTACTTGAATATCCAAGTTTTTCAAGTTAGGGCTTGAAATGTTATTAAAAACTTCTGGGTAACTAATCAACAACTTTGAAACTTTCCTTTCCTTAATAAAATAAGATGCTGAAAGGAAAGATATGGCTGGAGAGAGTGATATAACCAAAATCACTAGAAAGGTACTGAATTTCAAAACCCTCTTCTTACCAGGTGATAGATTTAACTTTTCCAAGCTCTAATCCCCCCCTGTAAAGTAGCCCCAGTTCTGCCAAGCTTAGTTGTGGATGTGGACGGAGTGTAAGTATTGCCTCGGAAAGTTTTGACTTGAAATCAAACTCAGCAGATAAAATGGCTTCTTTAATAATACTCGAACGACATACCAAGGAGATTCCATCGACCATTTCTATGCTAAGTTTTTCTTGTTCTGTGGTGTTAATCGAGATAATTACTTCCCTACCTATTATTCCCAGTATGTCATAGGTTATGCTATCAACTATCTTCTTGGCTTGTCCTATCAGTTCCTCATTACCACTGTTCTCTATTTCGAAGATTTCAAATCCTGTCTCTTCTTTGACAATATGATTAATCTCGTTCAAAGACAAATCAATCATTCTCACGTTCAGAATGTGCTCTCTATTCATAATTACAATACCTGAAGTGTGCTCGCCCAGCACAACGTAAACCCATCTTCCAGGGAATTTTTTTACTATCAAGAGTTCAGCAAGAATGTTTGGATAAGCCACGTCTGGTATAAAATCGATATTGTATGAACTAAGGAATCTGAAGAAATCAGATTTTTTCAAAAAGAATACAAGACATTTACCGAAAGCGGAAGGTATACAAGATATGATTAGATCTTCACTGAGATTGTAAATTCGCCTGATTTCTAACTCAGCAGCTCTTATGCGATCTCTTTCTTTTTTTGTTGGTGGTAACTCCAAGAATGTCATTTGTATAATATCCCACGGTATGTTTATTACCGTTATGTCTTCAGGATCAGCAAGAACAAACTGAGGATAATAGTTTTTTATCCTCAGCTTTCCCCCACGATAATTTGCAATCGTTGTGTTGATTTGTCCATCGTTTAGATTGTATGTTACCACTCCGTAGGAAAATATGCCCAAATTATTTTTCACCACCTGAAACTTTAAAAAGGATAGGTTCAACCGCTACTCCTGAGTATGTCCCACCTTTTGCCCATCTGAAAGAGTTAACCACAAGGCCTGAAAGACAGCTTTCAGAAGATTTGTAAAACTCTACCATATCCACAGTAACTATTCGACAGTAATTGTTGATTTTGTAATCTTTGTACAGTTGTGATTTCCACAAACCTGCATAAACAGCAGTTTCTACATAGTCTTTTGTGAAATCAATATTGGCCATTTTCACAAGTCTAAAAGAAAAAGCAACAAAAACAGACCCTAGAATAAGTAGCACAACCATCAGTTCAATTAGGTTCAACCTCAACCACCTTCACAAGATTTTGAAGTATTTATCGTCCAAACTGACCTTGCATTTGGAATATCGTTGAGTACATTGTAAAAGCAATGAAAGCAATAAACAAACCAACGAACGCAATCATCATCGGTTCGATAAGACTCACGAGCTTCTTTGTATCAGCCAGGATTTCTTCTTCATAGAAGTCGGCAACCTTTTCCATGACAGCATCGAGTTTACCAGTTTGTTCACCGGTCCCAACCATTTCGTACACAATTTGTGGAAAGATACCTGTTCGTTTCAGACTATCTTTTAAGTTACTCCCTGCTTTGACTTCTTCAATAACCTTGGACATTATTGCCATAAACCTCGGATTGTTAGAAGCCTTAGCAGCCATATCTAACGCATTAACCATTGGAACTCCACTTCCGATGAGAACTCCGAGTGTTCTTGTAAATCTTTCGTTAGCCATTTTGAGTCTCAACCTTCTTATCGGCGGAATTAATCCTCCTATGAATTCTTTCAAATACGCACCGTAAACTGTGTCTAGGAAGAATTTCAATCCGACGCCAATTGCTACAACAATAGGCAATAGTATGTACCACTTTTTGGTGAAGATGTAGTTCAACTTCATAAGCATTCCCAAAACCCCTCCTTGGGGCGTTGTACCAAATACGGAGATAAGCTTAGGTAAAATGAAAACGGAAATTACGATAACGACGGCTACAGCAAAACCTAGGATAAACAATGGATACGCCATAGATGATTTTACTTGTTCTCTTAGCCTGTTCATTCCTTCGTAATAATTTGCGATTTTCTTCATAGTAACATCTAATACACCGCCTTCTTCACCTGCACGCACCATGTTTATAAAGATAGAGTCAAACACTCCTTGTCTTTCAAGTGCATCGGAAAAGGACATACCGCCTTTCATATCAGCTGCAACTTCTCTAAGTATATTCCTGAATTTTTTTGAAAACACCTCTTGTTCTGAAAGTGTCATTATTGCATCCACAAGTCTCAAACCTGCACTTATCATTGTTTCTAACTGTCTTGCGAAAAGAACGACATCTTTCAATTTCACTTGGAAGACTGTTCTTTTTTTAGCTACATTGCGTCCAGTTGAGACACGCCCTTCGGATGCTCTTTTTTCACTTTTTTCCACAATATCGGTGACCAAAATGCCTTGCTCTTTAAGTTTGTCCAATGCTTCTTTTATACTATCTGCTTGAACGATTCCTTTCAGCTTTTTTCCACTTCGATCTATACCTTTATACTCAAATACCAAACGAACCACCTGCCCTTTTAAGTATGGGCTACTGATAACCTCACATCTTCCAAAACAAAACCACTTTTCAAGACTATTTTTCTGTCGCACAAATCTTCAAACAACTCCGGTTCATGAGTTGCCACAAGAAACCCATTACCACTGTTTTTGAATTTCTTTAGAATTTCTCTAATCGCAAGCACGCCTTTCAAATCTAATCCCGCAGTTGGTTCATCAAATATAAGGAATTCCGGTTTATGTAACAAAATGGATGCTATTGCTACTTTTCTCTGCTCGCCACCAGATAACTTGAAAGGAGATTCTTTAAGTACATTTTTTCTTAACCCCACAAGTTCAAGCACTTTCTCAATATCTTCTTGAGTGAATGGAACACCAAAATTCTTTGCAGCGTAAGTAATTTCCTCTTCAACAGTTTCGCTAAAAAACTGTCTTTCCGGTATCTGGAAAGCCACCCCGAATCTTTTACGGAACTCGTACGGGTAAAAGAAAGGGTCCTTGCCGTCGTAGAGTAAAAAACCCTTAGAAGGCTTTATAAGTAAGTCCAGCAAATATATAAGCGTTGTCTTTCCGGAGCCTGTATTACCAATTAGTAAGATGCTTTCATCTGTTGAAAAAGACAGATTTATGTCTTTAAGTGCCACCTTTTCAACATCTGTTTTCTCTTCAAAAATAACAGAAACGTTCTTTAGTTCTATGAGCACACCTATTCACTCACCTACATCTAAAATCTAAATTATTTAATCTTTTCGCGATAGATAAATTCGAATACCGCCCTCTTTCCAGATATCCTCGGCGTTGCCAAAAACTTCTTTCATGAAGTTCCTTATCCTTTCGCCACCTTTGTTGTGATACGCAACTAACTGGAGTGTTCCTCCTGGCTTTAGATGTTCATACGCTCCGGTAATTAACTCCATCCACACTTTCTTACCAGCAACAATTGGTGGATTAGCGATAATATGGTCAAAAAGCATCCCATTCCAAGGCTCGTATAAATTCCCCTGCCTTATATCAGCATCGATGTTGTTATCTTTTGCATTTATTTTTGCGAATTCAACAGCCCTTTTGTTGATGTCAGACATGAAAATTTCGATGGTAGGATTTTCTTTCTTCAAAACAATACCTATTACACCGTATCCACAACCTATGTCTAAAACCTTCCCACTGACTGGCGCATGATGATTGATAAGTATCTGTGTAGCTTTATCAACATCTCCAAACGAGTAAACTCCTGAAGGACTTTTAAAAGAATAAATGTGCCCATTCTTCAGTTTAAGCTGGACTTCTCTAACTTTTAAAGGAGTTTGGGGTTCTTCAACGTAGTAATGTTCAAAATGTTCAGAATTTCTTACGGTTTCTTGGCTATGCTGTTCTTTGTTTATGTCATCCCTTTTACCCATTCTTTCACCTCCGATTTAAGGTTAAAATCGCCCTTTTATGCTAGTATGCAGCAAAAACACGTTTTTGGTAAAGTTTTTCTTGAGCTTTTGAAATAAGCGTGTTCAAGTCCTTTCCATCTGTTCCATATTCAGCTATGCTTATTTGAACTTCTAAGCCTATTCCTAAGTTTGAAGCCAAGTTTGAAATCTTTTCTTCGAGTCTCTTCTTTAATGCTAAAGGATTTTCTTTTGAAAGGGTGAGTATTACAAATTCATCACTGTTGGTTCTACCAATTACATCACTTTTTCTGCATGATTTTGTAATAATTTTCGATAGTCTAACTAACAAATCGTCCCCGAATTCATATCCGTAGACTTTATTTATCTTCTCAAACTCCTTTACATCCAGAAGCATCATATACAACTTAACCGGGATTCGCTTAGTTATTTCAGAATACTTATCGAAGTAAATAGCTACATTCTTCAAATTGGGTAGGTAAGTTAATTTATCAAAAAGGTTCACTCTGTCGATTTCTGCATTCTTTGTTTTTATAGCCTCTATTAACTCAAATTTCTCAACGACGGTGGAAAGTAAATTTCCTATTACCTCAGCAGCATTTTGAAAATCAACTTCTTCGAATATATTTTCATCTTCCCAAGTGTCCAAGTTGAAGAAACCCACGATTTTTCTTTGTGATATTATAGGTATAGATATAAAAGCCTTTATGTTATCAATACTTCGTGCTTTTTGTTGAATAAGTTCCTCATCTTCGTTCAGTTTTCTTGCAAGCTCTTTGATTAAATCAACACTTCTTCGTTTAATTATATACACACGCTTGAATCTTCTCATAACCATTTCCTTCTGCGAAAATTTAATATTCTTTAGAATGTCGTAGTCGTGGTTATAAACCGCCAAATAGGAAAATGTCTCATCTTTATCCTTCCATAGAACGCTTCCGCTATGAACAAAGCTGAGATTATCAACAGCTATCTTAAGTAGCTGTTCAAAGTCTCTTCTTTTGAGGCTAGTCTCCCTGTTTGTAGTTATACTCAAAAGATGCTCGCTGAATAGGAAAACCATATTTTTGATTTCATTCTGCAGTTTTTCCATCACCTTTTTCCGAGCCATTCTTATCACTCCTAGTAAAAAACTTCACAAAACCTGTTAGCAAAACGTAGAACAAAAGAAGTATACCGATTAGAACTAAATATCCGGTGATACCTATTTTTAACGCTAGCAGGAAGTTTACATTCGCCATACTCTCTCATCTCCGTCAACATTTTAACATTTTACAAATTCCCTATGAGTGCTATCAGTATTCCACCAGCAAGTACTGAACCTATCTGACCGGCAACATTTGCTCCAACAGCATACATTAGTAAGTAATTTGTTGGATCCTCTTTCCTACCCAACTGGTGAATAACCCGTGCAGACATCGGGAACGCAGAAATTCCAGCCGCTCCTAGCATGGGATTGATTTTGTTCTTGAGGAAGAGATTTAGGAACTTTGCAAACAATACGCCACCAGCGGTATCAAAAACAAAAGCAACAACACCCAAAAGCAGTATGTAAAGTGTCCTTGGTTGTAGGAATTTATCAGCCGTCATCGTTGAACCTATAGACAACCCTAAAAGAATTGTGACGATATTTGCAAGTTCTGTTTGAGCTGTTTTTGAAATTGAGCTTAAGACTCCGCACTCTCTTAAAAGATTTCCAAACATCAAAAAACCTATCAATGCCGCTGCGCTTGGAGCAATTAAGCTTGCAATAATGGTAACTAAAATAGGAAAAATAATCCTGGCGGTTTTATTCACTTTTAAACTCTTCGGTGCCATCTTTATTCTTCTTTCTTCCTTGTTAGTTAAAGCTTTAATAACTGGTGGCTGTATTATCGGGACAAGAGACATATAAGAATAGGCTGCTACCGAGATTGGACCGAGCAGGTCTTTTGCGAATCTTCCCGCAACGTAAATTGAAGTTGGTCCGTCCGCAGAACCAATTATGCCTATGGAAGCTGCCTGCTTTATGTCAAACCCCAAAAGCGTTGCTACAACCATCGTTGCGAATATACCAAACTGAGCAGCCGCACCAAAGAGGAACATTATAGGATGTTCAAGCAAAGGTCCAAAATCGATCATTGCACCTACTGCGATAAATATCAAAAGTGGAAAGATTTCTGTTATAATACCTATGTCGAAGAATATACTCAAAACACCACGATGTAAAACTCCACTCACCCATTGGTCGATGGCAGAAGAGAAAGGAATATTCACCAATATTGTAGAAAAACCTATGGGAATTAATAGCGCTGGTTCATATTCTTTTGAGATGGCGAGGTATATTAAAAAAGTTCCTATTCCTATCATGACAACATTACCTATACTCAATGCAAGTATCCCTTTCAGAAGCTCTTGCAATTAAAACACCCCCGCATATTCACTACGCAACAGTTTGGTTATTAGACAGTCTCCCACTTTATATTTTAGCATAGACAAGAAGAAAATGATTGTTTTGATTTTTTTGTAATTTTAATTTTAACACAAATTCACTATGTTAATATATCAGAAAAGTCATCTGGAAAAAGGAGCGTGATACAAGTGTTTAAAATTTCTATAGTCTTCGTTTTCCTGCTGTTATACAATTCGATAATCTCATTGCAGGCAATAGCAGTGTTTCTACGGTATCGAAACAAACCAATCTCCATAATAGGTGCGCTCACATCATTTGCTGTAGGATTTTATTCATTTGGCTATGCTATGGAATTACTTAATTTACTCTCCGGAGATATCTCACTTGCCTTTTCTTGGTATAAAATGCAGTATTTTGCTATTCCGTATATCCCTGTGCTCTGGTATTTCTTTGTTTCGACCTTCTCAGGAAGAAAGGTCGCAAGAAAGGAAATTGCAATACTCTTCATTCTTCCTGTTATTTCAACCATTCTCGTTTGGACAAACGAATTGCACAATCTTTTTTTAAAAGGTTACGTCGTCGAAGGAAATTATATATTGAGAGGACCTTTCTATTACTTGCAAGTATTTTACGGTTATACTATTTCGTTCATAGGTTATTACCTGCTTTTAAAAATGGCTAATAGATACAAAACAGTTTTTCGAAAAGTTACAATAATCCACTTACTTGCTGCAGTTATCATCCCAATTACTGCAAGTGCTCTTTATATCTTCCTCAACCTGCCTGTAGATTTGCTACCTTTCGGGTTGATGATAAGTATTATCATCATACTCTTCGAAGCGCAAAAGTTACACGGCTTTGATTTAGAGATTGAGATAAAAAATATCGTTTACGACTCATCCAAAGACTTGATAGTTGTTCTCGATAAAGATGGTTATATAATCAGTGCTAACCCAACTTTTGAAAATTATGTTAATAACCTACTTGGAAAAAATGATATTTTATACCAGCCAGCCAAGAACATACTTAGTGAAGAATGCTTGGAAGTTATAAAACATGGTAAAGGCGTTATCAAAAGGTTTGAACATTATTTCGAAGTATGGACTAACCCATTGAGAGATAAAAAAGGTAATGAGAAAGGGAAGGTTGTATTCTTCCACGACATAACCGATGTAAAACTCTCAGAACAAGAAAGAATGTTAGAAAACGAACGTTACAAAACTCTGTTTGAATTTGCTCCTGTTGGTATACTTATCGAAGATGAGGAAGGTAACATTATCGACGTAAACCCAGAATTTTGCAAAATAAACGGAAGGTCCAAAGAGGAACTGGTTGGTAAAAATGTCAGAATTCTTGCACCAAAAGAAGATGACGAAAGGATTAAAAAGAACATTCAAGAGATACTTTCCGGAAAGACCCTGGTGCATACAGTAAGAAACTTAGGAAAGCACGGAGAAATTAGATATCTTGAGCTCTACGAAACGAGCATCACCTTGCCAAATGGAAAAAGAGGTATACTTTCTATTCAAAAAGATATCACCAAACAGAAAATTGCACAGGAAGTCATTAGAAAGCTTGCAAAGTATCAGCAAATCATCATAAACTTAGCCATCAACTTCATAAACCTTCCTATTGAAAGGCTTGATGAAGAGATTTCGAAAGCTGTTGAACTTGTTGCCAAAGAGCTAAACATTTCGAGACTACGTGTTTACAGGTTTATCAAAGACGCGGGGTCTTTTGTATCCATTAGTTCTTGGTTTTATTCTGAAAATCCGAATGAAACATCAACAATCACTTTCGATGTGGAAAAAGTAAAAGGACCGGAACTAGAAAAACTAACGCAAGGTAAGCAGTTTTCAATTACAAAAGATGCAACAAAAAACGAAGAGATAATAAAGATACTTGGAGAACATCATTGTGCACTTATCACTCCAATAATACTAGAGAACGAAGTATCGGGTTTTATAAGTGCAGCAACTAAAGAACTTAGAGATTGGCATCCTATTGAGAAAAATATATTCAAACTCTTAGCTTCATTAATTGCGAACGTTGAAGCGAAAAAACGATATGAACAGGAACTGATATCGGCAAGGAAAGCTGCAGAAGAAGCAAGTAAGGCAAAAAGTAACTTCTTGGCGAACATGAGTCACGAAATCAGAACACCTTTGAATGGTATTGTAGGGTTTGCAAACCTACTAGCGGAAACGAATTTAGATGAAAAACAAAGAAAATATTTATCAACCATACTAAAGTCTACAGAGGTCTTGCTTGGAGTTATAAACGATATCTTAGACTTAGCAAAAATCGAAAGTGGTAGATTACAACTTGAGTTCGTTGAATCTAACCTAAAAGCCGAACTTCAAAGCTCTCTTCTGTTGTATGAAGCAAAAGCACGAGAGAAAAACATTGGCTATAATATTTTTATTGACGACAATATTTCAGACTGCTTAGTTTTTGATCCTGTCAGGCTCCAGCAGGTGCTGTTCAATCTGATTAACAACGCGATCAAATTTACCCCTGCAGGTGGGATAGTGTCTGTTCAAATTGAAAAGGTAGGAGAAGACGAGGAACACCAATATATAAACTTCTCAGTAAGAGATACAGGTATAGGAATTCCAAAGGAAAAGATTGAAAAAATATTTGAACCATTTGAGCAATCTGATGTTTCAATAACTAGAAAATACGGTGGAACTGGACTTGGGTTGTCAATTAGTAAACAACTGGTAGAACTAATGGGCTCAAAAATCAACGTTGAAAGTGAAGAAGGCAAAGGGAGCAAGTTCTACTTCACTCTAAAGCTGAAAAAGTGCGTAGCCAAAACTACAAAAGACGCGAAGAAAACTTCTGAAATAAAAAGGTACAGAGCGAAGGTTTTGGTAGCTGAAGACTACGAAGTAAACAGACTGCTCATTTCCGAGATACTCAAAAAATTCGGAATAGAACCTGAATTTGCATTCAACGGAAGAGAGGCTGTTGAAAAATCTCTAAAGAACAACTATGATTTAATCTTCATGGACATACTCATGCCAGAAATGGACGGAATAGAAGCCACCAAAAGGATAAGGCAGTTCAATCTTGATGTTCCGATAGTGGCCTTAACTGCGCACGCTATGAAAAACATCAAAGATGAGGTTCTGGCATCCGGGATGAACGATTACGTTGTCAAACCAATAAAGGTTGAAGAAATAGCACGCGTTCTTGCGACGTACTGTAGCCACCTAGCCGAGAAGGCAGAGACTATAAAAGTTGAATCATCAATTTCTGAAACGACAAAAAGAAAAGCTAAGCCTGAGGAAAAAGAACAAGCTGAAGAAATTGCAAACGATATATCAAAACTAACGGAAGAACTGGCAAAAGCTGAAAAAGAATACGACCTGACACCGGAATTTGGGAAAGAACTGCTAGAAACATTTCTTACCTCTTCGAAAAGTTCACTAAACAATATAATCGCGGCACTATCGACGGGAGATTTTGAAACAATACGGCAAGAAGCCCATAGCATCAAAGGTTCCGCACGTTCGCTTGGTTTTGAAGAAATAGGAGAACTGGCGAAGGATATCGAATATGCTGCACGTGATAAAGACTCTGAATTTAATTATCTAAACCATATTGAAAAGATTTCTGAGTATATAAAACTTGTGGAAAAGTTATTTGAAGAAAAGTTTAAAAGCTAAAAACCACTAGCAATGTCCTATAAAATTTATAACATCCTCATCAAAGTTTCTAAGAGAATTGGTTAGAAGTTCCAGTCTTCTTATAGTTTCTTCCACATCTTTTGCGGCAAATCCGTTTCCGCAAGGTATGTTTGTATCGTTCAAAGACAACTTGGCTGAGTTCAATGCCATCTGAGTACCTATGCTTGCTTTAAGCGCACAACTTCTCTTTGCACCATCGCACGTCATACCAAACAATGTAGCAAGTACGTTGTTGATGGAGTTCTTGATTTGCTCGTCTGTTCCATCATTCAGATACACAATCCCTGCCGCTGCACCTGCCGAAGCTATACTGCCAGCTCCACATATTGGGGTTAACATTCCTGTGTAAGCTTTTATGTAAATAGTAACAAGTATACTAAGCAAAACTGCTTTTTCTTTCTTATCTTGCAATACACCAAGTTCATCTGCAACAATTACTACAGGAACTATACACGAAATCCCTTGGTTTCCACTGCCCGCAACAGTCATCACGGGTAACAATGCACCACTCATTCTTTGGTCAACACCGGCAGCAACGTACCGTGGTACACCCTCAAGTATTCTTCCAAAATTTCCCTGTGTATCCAAACCTATTCTTGAAATCTCAACATTGTATTGAATTGCTTGTCTAACAATCTCTAAGACATCTTCATCAGGATTTTGCACATAATCAAATATCTCTTTCAACGTGATACTTCTTGCTGTTTCTTTTTTGAAATTCACACTCGATTGTGTATTGAGTATCTCATCTCCATCCACAACAATTCTGGTAACATTATCATGAGAATCAGTTATCTCAACAATTACCTCGTTATCTGCTACAAGTTTTGTTCTTATGTGCAAACGTACATCGTTTTCGTATTTCACAGTAACCTTATCCTTCATCTCATACGCCTTAGAAACTATTTCTGCAGTCACGTTTTTAAAGACCTCAAGTCCAAGTTTTGAATCACCAACCAAATAAGCCAGCATCGCTGCAATTTCAAAACCATGTAAATGAGTTCCTGGAATCCCAACTTCCAAACCGTTCTTGTAAGTGTTTCTGTCCATTAATATTTCTAACCTTTTCAATTCACCCTTCAGATAATCTTTCCCCACAGCGACAGATAACCCAACGGCAACAGGTTCTGTGCAGCCGTAAGAGAGCTTCACATTGTCGAAAAATATATCACGAATTATTTCCCTAATCTTTGAAAGTCTACCAAACTTTTGGAACTCAGCCAATCCACATCCCACCTTCGTATTAATAAACAGTTGTTCAACCACGTGTTAAAAACATTCTATCACAAATTGTTTTACCAATCGAATTCATTCTGTGATTTTCTGTCTCATCTTAAGCACCGCAAGAGTGAACTTTTACTCATTCAATCGATAGTTCTCAAAATTTCTCATTCTCATTTGAGTATGCTTTGAGTATGCTTAATTACTTCGCAGCTTTCCTCTCCGCGCCCCATTGTAAAAATGTGTATACCTGGAGCACCGTATTCGATAAGCTTTTCAACAAGCTCGACTGTAAAACGTATTCCTACGTTAAATTCTTCTTCCTTTGTCTTCGCATTATCAATTGCCTCGACAAACCTTTGAGGTATGGTCACAAAAAATTTCTTTGGGATGTTAAATACTGAATTTTTGCTAACTACAGGCTTTACCCCAGGAATTATCGGGACATTTATGCCTATACTTCGACAACGCTCAACAAAGTTTTTATAAATATCCGCATCAAAGACCATTTGCGTGATAATATAATCTGCTCCTGCATCTACCTTTTGCTTGAGAAATTTCAAATCAGTTTCCATGTTTGGAGATTCATAATGCTTTTCTGGGTATCCTGCCACCCCTACACAAAAATTCGTTGGCTTGGCTTCTGTGTAGAGGTATTTTCCCATGTTTAGGTCTTTTATCTGTTCCACCAAATCAACTGCGTATTTATAATCTCCTTTGTTGGACTTCTCAACACTTGAGGCAGTTTCACCACGTATAACGAAAACATTATCAACCCCCATTATATCCAGGTCTATCAACATATCCTCCATTTCAAATTTACTCATCCCAACACAAACAAGATGTGGAACAACATCAATTCTGTATCTGTTCATCAACGCAGCAGTTAACCCGATTGTTCCAGGCCTTTTGACCTTATGAACCTTAATAATTCTGCCTTCGTATTCAATGTAGTCTACTTCGACAGGATGTCTTGTAATGTTTATAAAGGAAATATCGTAGTTCATAAGCTTATCCAAGGTTCTATAAATATTTTCAACATCCTCTCCACGTTTTGGTGGGATTATCTCTATAGATATAATCCTTTTTTCTCTGACCATTTCTGTAACTTTCAACTTCCCCACCTCCAAATTAAATTGAAAGTCTCACATCTCCGTAAACAAGTAGTTTATTCTCAACAACAAACAACACACCAACAATATATCTTTTTTCGTCAATATCATTCTTTACAAGTTCCAAGACCTTTTCAAAATCTTTCTCGCTTTTTATCAAATTGCCATATTTCGTTGCGAAAGCATCCGCAACTGCTGCACTCCTTGCTATTACACAAGCTGCATCAGCATTACCAAAACTTACAGAATGACCTATCTTCCCAGAAGAAGTACACACCCCGTATTCGCCAGGTCCTAAAACAATAGAGAGTTTGTTGAATTCACTATCAAAATTTGCGAAAATCCCTATCCTTACCTCTCTTCGAACGTTTAAATAAATGTCGCCACCGTTTTCTACAATAACCTCATCGCAGCCATGTGTTTTCAACAGATACTTCCCAATTGATTCAGCAAAAGTTCCAGCAACGGTAGCCATCGGTCCTACCCCTGCTAATTTAGACGCCTCGGACATCACAATGGCTATGTCAGGAATATTTGAAAGCGTAGAAACATCAACAGGTTTGAAAGATTCAAAGAACTCCCTGCTTAAATCCCTTAATTCCTCAAGTTCGTTGTAGTGGTTCCTAACTATATCGTAAACTCCATCGAGCATCTGGAGGTTGAACTTATCGACGCCTATTGCTAAGTCGGTGTATTTGTATCTAACGTAAAATCTTGTGAATCTTTCCGAGTAGTAATCTCTGTAAAACCTTTTGACGACTTTAAGCTTCCTTTGACTCATCTGGATTTCTTGAAATTTGCCAACTTGCCCAACATATCCATAGTGTTTCTTTCGCATTTTTTCCTCGAATTCGAACTCCATGTACATCCCTCGCCAAGATTTCAACTCATCAATAAGGCATTTCAAATTTCGTCTCTGACTTTTCATCCGGTAATTTCAGTCCAACAGGACATGTATCAACACACAACATACAGTATACGCACTTTGACTCATCAAATTTCACCTTATCCTCTTCCCAATAAAGTGCTTCATAGCTACATACCGAAACACAAGCACCACAATTGACACATTCTTTGTGTTCGTTTAGTTTATCTTTTGGATTTAACACTCCCATAACATATTCGACTTTCTCATTTTCCAATTGAGGAACGATCTGCTCAACTTTTGAAAGGTTTTTCAGCGTTCGTTCTTCATCAAGCTTTGCCGATGGATTCGTCAAAAAGAAGTTACCTGTTAGTATCCATTTTTTGAGAATATGGGCTATCTCTCTGGCTTTTTCTAAACTCGAAAGTGATGTAGTTCTTACCTCTTTACCGTTTATTTCAACCTTACCCGACTTTAGTTGTGAGTAACTTACTACGCCAACAGTAGGTCTTTCCAGCTTGGAGTAATCTTTTATCTCTGTGTAGAGCTCTTCGTTAGAAAGACTGACATAGTAAGCTATCTCTTCATTTAAAATTGGTATTGGGACACCAACACCAACAAACAGTGTCACTCCGTAGTTCTTAAAATATGCCCCTTTTACAAATTTTGGCTCCATTTTCTTAGCATCACCAATCAGTGCAAGTGTGCGTGCCGGAACAAGAGGAACACCATATTCGCTTTCCTTCACCTGCGTTCTGAACTGCGTTCCATACCAAGCAACGTATCCGACCGCACCTCCGAGGAATATCCTTGTCCCAATACCTATTGTCAACATTTTTGGATCTTTAAGTAACGGACTGAGTTCACCTGATGTTGAATAATTCACATTACCGTAATTTGGCAACAACTTACCCATGTAGGTATAAAGTGTCTTATCGGAACTATTTGTAGCTGCAGCGTAGTTTTGATAGGCGTTTCGTGGATTGAAGAGGAAGAAATCGTTTATCATATTTTTGTTGATATACCCTCTGAAATACTTTCCTGGATAGCAATCTGTGCCTTTTCCGTAAGCTTCAAGTAAGAGGCTTTCCCCTCTTATAAGCATCTCTATAACATGCCCGCCACCAAACGTTTTGTCAAACTCTGATTCTTGCGTTGCACCAATGTATCCATCCACAGCAGCTAATCCGCCGTAAACCTCCACACCAGCAAGTTTTATCTTTTCCATTCTCATAGGGGGCATCGTGTGACCAAAGTTTATAAACGCCCCACTGGAGCACATTGGAGCAAACGTTCCCGTGGTCACAACATCCACTTTTTTTGCAACTTCCTTGATACCTTCCTCTTTAGCGAGTTTTACAACTTCTTCAGCTGTAAGGACAACCGCTTCTCCTCTGGCAATTTTCTTGTTGATTTCCTCTATACTTCTCAAGTTGTCCATCTACATCGCCCCCTTTCTTCGGTTTGTTTAACACTTCCCAAAAAGTTCAGTGTGGACCATCCTAACTGCATCCTTTACTTTCTGAGCATCAACTAAGAAATACATCGAAACTTCGGAAGCACCTGCGGAAATCATATCAACGTTTATTTCACCTTTCGACAGCGCGCCAAAAACTTTAGCTGCTATACCATGTGTATCGAGTAAACCGTAACCTACAACTGCCACGAGTGCCTTGTCCGTTCTATATGAAATTTTCTCTATTTCTCTAAGCCTAAGCGTTTCTGCAACTCTCATAACTTCCGGAAGGTCTTTTTTAGAAACTATTAGATTTATCGCTGTTTGAGATGTGATAACGAACTTAATATTTAAACCAAATTGGGCCATACTTTTTGAAATCTCACCCAATACACCTGGAACCCGTCCCAAATTTGCTCCAAAGAACTGGACAATTGCTACATCATCCGTAAACGAAACACTCTTCACACACCTCTCAGAACGATGTTTTTCATTCGAAACTAAAGTGCATTTTTGGAGATTGAAACTTCCTGAAAAACTGCAAACATACAATGGTATTGAACGGTTCTTAAGTGGTTCCACTGCATTTGAATGGACAATCTTCGCACCAAAATATGAGAGCTCCTCAAGTTCATCGTAACTGAGTTTTTCAAGCAATATTGGATTTTCGACAATTTTCGGGTCACCGCTAAGAAAACCGTTGACATCTTTAAAAAGTACAACATAATTTGCATCTAAAGCATATGCCAAAACAGTGGCTGTGTAATCACTCCCACCACGTCCCAAGAGAGTTACATCACCGTCTTTCGATACACCATAAAACCCAGGAACTATGGAATGATTGTTTTTCCAATCATCCAAACGTTTTTCAATCAAGTGTTTTGTAGGTTCAAGGAGCACAGATGCATTCCCAAATTTTCCATCGGTTATTATCCACTCTTCCGGCATCCTGAGTTCAAAATCAAGACCTTCTCTTTGCAGTAATTTTTGCAATACATATGCGTTAAGACGTTCGCCGTAGCTGATGATTAAATCCTTTGCAAAATCAGGCACCTTGTGAAGTAACTTGACCGCATTGAATATTTTCTCCAGTTCAAAGACTTTGTTTTCTAATTCTCTAAGTTCTTCTTCTATTTCATGAGAATTTCCGCCATTGTTCATTACTAATAGTGAAGCGTGTAAATCGTAAAGTTCATGCAAAAAGGTTCGAACATCAAGGTTTTGAAAGTTGTTAACCGCGTTAACTAATCTATCGGTAACTCCATAAACAGCACTTACAACCAAAACTAACGTTTTCTCCTTCTCAAACTCAAGTATTTCTCTGATTTTGGCTATTACTTCAGAGTAGCTTTGAGAGTTTTTGAAGTTTGAACCACCAAACTTAACTACAACAACCCCGCCCATTTTGCTCACAGTATCACCTCCCAGAAAATTTTTCTTTGGGTATAAAAAAAGGTCGGGTGATTTTCTCACCCGACCGTCCTTTTGCTTTCCAACAAACTACAGGCATACCGGACGGTCGGTACGCCACATCATCATAACCATCATGCTTATTTGTTTGCTTTGGTATTCATCAACTGTTAGAGCTTTCGAACTTTTTGTTTCTTTCATCTGTTTTAAATTGCTCCTTCTCACTACTTCTTGATTGGCGTTTTCTTTGTCAAGAATTATACACAAAAACTCCGATATTTCAAGATTGAATTTTCAAAAAATTGTGTTATAAAAAAAGCGTGTTTTGAAAAAAACTATAATACTTCAAAGTGAAGAGGAACAAAGGTGGTGTGAAAGTTATGGAAGGCACCATTTGGAAAAAGTGGAATGTACGTGGTATTGTCCAAGGTGTGGGGTTTAGACATTTCGTTAAGAACGTAGCACGTGCAATAGGTGTTAAAGGTTACGTGAAGAATGAAATGGATGGAAGTGTAACAATTGTTGCTGGAGGAAATTCAGAGCAATTAAATGAACTTTTCAAAAGGGTTATGGAAGGAAATGGTTGGAGTTATATCACCGATTACGATGAAGAAATCTTGCCTCCACAAGATTACAAAGATTTTCATGTCGAGTTCTAAACAATTCGAATGATTGAATAACAAATCCATTTTTGTATACAAATCTCACAAAACTTACGGGAAGAGGAGATGAAGAGAAATGAAAGCGGTCTGCTACGGTCTTCAGTGGGGGGACGAAGGAAAAGGAAAGGTAACAACATACCTTTCCAAAGATTTCGATTATGTCGTTCGATACAGCGGTGGTAGTAACGCTGGCCACACAGTTGAGTACGGTGAATTCAAGTTGGTACATCACTTGATACCTTCCTTTGACGTAAGAACTAAAACTAAAGGATATATCGCAAACGGTGTTGTTGTGGATTTGAAGGTCTTGAATGACGAGGTAGAAGAACTAAAAAAGATTGGATTTGATATCTCAGGTAGATTGAAAATCTCCAGTCTGGCTCATATTGTTTTGCCTGTTCACAAGATGCTCGACGAAAAACTTGAACTTTCAAAAGGGAGTAAGGCTGTTGGAACGACAAAAAGAGGCATTGGACCAGCATATGCCGACAAGGTGCACAGGATAGGATTGAGATTGATAGACCTAAAAGAAAAAGAAGTTGCGTTTGAAAAATTGCGTTTTGTCAGTGAAATGTATAAGAACCTTTACTCAATAGAATGGGATGATTACGATTGCATATTTGAAGAATACGAGAAGCTTAAAGACTACATTGTTTCTCCACTCGAAATCAGGTCTGAACTAAATAATTCAAACGTTCTGTTTGAAGGAACTCAAGGTGTTTTGCTTGACGTTGATATGGGTAGCTATCCTTACGTTACTGGAACATATTGCAACGTCACAGGTGTTGAAGCTGGGTTAGGTTATCCTATAAAAATCGATAAGCGTATAGGTGTTTTTAAAGCATACCTGACAAGGGTTGGTGAAGGTCCGTTTCCAACAGAATTATTTGGTAAGGAAGCAGATGAGCTCAGAAAAGCTGGGAAGGAATATGGAGCAACAACTGGCAGACCAAGACGATGTGGATGGCTTGATTTACCGCTTCTCAGATACGGGATTGAAATATCCGATTGTGACGAAATGATAATGACGAAAGCAGATGTTTTGGTTGGAATGGAAAAGGTAAAGGTTGCTGTCAAATACAAAACAAGTGAACATGGCAAAGTTATAGATATGCCTTATGATTTAGGCTTGATTTCCAATGTTCATGTTGAATACGTGGAATTCGATGGTTGGAAAAGCTTGGACGACAAGAATTTTGAAAAATTTGTCAAGTTTATCGAATCAGAAACAGGGAAGAGGATAACTTACATATCCACGGGTGCCCTTATTAACGATATTGTGAGGGTATCGTGATATATGGAAACCAAAATAACAATCAGATTTTTTGGTAGTTTGGTAGATTTAGCTGGAAGACAATACGTACACTTAGACGCCGGAATTAATCAAACAATAAAGGATTGTGTAGAGCGCCTCGGTGTTCCACACACCGAGGTGTATTTTATAACGCTCCAGAAAAGCTTTGTGGTCTTTGACAAAATTGTGGAAAATGGTGATATGTATTTCGTTTATCCAGAGTGTAACTTGGATATACCAAAGGAATACATTTTAACCCCAAAATATGAAGGTGTTCCAAAATTTATTTTGGATATCCACCTTGGAAAGCTCGCAAGACTTCTTAGAATGCTTGGAATCAGTGCTGAGTACGGGATTGTGGACGACGATGAAATCGTTTCAAAAGCGCTCTCTGAAAATCTTATCATCCTTACAAGAGACAGGGGTATTTTGAAAAGAAACGAAGTGACTTATGGCTACATATTGCGCTCAGATGACCCGAAAATACAACTTAGGGAAGTAACTCTCAGATACAGCCTTCAAAATTGGTTTGCTCCATTTACAAGGTGTATGGAATGCAACGGTGAACTAATAAGTGTTTCAAAGCAAGGTGTTCAGGAGCAACTCCCTGAAAAAGTCAAGGAAACATTTGACGAATTTGCCAAATGTGAAAGGTGTGGAAAAGTCTACTGGGGTGGAACTCACTATGAAAACATGAGCTTGTTCATCGAAAAATTTTTGAAAAGCATTTCCAAGAAAGAATTTTGAAATCTTTCATCTTCTTACGTCTCCTTTTAATCCACACATTGCTTTGGTTAGTTTCCCATTGATTTGATACAATGTAGAAAATACCAAAGGAGTTCTTTTCCATTTCATTCTTGGGAGGTGTTGGTATGGTTGGAACTTTTTGGTCTATTTTGCCGCCACTTGTAGCGATTGTGCTTAGCTTCATTACAAAGAACGTTATATTGTCCCTCTTTTTAGGTATTTTAACTGGCGGTTTACTGCTTAACAACTTCAACCCATTTTCAGCAGTTGTTTACTCGCTCGAGAAGATTGCAAGTTCGGTTGCGGATGAATGGAATGCGAAGCTTTTGCTTTTCAATTTAATAATGGGGGCGGGAATTGCGTTTATTTGGCGCCTTGGTGGCAGTAAAGCGTTGGCAGATTGGGCAAGAACCAAGATTAAAACGAAGAGGTCAGCAACTGTATGGGCATGGTTGCTTGGTGTTATTGTCTTCTTCAACGACTATGTAAATGCTGCTATTGTTGGTAATGTTACTAGGGATATCTTTGAAGAGCATAAAATCTCTAGAGAAAAGTTATCTTATATTCTCGACTCTACTTCAGCTCCAGTTGCTACATTTTTCATATCAGACTGGATAGCTTACCAACTTGGAATGATTCAAAAAGGTATGGAAAGTGCGAATATCAAAGACATCTCTTCTCTATCTGCATTCTTTGGTAGCATTCCGTTTAATTTATACTGTCTTTTTACAGTTGTATTTGTTGGAGTTATAGCGTTTACATTCTGGGATTTTGGTCCGATGCTGAAAGCAGAGTTACGCGCCCAAAAAGAAGGTAAAACGAAACGTGATGGTGCAATGCCTTTATTGGATGTAGGTTTCGAACTTGGCGAACCGATTGAAAAAAGACCGATGATTATAACTTTTGTCCTTCCTATTTTGGCTTTAATCGGAGTGACAATCTGGGGGTTCTATTACACAGGTGCTAAGGCTGGTGGTAATACACTGATAGAAAAGCTTGGAAATGCCGATGCCGCAACTGCTTTGTTGTGGGGAGCATTTGCTATGATGTTTACAGGTATCGTTTTGGCTCTCGGTTTCAAGCTTATGGATATCTCCGAAACTTTCAAGACAGTAGTTGATGGATTCAAATTGATGCTTCTTGCCTGTACTATCCTCGTTCTTGCTTGGTCTATTGGAAGTGTGACAAAAGACGTTGACTTATCAGGATTTGTAGTGTCCTCAATAAAAGAAGGAACATCTTTTGCCTTGGTTCCAGGGATTATATTTGTCGTTGGTGCACTTATTTCGTTTGCTACAGGCACTTCTTGGGGAACTATGGCAATTCTTACGCCGATAGCTATTCCAATTGCTTACAAGCTGACAGGTGACGCTTGGTTGTCAGTTACGGTTATGTCAGGAGCAGTTTTCGCAGGTTCAATATTCGGAGACCATTGTTCACCAATTTCTGATACAACCGTTCTTTCATCGATATTCGCAAGTTGTGACCATATGGACCATGTAAATACGCAAATACCATACGCTGTTTTCACTGCTTTAATAGCATTTTTAATGTACATAATCTACGGTTTTCTCAAGATTTCACCGCTGGTTCTGATTTTAATAGGTCTTGTTCTTGTGGTTGTATTAGCTAGAATACTACATTTAAATTCTCTAAAAAAGCTTTCCCGAGATTTTAGAGTTCAAAAATAATAACAAAACCTTCTTTCCTTAAGAACTTGTTGTCTTGCCTTTATTTTGATTGGTTAGGATGATTC
>CAYVMA010000027.1:0-2993 GCA_964452455.1 uncultured Fervidobacterium sp. | reverse complement strand
TTAGACACTTTTGAACCTGTTGGATATATATTTGGAGCTTTTGGTGGAGCCATACTAACATATGATTTTAATCCAAGAATGGGCGTATACGGAAGCAAAGGATATTCATTGTATCTTGGCACAGGCGGACCAATAGGCAATTCCATTCAGATTTGAATGTATTTCTAAGCGTTTTACTCTCTAAATTTGCTTTATGTAAAATTCTTCTATATAATTCACATTTGAGCGATAGCTAAGTCTATCGCTTTTTGTTTTGAGAATTTAGGTCTGCGTGATAAAATAATAACGTCATGGACATTGCACATGTAGGGGGATGTGGTAAGGTGGTAAGATTGAAGGAATTTATCAGTTTTTACTTTAAACCATTCTTTTTCGCAACATCATTGTTTTTCTTATTATTTCTAAGCTTTCAGTATGCATTAGTTGATGAGGGTATAGAGATATATGGATGGAAAGTACTTAGAGATAAAAGTAACATTTTCACAGAGAGCGTGCTGCCAAAGACGTTTTACAAGATTTTAAAAAATCCTTCCACCGTTATTATAAGAGCTCTGGTAAATTATAAAACGGAAGAAACAGATAATCCTAGATATCTATATATCCCACAGATAGATGCATCTTATTTTGTTGTAAACGCTGATGATAAAGTAATAGGTAGTTTTGGATTCTCAGAAGATAGAACCGGGCATGTCTGGTATCAACCATTTATTTTTCAACTGCCCGACCGTTTTGATACAATAGATATAGAATTATCTGGTATATACGAAGTAGGAATCGATTTTCCAGTTAAGATAATCAGCGATTCTCATAAACTAAAGTATTCTGTACTCTATCTGCTCACAAGTGTCTTTTTGCCAATATCAACAGGTTTAACCTTAACACTATCAATTATTCTCTATTTAATTTCAAGAAGTACCGATAAAGTCAAACGAGAAGTTTACAGACATCTTTCAGTTGCAAGCTTTCTTGGTGGTATATGGATGTTTGATTTATTTCCATTCCCGTCTTTTGGCAATACGTTTATCTTGCTTTTAATGCGAAAAGTTTTTGTTGCTTCTGCCTATTTGGGCTTTGCAGAATTAATTTATGGTATTAACCGAGAGTATTTTGAAAAAAATAATCTTTTGGATAAAATCATAATATCCAATAATCTTATCGCCGCAATTTTAGTCGCTGCAATGCCATCGAATTATGCAATGAAAGTTCTTACAAATAATATTTCATTAATTCTTATTGTAAATGCAGCCTATCTATTTATTAAAATATTACGAACCTTTTCTCAAGTTCTTTTTGGCTTCGTCTTCTTCTTTGTTTTAACAATTACACACGACGGTCTTTCCATGTTCTTCTCTACTAATTCCAAACTCTTATCCGCATTTGGTATAGTTTCACTATTTGCTGGTTTTGCTTATACACTTGTTAATGAATACAAAGAAATGGTTGTTCGAGTGACTATGTCTCACATGAAGAGTATTACTGATCCATTGACAGGAGCATATAACAGGGGATACTTATCTGAGACGTTATTTGCACCGGAAGATGCGTTTGTATACGTTGACATGGATAAATTCAAAAGTATTAATGATAATCATGGTCATGATGTCGGAGATGAGATACTGAGATTACTCGTTAGAACTATCAAGAACAATATCCGTTCGAGTGATTTTGTTATAAGAATGGGCGGAGATGAATTTTTGGTAATACTCAGAGGTTGTCCAGTTGAAAAGGCAACCGAGATATTCACTAAGGTTTCAGAAGAGTTTAAGAATTCTCACGAATTGAGACCCGGATTTTCGTTTGGAATAGTCCAATTTTCCGGAACATTAGAAAACACCCTACGTGCAGTCGATGATTTAATGTACAAAATGAAAGAGAGTAAAAGAAGATAAATTCGTACAAAATTCAATTTTATATGTTATAATATTTACTAAAAGAAGAGGATACCTAACAACAAGAAGGAGGTCTAAATATGAAGAGCTTTATTATGAACGTGTGGATTAACACTTGGAAGAAACTTTACGGTGATGCGGTTGTTAATTCTCTAATCGAAGAATTCAAGATTGATACAACTAAGTTGTTGATACCAACAAATGACGTAGCTGATGACGTTGTATATCAATTTTCGAAAAAGTTGGCACAAAAGGTTGGAAAAACTTACGAACAGTTGTGGGAAGAGACAGGATACAATAACATTAAAAGTTTTTACGCCGCTTATCCAGGATACTTCAAGAAAGACGGCTGTATGTCTTTTCTTTCGGCAATGGACGGTGTACACAGAGCTCTGACAAGAAGAATATCGGGTGCCAAACCTCCGAGAATAATTTTCAACTACATTGATGAGCGAACAGCAATAGTCCGATACCAATCAATGAGAGATTTTAGATATTACTTTATGGGATTACTCAAAGGCGCTTCGGAATTTTTTAATGATCCAATTGAAGTTGAAATCTTGGATCAGGGGACAACAAGCTCAGGAAGTTTCATTGAAGTGAAGATTCGTTCCACAAAACCATATGGAAAAACGATAAAATTGAAAAGCTATAAAGCATTTTCCTTTGGGCTTCTTAAAAGCTTTATTTCAACGTATACAATAATTCTCCCTGTATTTACATTTATTGCTTCATTTTTGCTCACTAAGTTTTTTGGACCTCTTATAGGCGCTTTATTAACATCGGTTCTGGCTTTCGCTGGTGTTGCTTTTGGTCTGCGAGATTTCAAGAAAGGACTTGAAGGCTTAAAAGAAGAGGCAAAGGTTTTTAAAGAAAAGGACCTTAACAGCGTTGTATATATAGTTGGTGAAAAAGACTTTGAGGAAGTTTCTAAGGTCAACACTGAAGCAGTTAACGAACTTAGGGAATTTCTCATAGGCATTCAAGGTGATACGGAAGAATTGATGGCATTTGCCAAAAAGACGTTAGATTCATCTGAAGCTGTTCTCGAACAGATAGACACGATGAAAGAATTGTCCTCTCAAGTTGCCGATACCGCTGTAC
>CAYVMA010000026.1:0-9781 GCA_964452455.1 uncultured Fervidobacterium sp. | reverse complement strand
AAAATGGTAACATCATTCCAGACGCAGCTGAAGAAAAACTCAGATACGGTGGAGGCATACCAACAACACGCGCGAATAGAACGATAATAGCAATAAAAGATGGGAAAGTTCATTTCATAACGATAGAGGGGAAAAATGGGGTTGGTATGAATTTTGACGAAGCAGCCCAGTTTTTGAAATCAAAAGGTTACGAGTCAGCGATGATGCTTGATGGTGGAAGCTCAACGGCAATGGTTTACGCAGGTAAGTATGTAACAAGTGGGTCCCCAAGAAACATACCTGTTGCATTGGGGGTAAAATAATAAATGAACGCCAATAAAAACTGCCCCGATGTGATGGGGCAGTTTTTATTTAAACATCTCAAGCTGAGTTAAAAAATCCTCAAAGTAAGGTGCGTGGAACTTACCTTCAAGAGATTGCTTAGCCAATTTATCTGCCAAGTTGTTCAACTGGTTACCTTTGTGTGCTTGAACTTTTACGAATTCAATATCAACGTAGTTCATGTAGTATTCCACAAACGCCTTATACAACTTTGTCAACTCAGTTTTCGTCTTCCACTCACCGCTAACCCAGTGTGCAAGACCTGAGTAATCATGGAAAATTCGTAGTTTATTGATACCTTTCTTTGAAGCGTAAAAAACAGCGTACATCACCGCGAAAATCTCTCCTGAAACATTCCTATGGGTAGAAAGTGCTTCAGATTGCATGCTAAACGCGAATTCTTCTATTATTTCATCACACTTAATTGCAACCCCACTTCCTACAATGTTATCTTTGAAACTACCATCTGTGTAAACATCGCATATTTTATAGGCTGAAGTATCTCTCATCTTCGCACCACCTATTTTTCATTTCTTAGTCTAAGCACATAGAAACTCCAATAGTCACGTGCGAATATCAAAATTGGCAAAGCGAGTAGCACACCAGCCAATCCAAGGACGCTACCTAAAATGAATATCGAAAGTAGTATCACAAACCAATGAATTTTTAAATTATTACCCTGAATTCTTGGACCGTAGAACCAAGATTCAGTTTGATTAACGGCAACGAGCACAACGGTCAGCCAAACCATACCCTTTACCCCCTGAGAAGTAAACGCCAGAAGGTACATAGGAACGGCAGTGAACAACAATCCTACGAACGGGAAGAATCCGCCAATGAAAGCCAAAATACCCAATGTTAGCGCCGAAGGTACACCGATAACGTAAAGTCCAATCGTTGTAAGTGCTGCACTGATAAACGAAACCAAAACCTGCCCTCTTATATATCGCTTTACGTTAGTAAAGAAATGCGCAACGAATTTTTCACCGTATTTTGGGTCATCGATGAACAATAACTGGACTTTCTCTTTAAAATAAAACCTGATACTCTCTATACCTGCCATCGTGACTATAAGCAAAACAACCATCGTGAAGAGCGATGGCAAGATATTGGCAACATACTTTATCAACTGCGCAAGGAAAGAAGAGATATTACTTTTGAATTCGTCAAGATATTTCAAAGCCCAAGACGGTAAATCCAGATTGAGCTGTGCCGACTGTGCACTTTGTATAACCGAGTTTATTTGATTGATAACTATTGGGAAAAAAGAGGCGATTGCATAGACAAATATCGCAATTACAAAGACGTAAGATGCTATAGCAAGATAGTGTTTTCCAGTTTTCTTTAAAACGTAATCGTAAGGTACGCTCAGAATAACGGAAAAATAATAACCCAATACGAGTGCACCGATAACAAAAGGCACTTTCCATGCAAAGAATATGAAAAGTAGAAAATAAACCAAAACTAAGCACATATCTCTGTATGGAATTCTTTCAACCTTGACATTCTTAATACTATTGTCGCCAACAGACTTTTTACTCTCCTTCATTTTCGTTGGTCTCCTTAGCGATTTTCTTTTCAATCTCAAGCACGAGCGCTTCTGCTGTTGCAAGATTCGTTGCTAAAGGCACATTGTGTACGTCACATACCCTCAAAAGTGCACTTACGTCAGGTTCGTGAGGCTGAGCGGTAAGTGGGTCTCGTAAGAATATCACAAAATCGATTTCGTTGTTAACTATCAGCGCCCCGATTTGCAAATCTCCCCCGTATGGTCCGGACTGGAATTTATTCACCTTCAGCCCAATCTTTTCCTCTATCACCTTCCCCGTTGTGCTTGTTGCATACAAATCGCACTTGGAAAATACATGCATCCACTCCTTAACAAACATCGTTAAGTCCAATTTCTTCTTATCGTGCGCGATAAGCGCAACTCGGATTCTCTCCATACAAATCGCTCCTTATATATTCTGCTCTTCCTTAACAAAAACGTAAGAATTTTCCAATTTCCTTTGTGCTGCCAGATGCCTTTGAATATACTGACCGCAATTACTTCCGATTTTGTTCTCTTCCAGTTCCCCTACACTGATTATAACCTCATACCCGTTCTTCTCAAGTTCTTCTACAAACCTTCTGTGTTTAAGCACAAGTCCTCGCTCATCAACATCTGAGTTCAACCCATTTTCAACTGCCCTGTATGTGGGGTTAACTGGGGTGATTTTAATTAAAAACTTCTCAGGATTAAAGTGCTTCATAATTACCGATGCGTCCGCTTCATTTTCCTGCGCAAGTGCGAAATTCAGTGTCACTTTCCTATCGCCTTTTTGAACAAACCGTTCACCATACTTTGCAATCTCTTCAAAACCCCATTTCTTTACTGGAATAATCCTATCCCTTTGCTCTTTTGATGTACTGTGAACTGAAAACTGCATCTGGAATCTGCCTATGTAGTATTTGTTCTTTATTTCAAGCAATATTTCGAACCATCCTTCTCTTCCAACTGGTGCAACAGTACTTATCGAAGGCATTAATCCTGGTGCATCGAGCAAGTGTGGGAGTTTTTCGAGAACGTTGAGCACATTATCGTTCAAAGCCGGTTCTCCAACACGCGCGAATTGGATTTTGAACTTCTCAACAGGAATACTCATACCGTATCTTTTGTTGGTTAAAAACAAAATCTGAGCTAATATTTCTTCTTCCGTGAGCTTCCTTTTGTAATACCCTCCCGCATCGCACATCATACAGCCAACAGGACAACCATCCATGGTTGAGACTATCAAAACCCATTTCTTCTCTCTTGGAATCGGAGGTTGGATTGATTCAACGAACTCTATCAACGCACCGTTTTTACTCTCGGCAAGGTAAACCATGGCGATATCTTCCTTGCCATAGCCTGCAATTATCTTCAAATCATTTGACAACGCCTCTGCTCTCATATTTTTCTACACCTCCAACAGTTTTATATATTCTCATTCAATTTTAAAACAATTTCCATCGCACATCTAATTCCATCACCTATTGCAATTGACGACTGCCTGAACTCTGGATGTGCCACATCACCTATTTCAAAAACTTCCATACTCTTAGCATTTATAACGGGCTTGTTACCAACCCTACCAATAGCAATTAGCAACGCTTCTACCGTATAAAAACCATTTCTGGTGTGTATATACATAACATCTTCTTTATGATCAACAAAAAAAATTTGCTCATTCAAATGTATCTTCAATCCCTTTTGCCTTGCATACTCTACAAGCTTTGTAACCGCTCTTAACTTGCCGCTTTTAACTAAAACGATAGGCTCAATTCCTTCTTCCTTTGCGTGAATTGCATAATCAATAGCCACATCCCCACCACCATATATAGCAACACTCTTAATACTTTTTGGTAGCTGGACGTACTCATAGAAAGTGTGGGGTCCTTCAAATTCTATCAGCCTTTTTGGTGAAGTACCTGTTGCAACAATGGCAACATCGCAGCTGTACATTCCATCCTTTCCAACAAGTTCATAATCATTGACACAGAGAATCTCATCATTAACGACGTTAATCTTGTATTCTTCGACATACCATTTCAAATTCTCAGCGAATTGTCTACCCGGCAAAAAACCAATTGGCGGAAAATTCTCAACTCTCCACGCATTTCTTATAAGCCCACCAATCTCATTTTTTTCATAAATTGTAGCATTAATACCGTACCTTTTCAACAACACACCGCACGCAACACCAGCAGGTCCACCACCAACAATTGCAACGTTCAAGTCTTTTCCTCCATTTCTACTTCTTTCTAAGTGTAAAATTCCAATACACTCCCGTACTCACACCACCGTGCGGGTCGTACGCTTCCACATACCAGTAATACACACCTTCTTTAGAAACATTTACATCAATCGTTGATTCTGTTATATAACTGCTTGATACTGGGGAAAAAGTACTACTTCCTGGAACCTTCCAATACACCTTGTACTTCAACGTATCACCATCTGGATCCGAACAATTCCAGCTAAGCGTAATGTTACTCGGCAATGAAAGCACTTCAACAGGCACATTATTTGGCCTACCGTTGTAAGGAAATTCAGGTGCCGTATTCTCCTTCGTCCTAAATGTCCAAGTATCGCTAAGTATATAATTCCCATCTTCATCAATAACAACAACATACCATTTATAATCCTTAGTTGGCAAAAGTGGAACATCGGAAAGATTTACAGTAATTACATCATCAGTGACACCCGTTACTGTTGCAACCGGTGTAATATCATCTGCTTGAGCACTCTCAAAAACATAGAGCAGATAAATGAGTTTATCCTTTGCACTATTATCTGAAGACGAGTTCCACTTAAAATTGGTGTTGTTAAAAGCCACACCTGTTGAACTATTAGCTGGATAAACGAGTTCAGGTTGTGTAGGTGCACTACTTCTTGGCATCACTTTGAAATTCCAAACCGGACCTTCGACTGGTGTATTCACCCCATCGCTTACAACAACCTTCCAATAATAAATCTTATCGAATTCGAGTAAATTCTGGTAATTAAATGTGCTATTACTTAGTCCAGAAGCTATAGGAACCAATGCATCGGGATGTTCGCCAAAATAGACGGAATAACTCAAAGCATCGTTATCTGCATCAGAACAACTCCAACCGAAAGACACTCTATTTGGCACCAAAGTTGTTAGTGAATTAGCGGGGATAGGATTACTCGGCTGTTCGGGTGGATTATTGTAGTACATATAGAACTTAACTTGCTCACTACTTGTCTGTACTCCATAACTGTCCTTTGCTATCACGTACCAAGTATAACTTCTTGCTGGGTCGTAGGTCTTTCCCGGATTAAAGAGTTCTAACGCATTTGCCGAACTCAATTCATAACTTGTTGAATTCAGCGGACTCCTTTTGATTGTCCACCCGTCGTAGTCACTTTTAATAACAAGCTCATAAGATACACCATCACCATCCGGATCAATAGCTTCACTCCAAACAAACCTCAATTTATCAACGAGAGCCAAGTTTATCCTTGCATTGCTTGTAGGTTCTGAGAGAGTTGGCTTATTTGGAGGTGTACTCAACTTTGTTGTAAAAGTAAACGTACTCGAAATAGAAGCACCGTACTTATCAGTTGCGGTGATCTTAATATCGTACTTTGTATTTCTCTTAAGATTATTCACTGTATAACTTGTTACTGTGGAATTAGATACTACTACCTGTGAAATACCAGACTCGATAAGCTCTACGGTGTAATAGAGCACTGGAGTGTCCTCATCGTATCCTTGCCATCTCAATTCCAAAGTGTTAAAGTCGACATCTGTAGCGTTTGGTTGTGGATTGATTAGTTCCACTTTGCTCGGAGCCTTATTTGCAATCGTTCTAAAGCTTGCGCTACTCAATGTACTCACCCCACCCCACGGATCCATGGCCTGCACCTGCCAAGTGTAGTCGGTGAGCTGTTCTAAATTTTCCACGGTTATATAGTTTGTTGTTGCAGTTGCTTGTAAAACAATTAAGCTTCCTCTAATAACTTTCACTAAAAACATTAAATCATCTTCGTCTGGATCTGCAGCATCCCAACTCAATGTGAGAGAATCGAATCGTACGTTTTGAACGCCATTTGGCTGGAGTGATGAGACTGTTGGCTCTGAATTAGGAACAGTAGTAAAATACCAAACCTGACTCATAGCTGACGAATTTTTACTCTTAACGAACCATCTGTACTTCGTACTCGGCTTGAGCTTACCCTTTGGAAGCAAAACAGTCTTAGGAATTCCTTCCTGAACTTCAACCACTTCGCTTATCGTTTGCATTCCGGTATCGTTTTCCTCAACGACAACCTCGTATTCACCAGCACTTGCACTCTTAAAAGTTAATATTGCCTTGTTAAACTCTACACTATTACTATTATTCCGAGGTCCAAGTAACTCTATCCCAGCATTATCACCATTATTATTTGCTGGTTCGATACAGCTTGATATAGCTAACAAAATAAACAAAACTGACAAAAGAATAAAAGATTTTCTTTGCGTAAAAAATCTTGGAAACACTAAATCACCTCCGTAGTATTACTCTAAGAAAAATTTTACCACAAAAATTCGATTTTTGATTAAAAAACCGTGGCTATGGAGCCACGGCAATTTGGGTTTTAAGATAATTTCGATGTCTGATAGATTATTTCGCTTCAAACGTCCACGTCTTACCTTTTGTAACACCACCGTGCGGGTCTTTTGCCACGACGTACCAATAGTACTTACCGAGCGTGTTCAAGGTCAACTGAATTGACTTAGTATTTGTTGTGTAAGGAACGACACCCGTGAAATCATTGATTGTATTCACATAGACTTCGTACGACAAGATATCTCCATCAGGATCCGAACAATTCCAACTTAGCGTAATTGTTGAAGGAACACTTCCAACGGAAACCTGACTACCATCTGACGGGTTAGGTCCAGTTGGAATATTTGGTGCTTCGTTCTGTTTTGTCTTGAAGTTCCATGTTGTACTATACGCATAGTTACCGAATGAATCTCTAACCTCCACACGCCAGTAATAAGTCGTAATTGGAGACAAATTACTGATAATCTGTGAAATCTCTGAACTTGTCTGACCAGTCACAGTTGCTTGCAACGTCATCCTATCAGCTCGCCCAACGTAGAGGTAATACACCAAATCCTGTGCTTGAGTTTCCTTATCGTAGCTTGCCTTCCATCTTAAAGTTACATTATTCAATGCAACTCCTGAAGTTCCAGTAACAGGTGATACGAGCTCTGGAACTGTTGGTGGATTGTCAAGATTAGTTATTGTAAAGCTCCACACAGGGCTTTCTACTGGTGGATTGTAACCATCGGTGACGACTACCTTCCAATAATACGTCTTTCCGAATTCAAAGAGTCTTGGCGTTTCATATGTCGTAGCTGTTATGCCACTTACCTCGAGTTTCAAATTATCAGCGCTCTCACCTATGTACAAATCGAATCTGAGCGGATCTCCGTCTGGATCCGTTGAATCCCATGAAAATCTTGGAATTCTATTTGGTAAATTCTCAGCCTTATCAGACGGATAAGGTGACGTTGGCACGGTCGGTGGATTATTACTATATGTTTCAAATGTGAACCAATCGCTCTCAGTCCTACCGCCGTGTGGGTCTTTGGCTATAACATACCAGGTGTAAGTCTTTCCAACATCCAGTAGAGCAGATATATTACTTATAAAATAACTATTCGACAATATCGGACTTCTTCTGTGCACTTCTTGACCATCTGACATCAATATAAATTCATAGTCAATGTCGTCTTCATCGACATCTGATACACTCGACCATCTGAAGGTAAGGTCTGTTACCTTCGCAAAATTAACCTTTGCATTATTCTCAGGATTTTGCAGTGTGGGTTTACTTGGTGGAGTGTTATTTCTCGTTCTAAATGAAAAACTCTCGGTCTTTGTCTCACCATATTTATCGATTGCCGTTATTGTGAGTGTGTACAGCGTGTTTGGTTCCAACCCAGTGATAGTAAATTCTGTGAACGTAGAATTACTGAGCAGATTCTGGCTATTATTCAAAGACACGTTGTATTTTAAATCTTCGTAATCTCTATCATAACCAAGCCATTTTAACGTCAAGTTGTTGAATTTAACATCGACAGCGTTGTTAGCAGGGTTAATTAACTCAATTCTATCCGGCGCTTCATTAACTTTTGTTTTAAATTCTGCTTGCTTTGGAGTACTCTTTGCGCCCCACGTATCAACTGCTTCAACACTCCAAGTATAATCAGTTAACTGTTTCAAATCTTTCACAACAGCGGAATTAGTCGCCGATGAAGTTTCTACAACTGGAGTTGCATTTCCTATCTCGAAGACCTTAACGGTGAATATCATGCTATCATTATCTGGATCACTTGCTTCCCAAGTCAGCGCGAGTGCACCGAATGGATGATCAGTAGTTCCATCGGGTTTCAATCCGTAAACTGTAGGTGGCGAATTTTCCTTTGTTGTAAAATACCTCAGCTCACTTGAGGTGGAATCATCGTTCTTAAGTCGCACATACCATTTATATTTGGTAAAAGGTTTAAGAAGACCTTTTGGAATGACGATCTCAATACCTTGCCCACCAGTCACAGTTGTTCTAAAAACCTCTTGATTTGTAGTTGCATCTCTAACTATCACATCGTACTCACGATTATTAGGTGTGTTAAATATTAACTTGGCACTATTGAAAGGAATATTTGAAGCGTTATTTACTGGTGCCACCAGCTCAGCTCTTGAATTGGATGGTTGAATACAACCGCTTAAAAAAGACAAAACACTTACGATGACAAAGATGGCAATCAAATAAAATCGATATTTAGAGTTCCTGATAACCATACTAAATCCCCCTCACTGTATGTAGTATTTTACCTCTTATCATATAATATTATAACACATACAGAAAAAAACACCCTGGTTTCTAACAAAGAACCAGGGCATTAACACTATTATATTTTATTACTTAGAGTAATATCACATTTTCGTACTTTCCTTTCGTTACATTCTTTGTATCGAACAAAAACGGTACATGCTTTGCAACAAATTCATAATCGATACCAATTGTGTGACCTGAAGTAACTATTGCACCGTCCATCTTTTTCAAAACATCCTCGGTCATCTCTATTCTCTTGTAATATTTTCCATTGTGTGTAAATTCTGGGACGAACGGGTCGTAGTAAAATACGTTCACTTTCTTCTTCTCAAGTATCTCTATCACTTTAAGAGCAGGACTTTCTCTCAAATCGTCTATATTCCCTTTGTACGTAACACCAAGAAGAAGAATATTTCTGCCATTCAAACACTGAGCTCTATCATTTAGAATATCAGATAACCTCTCTACTACGTAATATGGCATATTATCTGAAATCTCGCCTGCGACCTCGACGAGCATCATATGTAAATCGTGCTCTTTTGCCTTGTAAACAAGATAAAACGGGTCGATAGGAATACAATGCCCACCAATCCCAGGTCCAGGGTAGAACGGCATGTAACCGAACGGTTTGGTTGCCGCCGCATCGATAACCTCCCAAATGTTTATCTTCATCTTTTCGGCAACCTTTGTCATCTCTTGAACAAGTGCGATATTCACAAGCCTGAATGTGTTTTCCAATATCTTTGTCATCTCTGCCGCCCTTGGTGAAGAAACAGGGAAAACACCTGCTTCAAGCACGTTTTCATACAATGCAACGGCATGCTTTGTGCATTCTGAAGTAACTCCACCAACAACTTTCGGTGTGTTCCTCGTCTTGTACCTTGGGTTACCTGGGTCAACGCGTTCTGGACTGAAGGCGAGATAAAAATCCTTTCCAACCTTTAGTCCTGTTTCTTGCAAAATTGGTAGGACAACCTCTTCCGTTGTGCCTGGATACGTCGTGCTCTCAAGGACAACGAGCTGTCCCTTTCTCAGTCTTTTCTTGATTTCATTCGCACTATTGATTATATAACTCAAATCCGG
>CAYVMA010000025.1:0-5312 GCA_964452455.1 uncultured Fervidobacterium sp. | reverse complement strand
AAGAAAGTGAGGTTTATAGTCGTTGGAGATGGACATCTAAGAAGTAAAATTGAGGGGGAAGCAAAGCGAAAAGGTTTGGAGGTTTTGCTTACAGGAAGAGTAGATCAAGAGATGGTGGCGAAGTACATGAACGCGATGGATATCATGATTTTGCCAAGTAGGAGAGAGGAATACCTTGTGGAACTTTGCAGGCCTAAGCATGCGTAACGTATGTTACTATTATTAATGGTGGATTTTGATTCATAGTTATAGAGCAGATCAACCTAAGTGAGGGAGAAAAATTTCCGTTCTTTCTTTTTTGAAAAGGCGAGATTGAAAGTACGCTTACTTACGTTCTTTGTAAAATAAGTGCTGAGCGAATTATTTACCATAACCGTTTCTGCGCACGTTGGTGAGGTCACGCTTTAGACAAAACGGTGCTTTTTCGTCCGTATTTAGTTATGTTCCGAGAAAGAATTTTGTGCAAGTTTATCCACGTTTAAATAATAATGCGGGTTGTGGAAATATTCGATACTTTTCAATTGACAACATCGGACGCTTGTGAGGGAATGCTCCTTATTCAAAGAGTAATACTGCTCGGGCACTTCAAGAGTTTTAGTTGTCCATCATTTATTCCGAGAGCAGGAGGGGGATCCTAGAATGATTGAAATCTATGTAAGGGATTATGCACAAAACAAATGGTACAGGTGCTCTGTTGAAAATGCAGAGATATATGTGAGAGGATACTCCTACTACCAGGGTCAGTTCTACACAGGTAAAAAGTTTTGCCATCTCGTTCTGAATCTTATTCAAGGGGATATAGAGAATGAATTACGTAGAATGAATGGCTTTTTTGCCTTCCTGATCAGGACAGGCAGTGAAATCATCGCAGCGGTTGATCACATAAGGAGCATGCCGTTGTTTTATGCAACGGAGCAGCAAAACGTATACGTTAGTGATGATGTTTCTTGGATACTGGAAAATCTCCAGAGGAAAACAATCAACAGAGAATCTGTCACGGAGTTTCTTTCGACGGGATACGTTACAGGGAGAGACACCTTATTCGATGAAATCAAACAGCTTCAGGCCGGAGAGTTTTTAGTAATCAAAAGAGATAATAATTCACTGAAACGAGAATCGAAAAGATATTTTACATACCGTCCTAGCTATGGAGAAGGGGCCATAAAGGTTCAGAAAGAAGAACTTCTGAGAGAATTAGAGAAAACTTTGAACAGAGTATTTACCCGTCTTGTCTCTCTGCTTCGTGGAAGAACTGCTGTGATTCCACTTTCTGGAGGATATGACTCAAGACTGATAGCAATGATGCTAAAAAAGCTTGGTTACGAAAATGTAATATGTTTTAGTTACGGCATTAAGGGCAACGTTGAGTCTCAGATTTCTAGAATGGTTGCAGAAAAGCTGGGGTATAAGTGGCTATTTGTTGAGTACAGCAACGAGAGGTGGAAAAAATGGTACAATTCTAATGCAATGAGAGATTATGAGCGGTTTTCTAGCAATTTCGCCTCGCTGCCACACATACAAGATTGGCCGGCTGTCATGGAATTAAAGAAAAATGGAGATATTCCGGATGATTCGGTGTTCTTACCTGGACATACTGGAGACTTCATAGCAAGTGGTCATATTCATTGGCTCACCAATACTCTAGGGCGAATTCCAAAAACGAATAAACAGGTTATGAAAGGTATTTTCTTAGTGCATTATAAGTTGAACAAATATGATCCACAAGCTTATAATATATTTAAGAGTAAGTGTCGTGATATATTTCACAACTGTACCGCGCAATCGTGGACAAAGTTTGATTCACTCGGACTTTACGAATGTTGGGATTGGCAAGAACGACAATCAAAATTCATTGTGAACTCCGTTAGAGTTTACGAGTTTTGGAACTATGATTGGCTGATCCCATTATGGGATAAAGAACTTGTTGATTTTTTTCAGTGGTTACCATTTTTGTATAGGCGTAACAAGGAGCTCTATGACGAGTACGTTGAAATGCTCGCTTCAGAGTTCGGTATTTCCGAATCAAAAAGCTTTCCGTCAACTTCAGTCACTGAGCCGAAGAAAAGTGGGAATATCAAAATAATTGCTAAGCGAGTAATGGTTAAAGTTCTTAAACGAGTCATGCCTATAACACTATGGCGTATACTGATTAAAATAAAGCCTTACATCGTGCGGTGTATTTATGAAGAGTACTATTATGCACATCCCCTTGCGTGGTTTGGAATGATTGAGAGATCAGAGTTGAAAAAAGAATATTATGTTAATATAAACTCATACCTAACAAAACAGTTTATAGAGAACCTAATGAACGGAGTGTATTATAATTCCCTGCGCGAGATGAGGTAAGATATGAGAAACCACTTCAAAATGTTTCTAACATTCTCCATAGGAACCTGGCTCAGGGCAATGATATCATTCTTGTACACTCCGATAATTTCTTACTTCCTAGTGCCGGAAGAATTTGGGAAATCGGCCATGTTCACGATGGTGCTATCAATTTTAAGCACCGTCGTACAGCTAGGGACAGTTCAAGCCTTTGCAAGATTTTTCTATGAACACAATGAGAGGGACAGGGCTAAACTCACATGGGCATGTCTTCTACCGATTGTTAGTATTGGGACGATTATTAGTGTCAGTTTAGTGTGGTTTGAGGAAATACTGTCGAAAGCTATGTTTGGACAAGTCTATAAAGGCATCTCCTTCCTTATCATTACTAGTCTCTATTTATCAGTTTTTCAATCATTTAACCACCAAATTGTCAGAATGAGTAAGAAAGGTTTAACGTATTCCCTAATAGAGGTATCGAATGCTTTAGGAAACGTGGTCGGCAGTATTGTTTACGCAGCGCTTGTAGGGAGAACATTTTATGCCATAGTTTATGGAACAATAGTGGGCTACCTTGCAGCATTAAGCGTGGGTATACAATATGGGATAGCTTACTGGAGGTTTACAGTACCAGAATTGGAGGAAGTTAAGAAGGTATTAAAGTTCGGAGTACCATTTGCTGTTTTGGATTTGCTCTATCTACTTTTTGCATCTATTGATCGTTTATCCTTGCGCATCTATAGCACGCTGGATGAAATAGGCCTCTATAGCGCAGCATTTAAGATAGTCTCTGTCATAAATCTTCTTCAGACAGGTTTGGTCAATACTTGGGTTCCAGAGGCTTATGAAAGATATGTCAGAGATAAGTCTGATAGGGGTTTCTTTAGAAGATCGCAGGAGGTCATATCATTCATGAGTCTTTCCGCCGCCATGGTGCTTTTTATTAGTAGGGACGTTCTTTTCTTATTGTTTAGAAGTAGTTATAGGCAAGCCTCGGCTATCGTTCCTTTCCTTATCCTAGCTCCAATAATGAACCTTCTGTGGAATACGACTGGGGTAGGGATTAATCTGAGTAACAAGACATACCTGCTCATAGTTGTCCCTCTTGTTGCTAATGCTGTCAACTACGTGGGGAATTCCATTCTTGTTCCATACCTTGGTGCTCGTGGAGCAGCGATCTCTACAGGGCTTTCAAATGTGCTGTACTTCTATATCAGGACCTATCTCTCGGAGAAGGTATTCCCGGTGGGTTACGATATGAGGAGGACTTCCTTCGGGATAATCACTTTTATTTGTGTCGCACTTATTGGAACGTTCAACAGGAACGTCTGGATCAATGTGTTGTCTGGGATATGTGGTTCGATCATGATTGTGTGCCTTTATCGGAAGGAGTTTCGCTTCATTATGAATGAATTAGAAGCTGCAGTAAGGGGAAAAAGTTAAGGTGGGCCTACAATCTGAAAACGTGTCTGTGACACTCCACAGTAAACAAGGTTGTAATTGGAATATTCTATAATGAAATGAAGCAAGTGTAAAGAAGCTTATGAGTAGACCACAATACCCCATCCCAAGCACCCACATGGGGATAACATTCCTAACAGGCAGGTCAATGTCATCCCGGATGACAAAATCTGCCTGTTTTGGTTTTTTGTTTGCTCCTCCAATTTCTAAGCGAATTCCGTTGAAAATTAAATCACCTTTTGTTTCATCTTTTTCAGCAAATAGTGTGCCTTTGTTTTTCAATGAAAAGACAACAAAAGCCTCTCGGAAGTTTGCTGTTTCTGCTTCCAGAACATTGTAAATAACCGGGTCAGCGAAGAATATCTTTGAGCCTTTGGAGTATGGCTTTTCAATCGGTGATTTTTGAACGATAGTGATTAGCCCAATTTCCTCCATTGCAAAGAGAAGTTGATAGAGTTTTTGTTTACTGACAGCCCAATCTCTGCTCATGGCTTCGATGTTAATTCGTGGGATTTTTTAATACGCTAAGTGGCTGACTATTGCTTTCATGACACCGAAATGGTTTTCACTGAGTTGTCCAACTATGTATGGAATATCTACGTATATGCTTTTTTCAAGGACGTTTTTCACACGCTCAGCAAAATTTCCTTCCTGGTAAAAAGGTCTTGTTCCATTTTCTTTGTATGCTTTGAAATACTTAAGAATGTCTGTCTCTCTTAAGATTTCAGGAACGATTTGTAGTGAAGTTCTGTCAAATGGGTCAGGTATTTTTGGAAGCTCTTTACCTGTTTCAAAGTAAATGTATTCTCTGAGGGACATCAGAGGTAGGTTGTGGACAACGAACCTTCTTGAAAGGTCGGCGATGCCTTTTCTCAGAATGATTGAGCTACTATCACTAAGCCATATTGCCTTGTTTGGAAAAAAGTCATACAGACTCTTTATATGCAAAGACCAATCTTTCAGGTAATGGACTTCGTCGATAATCAGTCCGTCGTAATGTATGAGTATGTATTGTGCCAAATCTTGGAAAGGAGTAGTATATATAATCGGGTCGTCCGCAGAGATGTAAAAGAGGTTTTTCTCTTCTACTATGGAGAGAAGGAAAGTCGTTTTCCCACTACCCCGGGGTCCGGCAAGCAAGATGCCTCTACTTGTGAAGTGACGTTTTAATTCCTCAAAATAAGGACGTCGTTTCTGAGGAAGAAAGGAAATCACCCTTTTCATGCGAAGCTCCAACAATTCAATCACGTTTTCTACGGTCATATAACGCCCTCCTTAAGATACAGTCTATTCAACAAACTATATTATATCACGATTCGTTCCATAATAGAACGAATTTTTTGAAATTATGAAAAAATCGTTCCTTAATAACACGAATTTTTAAATAAATCGTTCCACGTCGGAACGAAAAATAACCGACCAGGGATTCCCTGGTCGGTTTTTGAATTTTTCTGCTTTTGATTAATCGTCTTCTCCATCGGAGTAAAATAATTCATTGACTTCCGCCAGCTCGTCGGGAGAAACGT
>CAYVMA010000024.1:0-4234 GCA_964452455.1 uncultured Fervidobacterium sp. | reverse complement strand
ATATACCAAAATGTTTTTTGTAGTATCAATATCAAACTGCGCAAAATCGCCACCGATTTTTGGAACTACGTAATTATTACCGACAGCTGCGAGATATCCAGATGATATGTAAGCTAAATACTGCACATCAAATTCAGGATTTCCATAACTGTCGACTGAATCATAGTAGCCAAAAATGGTTGTGTACAAAATCGTCTCTAAACCTGTCATGTTTGGATTGTAAGGTGTTATTGTGATTTTAAGATTGCTAGTTTCAACGGAAGTACTAACTCTTGTTTCTGGGAGATTTGCAGGATTAATCGAACTTGTTGCAAATGGTGTGGTTGTTGGGTAGTTTTTTTGATATTCAGTATAAATAAACCCTCGATTCCAGTCAGCAAAACCCAAAATATAAAGGTCATTATCACTCTTCAATGCAGTTGGTATCTTAATAGAATCAACGCCGAAAATTTCGGTAGTGCCGCCTATGAGCCATTCAACAGAAATATCATCAAATTTAGTTGCACTTTCAGGCGCTTTTAACATCTCTTCGGTTAAGAAAATTTCTTTATCGGCGTCCAGTACAAAATCTCTAATAATAGCAACCTTCTCTATTCCAGACTCTGACCAAGGCGCTCCTACAAAGATTACCAAATCTGCTTTTGATTTTGGTAAGTTTGGAGCAACAGCCTTGTTTGATTCAACCATTGGAAATCTGTGCTCATGATGGAAGAATACGCACAGTTGTTTGTCGTCATACCCACCAGGCATGTTTATTGTGAGTGTTGCGGCATCTTCATCTGTGGCGTTTCCAACGTCTATATACACATAATTTGTTTCAGAAAGCTTTGCGTGGAAAAATTGAACACTTTTTGGTTTGTATCCAAACTCGGGCTCAGCAACAGCGATTGAATAAAGTCCCTGCGGGTCGTTAACCGTGAACTTGTAAAGACCGTTTGTTCCTGTTAACTTTGTCCAACTACCAGTCAATCCATCCTTCGCATATACCAGGTGAGCATTTGTGGGATGCCCATGTCTTGAGGTTTGAATAACGACTTCTTTTGCCGTGCTGAGTGGCGTTACTGGGACACATGAGAGCACGATGAAAATCAAAGCTATGACGAGAGCTAAGAAAACCACTTTGTTCCCTTTCAGCATAATTTCATCTCCCTTTTAAAAATTGGTGGGATTACCCACCGTTATATATGTTTAGACCAAACCCCTTGTTTCTTCGTTCAAATTGGAAGAATAAAAATTGCAAAAGTTTTGGATGGACCATATGATATAATTCACATTGTAAGCTTTGGGAAAAACGGAGGCGGAAAGTTGCGCAATTCCAAAAAGCTTGAAAATAGCCTTTTTTACTTGATAATTATTGGAAGTTTCATAATAACCTTTTCAATTTTGGGCACGTTTTTAAACAGCAAAACACTGCAGGCTCAAAATCAATATACTCAGACAGACATACGTGAGCCTTATTTTGCCTCGCTTGAACATAATGCAGAGTCGACAGAGCTTGTTATTACCGAAACTTACACTGAGTTTGAGACAGACACCCAAGAAGATACTGTAACACTAATTGAAAGATACAATCAAATGCAAGAAGAATTGAAAAGCCTGAGGCAGGCATTGGCAAGAGACAGAACAGTTGAATACGTTATTTATAGCGTTGTTGACTACGAAGGGGAAGCCTTGACTTTTGATGAAGCAGGAGCATTCACAAAATACGGGATATCTTCTAAATACAATCCCGATATCGATGTTTTCCGTATTACAAGGCAAGACGCATTCAATATCTTATACGTTCGCTATTACCTTCCCAACGGCCTTTACAAATACCAAAGCGTAAGACTCCAAGTAGCCCTAATGCACATGTGTGTGCTCTTTGGCAACAAAGCCTTCTCAATAGCCTATTCTGTAGTTCCAAAGGAAAAGCTCATCGTATTGCGTGATTCTGACCCCGAATTTCCCAAAATTATTGAAAAACTAAGACTCGCTTTCAGAGAACATGCCAAACGCATTGGTATCAAAAATCCCAAGTATTTGAACGGATGGCTGAATAGGATAAACAAAGTATTTTACATAGGATAAATCCTCACACCAAATCACATTTAGGGTGCTACTGTCACCCCAAATTTTTTAGAAATTTTGATTATCACTCTTGACAAATGAGTGCTAATTTGATAGAATATATTCGGCAAACAAAAAACAAAAATTTTACGGAGGTGGATATATATGGCGAAGAAAGAGTTTGTTGTTGGAATTGACCTTGGCACGACCAACTCAGTTATTGCATGGATGAAACCAGATGGAACAGTCGAAGTCATTCCAAACGCAGAAGGCAGTCGCACGACACCGTCTATAGTCTCGTTTACGAAAACCGGTGAGATTCTTGTTGGTGAACCAGCAAAGCGCCAGCTCATTTTGAACTCGGAAAGAACTATTAAATCCATTAAAAGAAAAATGGGAACAGACTACAAGGTGAGGATCGATGACAAGGAGTACACACCTCAAGAAATCAGTGCGCTCATACTCAAGAAACTCAAAAAAGACGCAGAAGAATATCTCGGTGGTGAAATTAAAAAGGCAGTTATTACTTGTCCAGCTTACTTCAACGACGCTCAACGACAAGCTACCAAAGAGGCTGGTATCATAGCTGGACTTGAAGTGCTCAGGATAATTAACGAGCCAACAGCTGCAGCATTGGCTTACGGTCTTGACAAAATGGAAGGTGAAAGAAAGGTTCTGGTCTACGACCTTGGTGGGGGAACGTTTGACGTCTCCATACTTGAGATAGGTGGAGGAGTCATTCAAGTTATCGCAACAAGTGGTAACAACCACCTCGGTGGTGACGACTTCGACCAAAGAATAATGGACTACATCATCGACGAATTCAAAAAACAACATGGCGTAGACTTAAGAAACGACAAACAAGCGCTCCAAAGAATCAGAGATGCTGCCGAAAAAGCAAAGATAGAATTGTCTACAAAACTTGAGACAGACATAAGCTTGCCGTATATCACGGCTACAGCTGAAGGTCCACTGCACTTAGAAATGAAACTCACAAGAGCAATGTTCGAATCACTCACAAGAGACCTTGTTGAAAAAACAAGAGAACCAATTGAAAGAGCACTTAACGACGCAAAACTTTCGCCACAGGACATCGACGAAATAATTCTCGTTGGTGGTATGACAAGAGTCCCGATGGTGCAGAGGTTCATCAAGGACATTTTCGGAAAAGAACCGAACAAGAGTGTGAACCCAGACGAAGCTGTTGCAATTGGCGCGGCAATCCAAGCAGCGATTTTGGCAGGAACCGAAGGTGCAAAAGACAAAGACGTAGTACTTGTAGACGTTACACCACTCACACTCGGTGTTGAAGTCAAGGGTGGATTAATGGAACCGATAATTCCAAGGAACACAACAATTCCTGTTAGAAAGAGCAAAATATTCACAACAGCTGAAGATGGTCAAACAAGTGTTGAAGTAAGAGTCTATCAAGGTGAACGTGCAATGGCAAGAGATAACATATTCCTTGGTAGCTTCCAACTTGTAGGTATTCCACCGGCACCAAGGGGAGTGCCACAAATCGAAGTTACGTTCGACATCGACGCTGACGGTATAGTCCATGTCTCAGCAAAGGACCTTGGCACTGGAAAAGAACAATCCATGGTTGTCACTGGTAGACATCAACTAAGCAGCGAAGATATTGAAAGAATGATTAGAGAAGCGCAAATGTATGAAGAACAGGACAGAAGAAAACGTGAAGAAGTCGAACTAAAGAACAAAGCGGACGACCTTGCTTACCACATCGAAAAAATACTCAAAGAAAACGGTGACAAGATACCAGCAGATACAAAGAACAGGTTAGAAGAAATCATTAAGGATTTGAGAGACGCAATCAACAGAGACGATATCGCAAAAGTCAAGATACTATTCGACGACTTGCAAAGAGAAAGCATGAAGATAGGCGAATACCTCTACAAACAACAAGCTCAAGGTGGAGCAAATCCGAGTGAACAAATGTAATAAAACGTAATAAAAACCCCAGTGGGCAAAAGCTCGCTGGGGTTTTTATTTAATACCGTACATTCCAGACTTATAAAAAAACATTTGACCTCTGCATTTGCAGGGGTCTTTTTTATTTATATTCATTCTTTCTGGCAGTTCAGAAAAGTAAAAACACATTCTAAAAAATGGTAGTCAAATACACAAGCGTTTCAGTTGATTGTTTCCATCCCTCATAGTCACTTCT
>CAYVMA010000023.1:0-2919 GCA_964452455.1 uncultured Fervidobacterium sp. | reverse complement strand
AGGTAGCAAATCACATCAGTAAGGTAGACATAATCTACATTTAATAAAATGGGGGTAAAGGGGTAAAATGTTTTTTCTATTTCCAAAGCTCATCATAGCCTATCGCGTATCTTTTCAAAATTTCCAAATATTCCCTTGTTTTCTTGAATTCCTTTAACTCTTGCGAGAAAATATTCGCAAGCACATTTCCCCTGTGATTCTTGGAAAAAGCAATATAATAATATTCCGTTCCGCCATACGCAGGAGACCAATCCACTTCAATGTTTAGTTCTTTCGCTAAATGCTTTCCTACAAGCAAATTGGATATAAAAATATCTATTTTGCCATCTTTGAGTAGTCGGAATCCTACCTCATCAGTGGTCAAGCTAATCTTTTTGAAATCGGCTTTCCAAAACCATTCAGGATAACCATAGCCATCACAATAACCACACCTCGTATCTTTTGGTATACTCTCCAAAGTCTGAATGTTAATATTTGAACTTTTTAATTTGAAAAGCACAGCTTTACCACTACTGAGAGGCTCAGATGTATAGATTAAAAATTCTGCTCTTTCTTGTGTGAATGAAACACTCATCGTTGCATCGTAAGCTTGAACCTTCATATATTCCAAGCACCGTTGCCATGGAAATGTCAAAAAAACTGGCTTACATCCTATCTTTTGAAAAACGGCTTTGACAACGTCAACGTCAATTCCTACCCAGTCACCTTTTTTTGTATCGTACCATTCATATGGCTTCCAATCGACAAGAAGTATTTCCACAACATTGCCTGGTAAAACGTATTGCTGTAGGTTGTATTTCTTTATTAATCTTTCTATTATCCCTTTCGAGTGAAGATTTCTCAAAGCATTTTCTATTTTTAACACTATCTGCTGACTTACGTTTTTTGAAAGAACAATATAATGATAAAACTTACTATCTGTCAAATTCAATGGAATGTACTTTCCCTTAGCTTGATTCACTAAGTATCCAAGAGTTAGCCCTATAGCATACGCAGCATCGATTTCCTTTTTTTCAAGTGCCTTATACAATTCATCTAAGTTTTTGTAAAACACTACTTCTTGTTTTCTTGAAATTTGTGGAATATTTTGAGATGGGATTGTGCCAGCTATAGCTCCAATTTTAACGACGGCTTTTTCAAAAATCTTGTCTTTTGTATTAGCTTCTACGATAAACATCTGTTTTGAAGCGTACAATGGGAGCTTTACAAAATTGATTTTCTTTTCAACTTCGGCAGAATGTCCATGCCCAATAAAGATTTGAATCTCATTGTTCTCAAGAGCTTTCCGTATTTCTTCTATAGACTTTAAATCTTTTGCCTTGTACCTAATTTCGATACCTTGCGATTGCAACTCCTTATTGAGTTCTACTAATATATCGTGGCAAAGACCAGAAAGTTCTTTTCCCACAAAGATATACTTTGGTGAAACGTCCTGTGGGTATGTGTAAAGCACCATTGCTCCGAAAGCGGGAATCGAAATACTTAGCAATAAAATTAAGAAAACTATGAAAGACATCAATTGGAAAAAGCGTCGAGCGTTTTGGAAATAATCTGCTCTAATCATACAACCGCCCCCAACCAGCAAAGTGGACAACCTTAACTGAACCAAACATACCACATGCTGATTCTTTTCTTAGTATCAATTCCACATCACTACTTTCGACAACAGAGCCTCATTCTCTAATCTTTTTCAGTCATATCGCAGATTTCTTCGGACCTTACATCCTTTAACTCATCATATATCATGCGAATCACATCGAGTTTTTCCATAAAGATGCGAACGACTTCAGGATCAAAATGCCTACCTGCTTGTTCCTCTATTATCTTGACCGATTCATCAAAGGGGAATGCTTTTTTGTATGGTCGCTCTGTTGTTAACGCATCGAACACATCAGCCACAGCCACAATCCTTCCCTCTATGCTTATCTCTTCTCCCTTTTTGCCAAATGGATAACCGCTCCCATCCCATTTTTCGTGGTGGTCTGCAACGATGTTTATCGCAGTGCGCAGAGCGTCTTTTCCAATGACATCAGAACTACTTTCAACAAATTCCTCGAGTATCCTCATTCCAATAATCACGTGCGTCTTCATAATCGCCCACTCATCTTCATCAAGTTTGCCAGGCTTAAGCAGTATCCTATCAGGAACACCTATCTTCCCTATATCGTGTAGTGGTGCAAATTGATATATCTCTCTAACAAGTTTTGGTTCTAAACCCAACGCTTCAGCCAAAGTCTTTGAATACAACGCCACTCTTTTTATGTGATTTCCCGTCTCGTTATCCCTGTACTCTGCCAAATTGACTAAGGAGTTGCCAAAGTTTGATATAATACTTTGTATAGATAGCGTGTGATATAACTTAGGTGATAAGTTTAGTGAAATTATATAAAACATCAAACCATCTTCTTCGCTAAAGTGGTTAATCTCTTCGGAAGCTAAGAAAAAGAAACCAATCACTTTTCCATTGACAACGGCAGGTACGGTAAGGTTTGACAAAAAACCTTCTTTAACTATAAGCCTCGAACTCACCGAATTCTCTTTTTGCCTTAGGTCATTAATTATTCTGAATTTAGTGCCATCTTTTGCCATCTTTCCAAGGGAAGTCTCCGATAGTTTTTGTTTAAACCCCTTATCTAAAAGAGGTTTATGATTTTTATCTGAAAAATAAGCCACTTCTGCTATTATTTCATCATCGTGTATAAGTGCCAACGAGAATCTTCCCGCCTCAAAAAACGAACAGACTTGCTCACCAACAAGGTTTATGTAGTCCTCTATACTATCCACGTACGGTAGATTCCTAAAATAGTCTATTAAGTCATTTCTTAGATTAGCCTTTTTAATTAGCTCGTTAAGTTCTATTTCTTCCTTACTCACAACGTTGTCTAATGGATTGATTTTACTAATGTACATCTTTTCAAC
>CAYVMA010000022.1:0-5188 GCA_964452455.1 uncultured Fervidobacterium sp. | reverse complement strand
CCCAGCTCAGGTTTTTCTCAGCATAATCTCTCATATCTTTTACAATGTCTCGGTTTTTTATTCTCTCGTAAAACTGTAGGATTTGTTCTATATCAACCGGGCTTTCGTCTGCTGGTATCTTTGGCATATACGGAAAATCGTCAGGAAAATCAACATCATCGAATGAGATAACGAATGTTATACCTCTTGCGCAGTATTCTTTTGTTATAAGGTCCGCAGATACACGGAGCCCTTTCCGATGATTTCCAAGACTGCCTATTGCAGCACGCGATTCATAAAACAGGCTGTTCAGTTCCCCACAATGTTTTGGACCATGAAATCTCACAAATTCCGACAGTCAAAGTATTTCAGTCAGTTTTTTTTAAGTTTTCGAGCTCTGCATCGGCTCCGACAATGTGAAAGTAAACCCTGGTACTTGGATTGGTTTTGTAGTATTCGTATAATCTTTTTATCACCCTGTCGTAGCCATGTCAAAAACTTACGTTTACAACAACTAGGAGATTAAAGCTGCCACTATTGTGATTTGTGTTTGAAACGTTTCATAGAGAGATTTCGACGCGCTAATTCCGTTCCCAGTAACAATTGCTTGTCAGCCAATCCCTTTAATAAAAATCAAAAAACTTTCCAAACACTCATAAGTGTCCTAAATTCTTTTGAAACATCTTGAAACTCTAACTTATTGCATTAAGTGTGTTTTTTTGCAAAAGCGGTCGCGAAAAAATGTTACTTATCAGCTATCCGAAAAGGCTCTGAGTATGGTTTTTAATTTGTCGATCCCAAAAATCACAAGGTTTTCTCTCTTTACTTAAAGTCCTAAATATAACAAAATTGCTTCGGTGCACACAACCAACCTTAATAATTTTTTATTTCAATCTTTGACTATTAGAAATCATTTTGTCTTTCTCACTGCATCGATTTATCGCACATTAGCTTCAGTGTCCTGTTTCCTTATCTTTATCATCTTAAAGACTCAGAGACAACAAAAAAAGCTCGTATCTTTTGCATGATCATTACAATAAAAAAATCCCTCTTCCTGGTATCCCCAACAGGGATGATAAGTTAAATTAGTGTTAATATCCTTAGTTCTTTGAAAAATTATTAAGAATTCGAAGTTTACAAGCTGTGCCCAACCACGCATAAGCGACATGTTTTAAATCATTTATTCATCTCTTTTTTAGCCAATAATGTTTCCAAAATCTGCTCAAACATTATCGCAAGATTTCTATAATGATACTTATATACCACCTCCTTGCGTTTTTCGTAATCTATTACGGGTCTTTTCTCCGCAAACCACCTGAGATAATTAGCCATTTCCTCTGTTTCTTCTGGACTGAAAACCTTTGATACTCCATCCACCTCTATGTCCGCTTTCATCTCCCAATCGTGCGGAGCGATTGCTAAAATTGGTTTCAAACTTGCCAAGTACTCGTAAACCTTACCAGTTCTAATACCTCGCCCAAGTGTTTTGTTGTCTCCCGTGTAAACTATAAGCAAAAGTAAATCAGACTCTTGCTGAATCCTTAAAGATTCATCGTGAGTAACTTTTCCAAAGTTAATGAGACGATGCGTGAGATGAGCCTTTTCAAATTCTGAGGTAACATATTCACTGTTATTACCAGCATATATAAAATAGTAGTTCATATCGGTCAACAACCTTAATACATACATAAAAGGCTTGAGGTCCCGAGTACTGATGTATATGGTTCCCGTGTAGGCAATTTTTAGAATATTTCTTTGTTCTTTGCGGTTTGCACGTAACGTTATGTTTAACTGAGTAAAATAGTCATCGTGACCATTTGGTAAGACAAAAACCTTGTCACCAAAGAGAGGTCCGTAGTACTCCTCGTCAAGTACATTACTTACAACAGTGATAAGGTCAACCTTTCTCAACAAATCTTTTGTTTTCCATTTTAACAGGTTATTGTCAAAAAAGTTCTTCGTCGCAACCATTCTGAACGATGGATCTCTGAAATCGGCTACCCAGAAAACTTTGTCTCTTAATTCTCTTTTTAGAAAATTCCCTAGTTTAATTGAGAACCATGGTCCAAATGTGGTTACAAGTACTATTTTTTCGCATGGATTTGCTTTGCTAATAACTTCTTCAATAGCTGTCCTGTAAGCCTTAAAATCATGGACTAGTCCGAAAAAAGAAATATCACTATATATCTCGAGGAGATAATGGGCGGAGATTTTCAAACGTCTTATGGCATGGTACAAAAAGGGCATTGACTGTATTAAAGTGCTTTTTAAAGTAGCTTTCAAGTTTTCTGGGGTCTTTCGATATCTTTTGAGCGGTAACTCAATAAGGAAACTTTTTCCAATATCGAATGATCGTGTTGGCAACTTACTATCATCTGGTAGTTTACTCGTTACAAAGTAAACTGTGTGCTTTTCAGACAAATACTTTGCAAGTTTTTCCCACCTAAATGAACCGATAGTATTTAGCCGAGGGGAATACGGAGATACAATTATGAACACCATCTAAAGCCCTCCTACGTAAAAATATGGTATAAATATTTTAGTCAAAAAATAGACAGGGCAGGACGACTTATTCAGCCTTGGCTTTCAAGCCATTTTAGGAGTCTGTCGCCTGCCTTTAACCATGATGAGTTGGTTGGGTTTTTAACTCTTGTCACCCTGGAGGTTTGGTTCTGCAGGCTCCTGCCCTCGCCTTCTAACCAAATCAATCGAAAGGAGGTTTTAGTATGTCTCAGAACTTCTCCATCTTTGTTGGTATGATAATGTTAACTAAAAGTATTGAAATTCTCCAAAAACCGCATTATTCTTTAAATAGGGGACACCCCCAACAACTCTTACCCAAAGGAGGTATCCCGATATGAATAACTCAACACCTTCTTGCCCAAAGTGTGGTTCTACCAACTTCTACAAAAACGGTAACGACAAATACGGTAACCAACAATTCCTTTGTAAAGACTGCAATCATTCTTTCAGACTTTCTCATTTTCATAAGCACGCCAATAGCACCATTTCAGAATTAGCTACTTTCATCACTACAAGTTAACATTATCTCCGTTTTCGTTTGAACAAATATTTTTTGTGTATTTTTTATGGTTTCTTTATGGTATAATAATAAAAAACACATTCTCAATCAAGGCTTAATAATCAATGGCTTAAATTTAAGGAGTGGTTGGCATGAGATACCTGAAGAAAACCTTCGTTCGTGAAAAGCGAATACGTCTAAGTGAGGAACTTATCGAAAAAATTGAGAAAATTTGCGTTGAAACAGGGGAGAGTTTTAATCTTGTTCTAAACAAAGTTCTCGAAAGGTGTGTCCCTCTATTAGAGCACGAAAAAATTGATAAAGGCTTCTTCTACTCCTCTGCAAAAAACGAAAAGTTTGACTTTGAAGGAAGAATAAAGATATTTCAAAACGATTTTTTAACTGTAGACCTTAGTGAATGGATTGGGAAGATAAATCTTATAGTCACATCTCCACCCTATAATGTGGGTATTGAATACGGTTCGCACAACGATGCAACAAGCTATGATGAATACCTTATGTTTACGAAACTTTGGTTAATGAAAGCCTTTGAGCTATTGGCTGATGATGGAAGACTTTGTCTTAACATACCTTTGGATAAGAACAAAAATGGTCTGAGAAGTGTGTATGCGGATATCGTTGCAATTGCTAAAGATGTTGGTTTCAAATATCAAAGCACGATAATATGGAACGAACAAAACATATCACGAAGAACTGCATGGGGTTCTTGGTTATCTGCTTCTGCACCATATGTTATTGCACCCGTAGAAACTATTGTAGTCATGTACAAACACCAGTGGAGAAGAAGAACTATAGGCATATCAACAATCACTAAAGAAGAATTTATTGACTGGACGAATGGAATGTGGACCTTCAGCGGGGAGAAAAAAACTAAAATAGGACACCCAGCACCGTTTCCTATTGAACTTCCAAAAAGATGCATAAAGTTATTTAGCTTCAAAGAAGATATTGTCTTGGACCCGTTCCTCGGAAGTGGGACAACGTTAATAGCTGCGTTTAGAGAAGGAAGGAAAGGAATAGGAATAGAGATAGACCCAAACTACACTCAACTTGCAATTGAACGGTTAAAAAAAGAAGTAGAGCAGCTCAGCATTACTGAACTCTTAGAGAAGAAGACATAAAACACAAAAAGCGGTGGGAAATTCCCACCGCTTCTTTTTTACTTATTGGAGCTATGGCTATCCAAGGAGTCTTAGAACATTCTGTGCGTTTACATTAGACTGTCCAAGTATACCAGCTGTTGCTTGCTGCTGGAGTCTTGTTCTAATCCATTCCATAATGCCACGTGCCATATCTGTGTCTGTTAAAACACTCACGGAGGAGGTGAGGTTTAACATAGTGTTGCTGAGTTCCCGTGCCGCTCCTTCCAGCCGGTTCGTCACACTACCAACATAGCTTCTTGTATTTGAAACAGTTTCTATTGCTCTGTCTAGAGCTTCTAATGCATTTTGAGCATTTTCGGCGCTGTTAAGATTCACATGCTCAAGGCCAAGAGTTCTAATGTCCATGCCCGGGAGGGTGACTCTCATCTGTTGCCCTTCATTCGGACCAAGCTGCACTTGCATATCTCTTATATCACCGCCTAAAACTCTTCTGTTATTATAAGTGGTCTGTTCAACCACTCTGTTTATCCCTTGAGCCAATTGAGAAAATTCCTGTTGAAGAGCTGCACGTTCACTTTCCGAAAGCGTGCCATTTGAAGCTTGAACTGCAAGCTCTCTCATTCTCTGGAGATTGTTCGAAATGCTTTGAAGACCACCTTCCGCAACATTCATAACCCCGATTGCGTTGTACGTACTTGCCATAGCTTCACGATAGCCGTTGATTTGTGAGCGAATACGCTCAGCTATCGCTCCAAAAGCTACATTTTGTTGAATAGGTATCGTCGCCTGTGCCAAACTTTGCACTTGCCTGTTTTGTTGGGTTTGCAAATTTTGAAGATACCTAATAGCCCACATTCCAACGTTGTTGTTAATCCGCATTACCATCCCTCCTTACAGGCATGGACGGAAAAAATAAGCAAAACCAAAAGTCAGTATCTTAATCGAGCCGACGTTTTTCCCCTGCTCATTATATTAGACCGTGCATATGTGGAAATCGTTCAAAAGATTTTTGGGAATTTACGAAGTCTAAAATTTTAGAATTCTTTTTATGATTTTTCTATGA
>CAYVMA010000021.1:0-25740 GCA_964452455.1 uncultured Fervidobacterium sp. | reverse complement strand
AATAGAGGGCAACGCATCTCCTGGTTTTAACTTACCACTAAGAATAAGTGCCTTCACTTTCTCTTTTATTTGCGCATAAATCGGTACCGGAGAATGATAGTCAACAACAAACCACACACGTAACACCCCTACTGATATGTTTTAATACTGTATTCTACTGTAATATTGTACTATAACAGTGTTCGCCTTGTCAAGATAATTTTCATGTAGCACTACCGAAACCAAAGGTTTTTTCCTAGTGAATTAGTTGTAAGCTTCGCATTGATTTATAGAAACTTTTATTTTCGTACCTTGACACTATCAAGCGGTTTATGGTAAAATTCCTTGCGAAAAGTTTGGAGGTGCAAGTATGGTTAATTTGGTCCAGCGAGGCCAAAACCAGAGAAAGGGAAGCGTAGCAAACAATTTCAACAACCTTGTAAATTTCGTACCAGCTCTTTTGAAGAGTATAACCTTAGGTTTTTCTAGAAACCTTTTCGAAAAGTTATCAATATTTGGTTTTGTTAGAAAAGGGACCTCTTTTGAGGTCCCTTTTTTATTACCATTTATGCGTTTATCATTAACATCAAAGGAGGCTTCTACATGAGAGTATTTGATATCTCAACAGGCAGACTTAAAAGAGAACAAATTCCAATTAACTTCCCAGAGAAAATAGACCAAGACCTTGATTCTTTAATACTTTCACCATTATTTGTAGACTTACACACACATGTTAGGTTAAACGACGAAGAGGATTACGACACACTTTCTCATGCAGCTTTAGCCGGCGGGTTCGGAGTATGCGTAATTCAACCAAACACAAGGCCACCCATAGAAAACTTAGATGTTCTAAAGAATCACGTTGAACTTTCAAAAGGCAAAGATGTTCACTTCCTTCATACTATCAGCTTATTTGGAGAGATAAACGATCTAAATGAGCTTAGAGACTATACAAACAACATCGCTGGTTTCTCAACAGACGGGATTCGGTACACAAGTCCAGACCTAATAAAAGCTTTCTCAGAGAAAAAGAGAGCTTTAGTCTTTGACCATTCACAACTACACGAAGTTCCAGGAGATTTCTACATAGGTTCGAAAGTACCTAACGCAGTGCGCACATACTCAAACGAGGCAATTGCGATATTCAGAACTGTGTTGACAGGGCTTGAGTTCGGGTTTAACAGATTTCACATTCAGCATGTCTCAACCTCACAATCTTTGGAAGCAATAGAGTATCTCAGAAAAAAGACCAAGGTTACTTGTGAAGTAACCCCCCATCATGTGTTCTTCTGCCCAGAGGAGATAAATAATCCAAATCAAAAGATTAACCCTCCGATTTCAAAAGATAGAGACATCCTCGTCGATGCCGTGAAAAAGGGTATAATAACGTGTTTTGCAACAGACCATGCACCGCATCCTGAAAAGCCAGCAGATTTTGAAAGAGCCCCATATGGAAGTTCCCATATAGAAGTAGCGTTTTCTGTGTATCTGAAAGTCTTCGAAGATATCGAACTCGTTTTGAAAAATCTTACAATAAATCCGCTTAGTATTTTAGGAAAAAGCTATGAAGAACTTGGTTTTAGTTTCCCAAACGACGCTGTGTTGATTGATGAAAAGGCTGAGTATACTGTTGAAAGCACCAAGTTCTTTAGTAAAGGCAAAAACTGTGCATTCAACGGTTATAGATTGAAAGGAAAGGTTCTTGGGATAAGAAGAAACGGAAGGTGGGTGTTCTGGAATGGCGAATTTCTCCGCTGAAGTGAAAAAGCAAACAAAGTACAAATCATTTCTACTAACTAAGAGGAGCGTTGAAGAAATAACGCAAAATACTTACTTAATCACTTTTGAAGAAAATTTCGACTTTCTACCAGGACAGTTTTGCATGGTGAGCGTAGGTGACGCAGGATTAACACGGAAACCTTACACGCTTGGAAGGTTAAACAAAAAGGTACTTGCTATCTCCGTAAAAATTGCAGGAAAGGGAAGCGAGTACATAGTTAAGACAAACGAAAAACTCAATGTCCTTGCGCCTCTTGGTAATCCATTTATCCCTGAGAGCAACAATGGTGCAGTTATCGTGGCACCGTCTTGTCTTGCGGAGGGAATCCATCTTTCCGAACATTTCGATATACCGTTAATCGTGGCCTCAAAGACCGAACTGAACGACGAAATTGCGAAGAAATTCAAAATGAGAGTAGTTGTAGGAAACGATGGGTATTTAAATTTGCTCAGTGAATTAAATCACTCAGCTTACAACTGGATATTCGTCAGCGGTTCCAAAGTCATGGAAGAACTTGCTGTAAAAAATATGCCAAATAAAGTTGTTTACGTTTCATTGAACGAGTACATGGCTTGTGGAATAGGTGCTTGTAAAGGATGCGCTGTGGAAACAGTCCATGGTATAAAACACGTTTGCACAGACGGACCGGTGTTTAGAGGTGATAACGTATGGCAAGTTTAAAGACACTGAAGCTGAGAACACCAATCGTTATAGCCTCCGGACCTGGAGGGTTTGGTGGGTACCTTAACGTAGATTCAATAGATTGGTCTTACGTAGGCGCGTACACACTGAAGACGATAACTCTCCATCCAAAGGTTGGTAACAAACCGCCGAGAATATACGCAACCAATATCTTCATGATAAATCGCATCGGGCTCGAGAATCCTGGTTTTGATGGTTTAAAAAAGATGATAGATAGTGGAGAATTAGATGTTTTGCTTTCGAAGGTTCCAGCTATTTTGAGTCTTGGAGGAGATTCGTTCGAAGAATACGTTGAGATAACCAGACTTGTGAGGCCTTATTTAGATAAGTTTTTGGCTATCGAATACAATTTTAGCTGTCCAAACGTTCATCACGGCGGACTCTCAATCATGTCAGATAGGGAAGAGTGGAGGAAACTTCTGAAAGAGATAAGAAAAGAAACGGATGCGTTTATCATTGCAAAACTTGGAATAGAGAGTGGGTTTGTTGAAGAAATGGCAAAGATTGTCGCGCTGGAAGGTTGGGATGGTGTCACCGTTATCAATACTATCCGTGGACTTATTGTGAACCCCGAAGGACAAGTTTTACTTGGAGGGCTTTCAGGTCCTGCACTTTATCCTATCGCACTTAGAGCTGTTTACGAGGTGAGGAAGGTTTTACCAGATATTTTCATAATCGCATCCGGTGGTATATACACTGCCCAACAAGCAAAAGAGATGCTTCAATTTGGCGCGAACGCAGTGAGCATAGGAAGTGCACTATTCCAAAATGAGGATGTAATCAACAAAATAGGAAAAGAAATTGTGGGTTCTTAAAAAGAGAAGAAAAACAATAATTCCTAAAGGGGGTATTTTTATGTTGATGGTTACTCCACTTAGTAGTGAAAAGATGGAAAAAGTCGAGAGAAAAAACCGGGTTGTAACAGAACCGGTGCTTAGCTTAGACATGGAAGACCCTATCGGTTTCATCGAAAAGTACGGAAGTTTTGATTATGTTAAGGTTGGGCATAACCTTGCAGTGCAAGGAAAGAGGGTACTCGATTATTTCTACGAGAAAGGATACAAAGTTATTCTTGATTTGAAATTTTCTGATATACCGTCAACAGTGGCAAGGTCGATAAGAGCTTGGGAACATCCTGCAATCGTTGGTTTTACAGTCTATGCAAACGCCGGGTTAGAGAGTGTTAAAGCCGCTCTTGAATCAACTGACAAGATGATTTTCTCTGTGATAAAGTTAACATCGCTACCCGGAAGGCTCGAAGACTTTGAACATATCATTGTAGGACTTGCGAGGTTGGGCTCTTCGTTCGTGCTGCCAGGCATGTGGGCAATTAAGATGCGACACAAAATAGGTGGAGCAATACTGGTTCCCGGTATACGTATGGAGCAATCAAAAGACGACCAAAAAGATGTGGTATCGTTGTGGGACGTTTTCGGAATAGCGAATTTCGCTGTACTTGGAAGAGAAGTGTATAAGGCAAAAGACCCCGGTGAAAAGATACAATCTATAAAAGAGAAGGTGGGATTATGGAGATGATAAACGAAAGGGTTTTAGAAATCCTCAGAAAGACAGGCGCTTTGCTCGATGGTCACTTCATACTCTCTTCTGGTTTACATTCCCCGAATTACGTCCAGTGCGCCAAGGTTTTTGAATATCCGAAATATGGGGAGCAAATCGGGGAACTAATAGCAAGGAAAGTTTTAGATGCTGGAGTGGGTGTTGACATTGTTGTCGGACCGGCACTTGGTGGTGTTATCGTGGCATATGAAGTAGGGAAGAAGTTGAATGCACGCGCAATTTTTACTGAACGTGAAGACAGTGTTATGAAATTGAGAAGGGGCTTTGAAATACACGAAGGCGAAAGGGTGCTTATCGTTGAAGATGTTGTTACAACGGGAAAATCAACACTCGAAGTTGTAGAAGTTGTTGAAAGCTACGGCGGGCAAATCGTAGGGTTTGCAAGCATCATAAACAGGTCAGGAAAAGAAAATCCGTTTGAAGAAATCGATCAAAAATTTAAAGGGAAGCCGTACTTCTACCTTGTGAAGTTCGACTTCCCTACTTACCAACCAGAAGATTGTCCACTTTGTAAATCTGGTATACCCGCTGTGAAACCAGGGAGCAGAAAGATGAACGTGAAGTAAAGGTTATTTTTGTCTATACGACTTGAGGTATTTTTCTCTCAGTAACTTCGCATGTTCATCTGGGAGAATAGAAACTGTTCCAACTCTGAGAGCTTCTATGTAAATTTGTGCAGTTTTTTCTGCAACGAGTGTTGCAATAAAAGCTTCTTGGATATTTTCACCCACGGTCACAAGACCGTGGTTTCTTAAAAATACACAATGGTTATTTCCAAGAGCTTTCACGGCGTTCCGTGCGAGTTCTTCGGTCCCTGGAAGTGCGTATTCTGAAACAAAAAGACGTTCACCAAGAATCATTACAGCATCCTCAACAATTGGGGGAATCTCTTTTAAAGTCACTGAGACTATTGTAGAATAAACAGGATGTGTGTGTATTATCGCATGAACATCTGCTCGCTTTTCGTAAATCTCAATATGCAAAGGTAGTTCTGAAGAGGGTGTTAACTCACCGTAGACTTTCCTACCCTCGTTGTCTACAACTGTTATGTGCTTTGGTGTTAACTTGTCATATGGAAAACCAGATGGTGTGATGTAAACGTATCCACCATCTCGGACACTGATGTTTCCCCAAGTGCCTTTCGTAAGCCCTTCTTCTGAAACCTTACGGGCATAATTCACTATCGATTCAGCGATGTCGTAATTGAAGGAAAAGATTTTCGCATTTCTCTTTGTTTTATCTGCCATTCATTAAACTCCTTTCGTATCATTCGTATTGTCCATATTGTCCGAAAGTCCCTAAGTATTCTCAGAGAGCTCTAAAAACTCCATTGCTAGTCTCTACGTTAAGAAGTGTTGGCAAAATGCCAAATTTAATTCTGTAAGCTTCTGAAATTTTTTCAAAAATGCTTTCAAAATTCCCTTCACTAACGCTATGATACTTCCTCCGAAGCCTGCTCCAACTATCCTTGCACCTAAAACATTCGAGTACTCACGTAACTTTTCGATAAGGAAATCAATCTCTTCGCAAGAAACTTCGTAATTGTCTTTGAGACTGTAATGTGATTCGTACAGATACTTTCCAACCAAAACCAGGTTGTCATCTTCGAGTGCCGATAGTGTCTTTAAAACCCTCTCATTCTCTGTAACAACATGCAGTGCCCGCTTTTTCAAAACAGGGTCTTGAATCTTTTCGATATCTTCGAGAGTAACTTCCCTAAACGATGGTTTCCTGAGCGCTTGCAGTGCAAGTTCGCACTCATGTCGTCTTTTATTGTATTCAGACGAACCAAGCTCATGCTTAACTCCAGAGTTAATGAGGTAAAGCTTGGTATCATCGAGCCGAAGAGGTACGTATTTATACTCTCTTGTCATGGTATCTATAAAAAGTGCATGGTCCTCTTTCGAAAGTGCAACGGCGTACTGGTCCATTATCCCACATCGAACACCAACGAAATCAACCTCACATTCGTGGGCAATCTTTGCAAGTTCTTCACGGTCAAGCTCAAATCCCATCATTTGAGAAATAGCATACCCCGCACCAACTTCCAAAGCGGCAGAGCTTGATAATCCCGCTCCCATAGGAAGGTCAGAATCAATGTGCATTGTGAACGGCTTAACTTCGTATCCATGTTCTCTAAGCTTCTGAACCATCCCTATTACGTAATCAGCCCAGGAATTTGTTTTTGTGGGGGCATCAAACTCTATTCCTTTCTTCAACTGGTGTGAGAAAATTTTAAACTTTTTCGATGGTTCTATTTCAATTTTTACATACCTTTTTATAGCAAATGGCAGGACAAAGCCGTCGTTATAGTCAGTGTGTTCTCCAATAAGATTTGCACGTCCCGGTGAATAAACCACTATTTTTTGGTCTGCCATATCACAACTCAACCTCCACATTCCTGAGTTCTTTTGCCGCTTCTTCTGGAATTTTTGGGTTTATGAACGCCCATGTTCCGGTTTCAACACTTGCCATCCACTTAATTTTGTCTTTGTCTCGTTTTACAGGGTTAAACTCAATATGGAAATGAAAGGCATGTGAATAGCTCACATCATTGACTGGTGCTTGGAAAAGCATCATCATGTATGGGAACGCTTGTTTGAAAAGTAAGTCATATTTCATTGTAACAACTTTTAGAGCCTTTGCCAAGTGATATCTCTCGGTGTTTGTAAGTTCTACAAGAGTACTTACGTGCCTTTTGGGATATACATGGACTTCGTAGGGCCAGCGTGCATAAAACGGAACAAGTGTGATAAATGATTCATTCTCGTAGATTATCCTTTCTTTTAATTTTACCTCATTATCAACAATATCACAAACTGCACAAGTACCGTTTTCGTCGTAGTATTGAGATAAAGCCTGCAGTTTTGCTTCTATACGCTTTGGAATGAATGGAAAGGCATATAATTGTCCATGTGGATGTGGAAGGGTTGCTCCTACTTCCTTGCCCCTGTTTTCAAAAATGAAGACGTATTTAATAAACCGGTTTTGCGATAAGTCAAGGTATCTATCAACCCACATTTGGATTAGTTTTTCGATTTGGTGAATAGGCATCATGCTCATAGCACTTTCGTGTTCAATTGTATAAACAACAACCTCGCATTTTCCGTTTGAACGTGCCTTTCTATATATACCCGTGCTTTGGACCTCTGGAGCATCTAACTTCATTGAAGGATATCTGTTATCAAACGAAACCAAATCGTACTCTGTTTCGAACTCATCACCACCAGGACAAAGTGGACAGAAATTCGTTGGATTTGTAGGTCTTGCTTGCGTGTATGCCGAAACCATAACCCATTCTCCAGTGAGCAGATTCCATCTTCGTTCCATCATCGCTTATCACCACCTTTACTCTTTTATTTATTGTTTTCCCTATAGTAATTAAAGGTCCTACCATCTGCTCTTTTTTCAACCACTTTTGACAGCTCAATCCTTGGCGTATCATAGTTGACCCTGTATTGCAAAGTTGCAAGGTCCTCTATAACGAGTTCATCACAACCGTTGATACCACAACTTGTGATTTTGTATCTTCCATTCATCAAACCACTGACTTTGAACCTTCTACGACCGTAGGTCTTGTACTTTTTAACCAAGGTCCACAAATTCTTATCAATTTCGTAGGAGAGGTTATCACTCTGTATTATCATATTATCCAACAAGAGTGATGTAATAGTGTAAAGTTCTCTATGCGCATCACTAAGCTGTGTATCTTCCTTTCTCAGCATAAGACAGTCAGGGTCGTTCCACCAAAGTATGTTGTTCATAAAGTTGCGTGTAATAACGTTCCTTAGAGCGTAATACGCATTTGGATAGCCTATATCTGGTCCATTTGGGTCCCAGAATGGTGCCGTGTCAGCGCCGATTCTCATACCGTCAACTAAACCAACACTTGGTAGAAGGGGAGCACCACATCCAAGAACAAACGAATTTCCTACAGCTTCTCGAATAACTTTCAACCCCCTTCTATACGCTTCTACTGGCGAAACATTATGTGCATACCTCTTCCCTTGAATTGCTCCAGCAAAAAGAAAATCAATCTTAAAATAATCGAACCCATTCGCTTTTAAACCAACAAAGAGGTTTTTCAACCACTCCACAGCTTCAGGATGCGTTGTGTCAAGGGCGTAAATCCTTTTATTCCAGTTTTCATACGCAACAACGGGTACACCGCTTTCGTCTTTGACCAGCCATTCAGGGTGGTTTCTGAACACACTCGATGTTTCCGAAATGCTGAACGGGGCAAGCCAAATTCCTGGCTTGTAGCCATATGATGCTATTTTATCTGCAACCTCTTTTAGGCTTGGGAACTTCTCGTTAGGTTCCCAATCACCAATATCAACTTCCCATGCATCATCTATTTGGAAGACTTCGTATCCCAAATCGAGCTCTTTAGACTTCTCCAAATCGGAAATCATCTTTTCATAATTGAAGTCAAGATAGTATTGATACCAGCTCGACCAACCAACCGGGTTGTGTGATGAAAATGTAATGTTGTTTTCCTTTGCAATAAGTTCGGCATAGTATGTGAGTCCATCATCAGGGTTCAAATTGATTACCAAAATAGGTTCTATAGGTGTCCATTCATCGAACATCTTGCCAAAATACCTTATATGGACGGATACTGTATCATCAGACAACTTGAAATAAACATGACCAATCTCGGATTTAAGCGCTCCTATTACGAAGGTATCCGAAGCTAAGAAATAATCGCTGATAAGGTTATCAAAATAAACTTCCGGCATAATGGATGCACTGAAACCAAATTTTCCAATTAGGTCCTTTGGGAAATTCAATTTAAAATCCTTTGTTATAACCCTTGCAGGTCCCCATGACTGCCAGTTATTGGCAAGTACCCTATCTAGTCTTGGGAAAGAGAATAGTTCAACATCGTCCACTATTCCTTTTATTTCTCCCGAAATCTTGTAACCAGCCGGAATTTTACGAACATCTAATATCATTTCATATCCATCAGACTTGCGGTAACCCATTATCTTCCTTATTTCCGATAAGTTTTGGATATACATACAAGGGTTCACTCCTTTCTCCAAAAAGATTTCACGTTGTTTCCCTTACAACGAGTTCAACATCCAGGACCTGTCTTTTGTTTACAAATTCTTTTCTTTTTATCATTTCGTAAAGCAGTTCAAACGCCTCTTCTCCTTCTTTTTGCTTATCTATGCGAACTGTCGTCAGTCTCGGTTGAATAAAATGCGCAAATGCTATATCATCGTATCCTACAACCGACACATCGTCTGGAATAGAGTAACCTTTTTCGCGAAGTGCTTGCATTGCGCCAATTGCAGAAATATCGTTAAAGCAGAAAACTCCATCAAAATTAAGTCCGGATTCTATGATATCAAGCATCTTTTTATACGAATTCTCAACACCTTCTTCGACTTCAAAGACATAACTTTCGTCAAATGGCAACATATGTTCATGGAGAGCTCTTCTGTATCCTTCAAGCCTCATACGAGCAACGGATTTGTATAAGTATCCGCTAAGGTATACGATTTTCTTCCTACCTTTCTCAATCAAGTGACTTACCGCCAAATAACTTCCCTTGACATCGTTACTGTAAACCTCTGGAACTTCAATGTCGTCGAAGTGAACACCAAGGATAACAAAAGGCACGGCGGATTTTATAAGTAGTTGTATATCCTCGCTTTTTTCTTGCGTGGGTGAAATGATAATCCCATCTACCCTCCGGCTGAGCATAGTTTTTACCGCGTCTTCCTCTAAGTTGTAATCTTTTTCTGTGTTCATAAAAATAACGTTGAAACCTCGTTTTCTGGCAGCCATTTCTATTGACTTGAGCACCTCTGAGTAAAATGGGTTCGAGCTGTCCTCCAAAATCACACCTATGACTTTGGTCAACCCATATCTCAAAGACGTTGCAGTTGCATCCTTTATATACCCAAGCTCTCTCGCTACTTTCAAGACCTTTTCTTTTGTTTCTTTGTTTATATCCGGCTTATTATTAAGTGCTCTTGAAACTGTATTTATCGATACACCAGCCGCCTTGGCAACATCACGTATCGTTACAAACTTTTTCAAACTCAACACCTCCTAATTAAGCTAATCTTTCAACCAACGAACCTAAATTCGAATGGTTTCAAAATATGCAAGCTTCCGTCAATATACACCTTGTTCTCAGTTGGTAATGTGTTCAGAACACCTGTCAGTTCTTTACCATCTCGTTCTACACTCACCAACTCGTATCCTTTACCTAAGACCCTGGGCTTCAGATTTTCTGACAGTAATAATTTCCAACCATTCTCATCAAGGACAGAAGCTACATAATAACGGTTATTTTTAACTGTTACAAGTGGGGCTCCATTCTCAAAACTGCCGATAACTTTCGCGTCCAAAACTTCGAGCTCATCTTTCCAGAATAAAGTCGTAACACATTGAGAGAAGAGATACCCTTTTTCTTTCTTGATTCCACCAAAATCAACTACTTCAATCCCAAATTCATCGATAAGATGCCACGGCATTCTCTCAGTTAGCCAATTATACTTATCCTTTATTGATGACATTGCCGTGAGATAAACTGGCCCCCCAAACTTTTTGATTTTCTCAATGAATTCTTCGGAAATATGAGAAGCATAAGGAACTATCAATACATTGTACCCTTCAACCTCATCCTCATTAAACACGAACTCTGCGTTGTATCCAAGGTTCTTAACTGCTTTGTAAATATCTACAATCGCGTTCCAATACTTAAAGTTTCGATTCAGATGGTTTATTCTGTGAATCCACTCATTTTCGTAGTCAAAGTAAATAGCCACCTCGGGTTTTGGAGTGATGACCCCCGGCGTTTGACTTTTCACTTTTGAATAAGCTTCTAACCGTTTTGTTGGTCTTCCATAGTAGTCCAACAACCCGGCATGGTATTGTTCAGCCCCAAACCGAATCTGATCGAAACGGAACGGCATTACCCCCATTGCCCCATTTAAATACGCCTGTTTAGTCCACATTGCAAGATATTCGGATTCGTAGTTTTCGTTAACTTGCCTCCAATTCACCCTCGCTGGCTGTTGTTCAATAACCAAAAATGGTTGGTGCTTCAAAGACCTCATTAGCGAATGGTTTGCTGACTGTCTTAGCGGGTCGTATTCTTCTGTTGCTATATAATTATCCCAAGAAACGAAATCAACGTATTTTGCCATCTTTCGATAGTCCAAATCCATGAAATCTACCATAAAGTTGTGAGTTATAAGCTTTGAGGAATACTTTCTGATTATTTCAACTTGACTTTTTAAGAAACGTATGGAACTGTCAGACATGAATCTATAGATGTCGAGCATCTGGTGGGGATTCTCAAATGTTGGTGTGTTTGTTGGAAAGACAATCTCATCCCAGCTGTTGTATGTTTGACTCCAGAACACTGTTCCCCAATGTTTATTCAAATTCTCTATAGTGCCATACTTTTCTTTTAGCCATTCGCGAAACGAAACAAGGTCTTCGTTGGTGAAGCTGTACGTCGTGTCATGACATCCGAATTCATTATCAATTTGCCATACATCAATTGTATCACCATACCTGGATGCATATTGCTCAACAATTCTTAAGGCGTATTCAAGATATGCTTTCGAGTTCGGTGAGTAATGCCTTCGACTTCCGAACCCCCTAACTCTACCATTCCAGTCAACTGGGAGGATTTCTGGATATTTACTCACAAGCCAAGCGGGAGGAGTCGCAGTCGGAGTCCCCAAGATTATCTTGATACCATTTTCAGAGAGTAGTTCTATTGCTTCATCAAGTAAAGAAAAATCAAACTCCCCATCCCTTGGTTCTACAACACTCCACATGAACTCACCTATCCTCACCCACTCAATGCCATAAACCTTCATCAACTCAACATGTTTTTTCCAAAACGACTTGTCCCAATGTTCTGGGTAGTAGTCTGCACCGTAAATGTCCATTTGCAAAACCTCCTTGAAATTTATGTTATTCATGAATTTACCCCTACTTTTCCAAAACGCTTCCAGCCTCTTCCATCTACAATGTTCTGTTAGCCGTTTCGGTAACGTTACCGACATCCTAATGCTATTTAATCAAATATTTTTGAGATTTCAAACCATCAATATCGACAAATTTTGTTGATTAACGGAATCTATTTGCTGTATACATACTAAATCTTCACTAATTAACGGAATACTTGTTTGAAATCTGTAAAAACCAATGCTACAATAGTTCGTGAAACGAATTAATTCATCTTTAGGTGGGGTAATACTCATGGCAAGGATCATGAACCCGTATCGAGCTCTTAAAAACAAACACTATCGGAATTTTTGGTCTGCCCAAAGTATTTCTTTAATTGGCACATGGATAGATACAACCCTAAGAGGCTGGGTGGCTGTTAATTTATTTACAGAAGATAAAGCCGCAGGTTTCATAGGGCTTATAGCTTTTCTTAAAGGTTTTCCATCGGTTTTCTTTTCACCAGTCGCTGGGGTTTTAATAGACTGGTTCGGACCTAAAACCATACTACTTTACACTCAGCTTTTGGATGCCGCTAACGCTTTCTTTATGGCTTACCTTGTTTGGAAGGGTCTGTTAAGTCCTTTCTTTTTGCTCTTCCTCAGTCTTATGATGGGAATCACGAGCGGTTTTTACCTTCCATCAAGGAACACATTTATATCAAACATCGTTCCGAAAGATACGCTCCCAAATGCGCTTGCGTTACATTCAATGATTTTTAACGTTGCAAGGATGGTAGGACCAACAATTGCAGGTTTTGTTGTAAAGTTTTATGGTTTGGAGTTTGGATTCATAGTCAATGCCATTTCATTTTTACCGCTGATAGTTGTACTTTTACTGATTCCAGACAACCACGCTAAAACATACAGTAATTTGAGTTTTAAAAAGTTCTTTGAAGACCTTATAGAAGGCGTTCGTTATGTATCAACAAACTCTGTATTAATTAATACATTCGTAGGGTTAACGATGTATTCTCTTTTCGGAATGCCATTTGGCATGTTGATGCAAGCTTTTGTCAAAAGTGTGGTGAAATCAGATATACTTGGTTACGGATTAATTATGGGGATGATGGGTGTAGGTGCTTTCGTTGGTGCCAACATAGTAGCATCTGTAAATCCTGAACGCTTAATAAAGTTAAGGGAAGAGTTTTTGCTAGTTGTAATCGGAGCAAGCATTCTAATTGCTTCCATCAAACCTGCTTTGACACCTTATGCAGCATTCTTGATAGGTGCTTGCCAGTCTTCGTTCTTTAACATCACAAATAGTAGAACACAGCTGTTGTCTCCTTCAAATATGAAAGGTAGAACTATATCTCTGTATTCGTTTATCAACACCGGCGGTTCACCAACTGGAACCTTTATCTTGGGAATGTTGGGCAATTTCATAGGGGTCAGAAATGTTTACATCCTCTCGGGTCTAATATTGCTCTTCTTTGCGATTTCAAAACTCTTTCCGTTAGTCAACCTTTCAAAAGAGCCAAAAAATTTCCAATAGAGCCCGCTAAAGAGGATTAACCTGCTATCTCTCCTTCGCGCTCACCGAAAAGAAAAATCTACAATTCGTTGTATACTATTGCAGTTAAACCACAAGATGTGGTATAATATACCTCGCTAGAGTGTGGAAGAGATGCTATAGTGAATGTTGGGGAGGGAAAGTTTTATGTCTATCGTTTATGGTGCATTGAATAAGTTTATCGACTATTGGAAAAACGTTGAACCATCGAAAAACGCCTACAAAATACTTTCTGAGCGGTATTTTCTAAAAACCCCTTCTGGTGAGTATCTTGAGACCAAGTGGGCTGATATTTGTCGTAGGGTTGCACGCGTAATTGCAACGGCGGAATTGGTGAACAATCCAGCCTTGGAAAGTAAAAGTGACAGCGAAAAGCTGGACGAAGTTAAATTCTGGGAAGAAACATTCTACAACTTTTTACTCTCAAGGATATTCATCCCAAACAGTCCTACTTTGTTTAACGCCGGTATGGGTGTCAGGCACGAACTACTGTGGAAACCTATTGAACAAATGACTCTTGAAGATTACTGGGAAATTTACAATTCAAGAAACCATCTCCATATGCTTTCTGCATGTTTTGTAGTTCCAGTTGAAGATAGTATAGAGGGCATATTCGATGCGGTTAAAGAATACGCACTAATTACCAAAGCTGGTGGTGGTATCGGTAGTAACTTCTCGAGGTTGAGACCCAAAGGAAGTTTTGTTGCGGGAACACATGGGCAAGCAAGTGGTCCTGTTTCATTCATGCATGTTTTCAACTCAGCAGTTGGTGTTGTCGAACAAGGCTATAGAAGACGTGGTGCTCTGATGGGAATTCTGAATATCGACCATCCGGACATCGAGGAATTTATCACTGCAAAAGAAGGTAACGATGGAGAGAAAGTATTGAAATTCTTCAATATATCGGTTGGAATAACGATGCCCAGGGAAGAGCTGTTGAGACTCTACATGGAAGATGGAGAAATTGAACTGAAGCACCAAAAATGTAATGCTACAAAAAAAGTAAAGGTCCGAGAGTTAATTAAGAAAATGGCTAAAAATGCTTGGAAAACAGGAGACCCAGGGTTAGCATTCCTAAGCGAGATGAACAAATATTACGCTATGTATCCAGAAATGGTTATTGAGAGTACCAATCCATGTGGCGAAATTGGACTTGCGCCATATGAAGCTTGTAACTTAGGTTCTATTGATGTTGCGAAGTTCTATCTGGATGGAAGATTCGATTGGGAAGCATTTGGTGAGGCAACAAGACTTGCTGTCAGATTCCTTGATGACGTAATAGATGTGAACGTTTTCCCACTGGAAAAGATTACAAAGGCAGTAAAAGATAGCAGAAGAATAGGTCTTGGTATCATGGGATTTGCAGACTTACTCTACCTATTAGACATACCGTATGATTCTCCAGAAGGAAGGCAATTTGCAGCGGATATGACTGCATACATGGCGATACAAGGTCATAGTGAATCGAACAGGTTGGCACATGAAAAAGGTAACTTCCCGTTGTTTGAAAAGAGTAGATACTATCGTGAAGAAGGGTTTGCTCCATTTGCTATGGGTATGAGCAAATTTGACGATGAGTTAAAACAAGTTCTTTCAGAGTCAAAGTACGGTAAGCGTAACGTTGCGGTCTTAACTATAGCCCCAACTGGTTCAATATCAAACATCGCAGACACAAGTAGTGGATTGGAACCAAACTTCCTCCTTGCGTATGTCAGGTATATGAACAAACACGATGGTGGAAAAGAAGCGTTGTTCTACGTCAACAAAATCCTCGAACAAAAACTTGACAAGGAGATATTGGAACGGATTAAAGATAGGTTAGTGGAAAAAGGTTCCCTCAAAGATATACCTGAAGTGCCAGAACACATTAAAAGAGTTTTCGTCACTGCCATGGATATATCACCTATGGACCATTTGTTGATGCAGGATGCGTTCCAAAGGTATGTTGATAACAACATTTCAAAGACGATAAATATGCCAAATAGTGCTACTGAAGAAGATGTTTTGAATATATACCTCGAAGCGCTGAAACTGAACATCCGTGGATTGACCATATACCGCGATGGTTCATTGCAAACGCAAGTACTTACCTCAGCGAAGAACTTGAAAACGAAAGATGCACCAAAGGTTCAATTCTTCGTGCTTGATGAAAAGCACAAATTGAGACCTAAACCAAGAAAGGATACATTAAGAAGCGTTACAAGAAAATTCAAAACCGATTCAGGTACCACATATATCACTGTTAGCTTTGATGACAACGGAGAAGCTGTTGAAATATTCTTGTCCAACGGAACTGAACTTGCGGAAGCGATTGGAAGACTTAGTTCAATTGCCTTGAGGGCGGGAGTATCAGCCGAGGAAATTCTTGAACAATTAAGAAAGGTCAAAGGAACTTATACGCCTGCTCTGGCAAAAGAAATTAAGAACGCTATCGATGATTTTGTTGAACTCTGGGGTGAAACCCCAGCAGAAACTATCGATACATTTGTGATAGATGGAACCGCAAAAACAGCTGAAGAAATTGAGAAATTCGTTACTGCAAATGGATTACAATGGGCTGAAGGTTACTACGTTGATGCAGACGGTAACACATATTGTCCATCGTGTCTCTCGAAAAATAGTATTATCAAACAGGAAGGATGCACGAGCTGTAGAAAATGTGGCTGGAGCAAGTGTAGCTGATAACTGAACATTGGCAGCAACAAAAACCCCCCGTGTTGCTTATCAAAAGCTTCACGGGGGTGTTTTTTATTTTTCAGACTTGCTCTTCTTGTTGAATATTCACAGGCGAGCTTTTTAATATCATGTAAGCCAATGTTTCAAACGAGAGCGTTATATCAACATCTTCAATCGGTATATTGGTTCTCAGTTTTATTGGTGAGAAATTCACAATTCCTTTTATACCAGCTTCTTCAACCAGTTCTGCAACGTATTGAGCAGCACTTTCAGGAACCGCAATAACAGCCATTTCAATGTTAAGCTCTTTCACTTTCTGATTCAGTTCGCTGATATGGAAAACAGGTATTCCAGCTATCTTTTTACCAACTTTCTGCCTGTCGTTATCGAAAATAGCAACTACGTTGAATTTATGCTTTGCAAGTCCAGGGTAATTCGCAAGCGCACTACCCAGATTTCCAGCACCTATAATCGCGACATTCCATTCTTTATTCACGCCGATGATGTGCGCTATTTCCGAAATGAGTTTGCTCACGTTGTAACCAAGTCCACGTTTACCAAATTCTCCAAAGTACGATAAATCCTTTCTAACCTGACTTGGCTTAATGTTCAGTCTCTCTGCTATGTCCTGCGAAGATACAAAGTTTACACCTTCTTCTTTGTACCTTGCTAAACAACGATAATAGAGTCCTAACCTTCTGACCGTCGGTTTTGGTATTTTCATAATCGCTCCCCCTACTTTAGTTTCCCTTATCCTGGTGAATTCGTTCATGTTATCCTTTTCACAATCAAATTTTACCACTTCTGTTTGTGAAGTGCAACATCATCAAAAAAACCAATTGATGAGAATTTTGACCTGTGTGGGAAAATTTCACAAATACATTCAAAAATCAAAGACCTGTTTCAAAAGTTGTTAATATTACTTTAATTCTGCCGGGGATTCTGGCAGAAGATTCAACCACGACAAAATAGTTACAAATTCTATCTGAATTGGTGCAGTCATAGCAAAATCCTTTCTGAGCACATGGAGTTGACAAGTTAAGTCGCTTACTGTTCATGGGTGAGATAAACCTCAATCTCTCACGCGCACCTTCTATATCCTTTACTACCTTGTTCACACTGGAAATAACTATTACATTTTTCGGTCCAAAAACAATCGCCGCTACTCTATTTCCATTACCATCCAGGAATACAAGCCTTCCATCTTCCGTGATAGCGTTAGCACCTGAGAGATAGTAATCAACTGTAAAAGCCTTTAATTCAAGCTCTTTACGCTCTTCGGGTGTTTTTGCTGCGTACCTGTCGTAGTATACGTATTTACCGTTTCTGAAGATATCCAAAACACCATTTTCAATCAACGTCAACGACCCGCCATTTGCAACTGTCGAACCTTCAGGCACAAGTTCACGAACTTTTTTTAATAGTTCTTCTTTGGAATTAACAATGTGAACTTCAAAATGCCTTCTTTTCATTTCTTTGGCAAGTCTTTCGGCAAGTGATTTATACTTCCAAAGGTAAAGTTTTTCACGCATACGAACACCTCCAAGGAAGTTTTAAAACTAAGAAAACAAAAACGGGACCTTTAAAAGGTCCCGTCTTCATTTGGCGGGGACGACGAGATTTGAACTCGCGGCCACCGGTGTGACAGACCGGCGTGCTAACCAGGCTGCACCACGTCCCCGTCTTCTTGCTTGAGCCAGCTTTTCACTGACCGTGGATAATTTTGCCATAATTTCCCGTTGTTGTCAATAGGGATTTTTATAACCTTTATGTTTACTCTGAAAATTAATTGTGAATTTTTATGATAGTGTTTTAAATAATTATTTCCGGAAATCAGTCAAGATGCGCTTCTCTATACTTCTTTTAGGTATTTTGAGTTACTTGACTATATGAAAGAAATGTTTTAAACTATATTGTGAAAGTAATCACGAATACATGAAAAGCACTAAATGTACTTCCCATTTCAAAGTGAGGGGACAAGCAATGAACAATTCAAAAAGTGATGAAACTAAACTTGTAGTTTACGTATGTTTAGGAAGTTCGTGTCATCTAAAAGGTGCATACAAGGTAGTTGAGAAGCTCAAAGAATCTCTTATCGACTCACGCATTGAACTACGTGGAAGTCTTTGCATGGGCAATTGCTCAGAAGGAGTTAACGTAAGGTTTGGTAATGAATGTTTTGGAAATATAAGCGTATCAAACGTGGAAAGTTTGATTGAGAAAATAAAGGAAAGACTTAGCGCGATAAATGGAAACGAAGAGAGTAGGTGAAAAGCAATGATAACAATGTCAAAAAGCCGGTATATCTTATCTGACAAAGCTAACTGCACATACTGTTACAAATGTCTCAGGAATTGTCCAGTCAAGGCTATTAGCTTCAAACAGGGGGAATCGTTTGTTATCGAAGAGGAATGTGTGCTTTGCGGAACTTGTGTCAATATATGTCCGCAAAATGCGAAGCAATACAGGAATGATGTCGAGAAGCTCTTAAGTCTTGTGAGGAAACCTTTTATTTTGTCAATAGCTCCTTCTTTCTATGCTTATTTCAAAGAACCTTTTAAAGTCTTGTCCTTGCTTAAACAATTAGGCTGTGTATATATCTCTGAAACCTCTGTTGGGGCAGAATACGTGTCAGAAGAGTATGCCAAGATATTCGCACAAAGCAATAAGCCTTTAATCACAACAGCGTGTCCTGTTGTTGTTGAACTTGTTGAGAAGTATTTTCCACAATATGCTGATTATCTGTTTAAAGTTAAGTCTCCTGCAAGTGTTCATGCCGAGTTTTTGAAACATATGTTCGGAGATTTACCAAAAGTTTTTGTTAGTCCGTGCATTGCAAAGAAAAAGGAACTTGAAGATGTGTTTGATGTGGTCTTGACCTTTGAAGAACTCGAAAATGGATTAGAAAAAATCTTTTACGAGAGTAACAATACTACCAAAGGGATAGCCACTTTGTTAGAAAATATGCCGGAAACTTATCCAGACCCGCCACATCCAATCAGAGCAAGGTTTTATCCATCCTCCAGAGGAGTTGTTGATTCAGCTGCTGCATATGTTGGGGAGAATTTCCCATATTACGTGCTTGAAGGTGTTGAAAACATAATAAATTTCTTTAAGACGTTCAATGGTTTCAACGAAAAGATATTTATTGAGGCATCTGCATGTGTCGGGGGATGTATTAACGGTCCCACTATGAAAAAGGAAGATAACATACTCTTACGGCGTTCAAGGTTACAAAACGCCATTCGAATTTTAGAAAAGTTAAATGTTAAGAAATTTGACAGGTTTTCGGTTCCTCTTGATTTGAAACGCACGTTGAAAATAAGAAAGGTGGAATACAATATACCCGAGTCAGAAATTGAACGGATTTTTGCAGAAATGGGAAAAACGAATCCAGAAAAGGTATTAGACTGCACTGGCTGTGGATATGAAACGTGTCGTGACAAAGCAATTGCCGTTGCCGTTGGTAAGGCAGAAAAGGAAATGTGTTTTGCATATTTAGTTGAAAAGGTTTCCTCCGTGAGTAACCTTGTTGTTGAGGAAACGCCAAATGCAATTGTGATATTCAAAGATTCAAAGATTTTGTATATAAACAATTCAGCAAGAGTTCTGTTTGCGAATTATCCGGAAGATATGATTATCAGTATTTGTCAAAGAGCGAAGGAAAGCTCAAACAGAATACATGAGCTTTACATTAATTCAAGAAAAGTTTATCTGTACCCGAAGGTCTTCGACTTACCAGACGATGGAGGCATAGTTGTTCTATTTGTAGACCTTACAGAGATGGTCCAACAAAGGGAACACATGAACGAGCTGAGAAGACGAACTATTGAAAAAATAGATGAGGTTTTGAACGAGCAGATGAAATTGGCTCAAGACATAGCAAGTCTGCTCGGCGAATCGATAGCGGAAACAAAATCTAGGTTCGCAGAATTCAAAAAATTCCTGGGGGAAGAAAATGTTGACAACTGAGATATATTACGCACAAAAGAACAAAGCCGGTGAAGAGGTTTGCGGTGATACGGTAAAATTTAAAAAGACCGAAGAAAAAACTGTTGTTAGTGTTTCGGATGGACTTGGTAGTGGAATAAAGGCAAGCATCCTTTCAACCTTGACTGCTTCCATGGCTACAACGATGGTCCTCAATGATGTGCCTATTTCTGAAGTCTTTTCGTCTATCATTTCAACACTTCCAACGTGTAAAGTTCGAGGAATAAGTTATGCAACACTTGCCACTTGTTATGTTAACCATGTGAGTGGAGATTGTCATATCTTTGAATACGATTTTCCTGTCGTCCTCTTCTACAGAGAAGGTGAGTTCGTTGAGCTTGAAAAGAAAGTGCACGAAATACAGGGTAGAAAAGTTCTCGAAAGCGGTATCCAAATTAAGCCCGGGGATATCGTCTTTTTGATGACAGATGGTATCTCGCAAGCGGGTATGGGAACTGTGAAGTATCCATTTGGTTTCGGAGTAGATAACATTAAAAAAGAACTGAAGAATTTACTCGATAACAAGGTTGATTTGCAGAGTATCACAAAACATCTTGTTAGACTTGCAGAAGCACTTGACAAAGGTACAAAAGGCGATGATGCAACCGTTTGTGCGATAAAAATCAGGGAGAGAAGAAATCTAACAATCATGGTTGGACCGCCTGAAAAGAAAGAGAATGACAAGATAGTTGTTGAGAAACTGATGAGTGGAGAAGGTAAAAAAGTGATTTGTGGTGGGACAACGAGCCAAATTGTTGAGAAAATACTTGGTAAAAAGGTGGAGATAGATTTCTCAAGTATATCGGAATATTCCCCACCTATAGGATACATGGACGGTGTAGACCTGGTTACTGAGGGAATAATCACTTTGACCCAGGTTTTCAGATACTACGAAAACCAAGATACAACTTTGGGAGTTGGTGCTCAGAAGCTTATCGATATGCTCGAAGAAGCCGATGTTATAACTTTCTTGGTTGGTAGGGCTATAAATCCCGCTCACCAAAACCCACTTTTTTCGCATGATATTTCTCTGAAATTTAGGCTTATTCATGATATCTCTCAAATACTTGAAAAGCGTGGTAAGGTTGTTAAGATAGAGTATTATTGATTCCCCATAAGATTTTTCGAAGTAACTATAGAAAGAGGCTAAAAAACAGCCTCTTTTTTTATTTACCGTCTAAGTTGTTCTGTTACTCCACGACATTGCATTTCGCACCAAGATTTTTACATTTTACGAAATTTCTGTTGTTCGCGTAGATTTTAGTGCGATAATATTTTTGTAAGTCTCAGATATTTAAATCTGTAAGAAGAGGTGAAAGAGATGGAGATAACATATAAGGAGATTATTGCAGGTGTGCTATTATTCACGTTTTTGTTTGTACTGCTCTTGCCAACAGATTTTATGACTTCAAAACGAGATTACTCAGGTACATTAATTAACATTCCAGTTTCAAATTCAATTCTTAACATATCCGGTGTAAATTTTAGTATACAGTTCGACGATGAGAAAGATGAAATTTTGTATGGCCCAAGTGAAAAAATCGATTTTTCTTCTGACACTGAAAAAACTGTACTAAACAGAGTCTCTGGAAGTTTAATAATTGGTACTAAGGCTCTCAAGAATGTTAATATTTCAGCCGTGGACGTTTTTATTACTGGTGTCTTAGATAATGTTTTTGTTGATATCTCTTCGGTAAACGTTACATCTAAGAATCTTTTAGTCAAAGGTCCTGCAAAGATAAAGATTTCTACGGCAACGATTAAGGGTGAATTATATATCAAGGAATTTTCATCTGATGGGAAAATCGAAATAATTGTTGATTCAGCATCAACAAACTTAGCGGTATACGTTAAAAAGGGGTACGAGAATAAAGTTACCGTTCAGGGCAGGAATATCGTTGTGAAAAGCTGGTAATCCAACAACGGACTCTACAATATAAGCTCTCTCAGACAGTAGATAATGAACGAACTTAAAAACTTGAGGAGGTGGATTGTATGAGGAAGAACATATTTTTGGCGGTTGTTTTATGGTTATCTTTGGTAGGTATCGTCGGGTTTGCGTTTGATTTTGGTGGCGGTGGTCCTATGGTAGTTTACATTCCTGGTGGTACGCTGTTCGGGCTGAGGAACATAAACATTCCAATTATAGACTTTCCAGATTTTGCGGATGGTATAATTGCATTTGGTGGATATGGTTATGGTGGTGTTCCAGGTATGACTTATGGTGGCGGGTTTGGTTTTGGTGGAGAGAAAGAGGTCACAAAGGACGGAAAGAAGTACAAGATTGAAGTTGGTGGTGGATTTGGTGGCGGACTTAAAAATATCTCTTTTGGTAATGTTAGCTTGCTTGCAGGCGTGTATTTTGGAAGTATTGACATAATTCTTGGGAGAAAGGTAAATGAAAATAACACAAACGTTAGCAACCTCGAAGATGGAACTCTCGAAGGTTATCTTACCACTTCCATAGGTTATATCTCACTTGCGGCAAATTTAGCCGTTGCTATCAAAGTAACAAGTTTTATGCAACTTGAGGTTGGAACAATTGCAATTGGTGGATATTCACCAGACGGATGGCTTGTTAACGGTAAACCTCTGCAAGGATTAACACAATACAACAATTTCTTGCTGACATACGGATTCTACGGAGGAGTTGGATTTGGATTTTGATGAAATCTAAATCTTTGGAACCTTCAAAAGTCTTAAAAATGTTGTTTCTCCACATCTTAATTTGCACAATCTTTGCACACACACTTCTAACGTTTGGTTTTGCTTCGACTGTGGTTGAAGTTGCTAAGGAAGGTGCACTCACACTTGAAAAGAGTGCGAGTGCGCTCTTTCCTCTTAACATACTCTATTTCTACGTGGGTAGTGCACAACTTTCCAGAGCTGTGGAGCAAGAGCCATTTAATCTGGATATACGGATAATAAGGATGGAGGCATTTTTTAGATTTATTGATGCAAACCGGCTTGCTCAAGACATGATTATCGAAGATGGAGAGTTTCTGTTGTTGTTGAAGGAGAAATCAAAGATAGACTTGGAAACAGAAAAAAAGGTTGTCTACATGATAACTTATGCCTATGGAATGAAAAGGAATATTGTAAAATTTGCATTTTATTTTGAAAAGCTTCAAAATATGAAAGATTCAAAGACCTACGTTGAAGATTTGAAGAAGAGGTTTCCGAATATGGTTTTTAAAAACTTCTAATTTCTTTAGAACAGGAGAATATAAATGAAATGGAAAGTGAGTAGAAGAATTTCTGAATTTATCGTAGTCGAAATATCAATACTCATTCTCTACTTCTTTTTACTTAAATCAGTAGACTTCAAAGACTACTATACACCGTTTGTGCTATCTTTTGTGCTAATAAACTTATCTATCTTCTTATACTCTGTCTTTTCAAGAGTCTACAGAACGGAGAAAAGACTATCTAAGATATTGTTTTACTCCGTTATAAATATTGCATATTGCGTTGTGTTAAGTATATTTGTATCTGAGAGTATATTAAAAATCTCGTATTTCCAAAATAGCAAATTAGATATCCAAGACATATATTGGATAATGATTCTTTTAATATCAGTATCCGCTGCAAATTACCTCTCCGCTCTTAAGGAAAAGGTGAGAAGATTAGAATTGGAAAAGGAGCTGCAAAATCTTAACATGGAACTATTGAGTGCGAAGCTAAACCCACATTTTGTATTTAATACGTTCAACTTCCTCGCAGAAGCGCTTAGGCAAAACCCAGAGAGAGCTGAGGAATTCATTTTTAGAGTTTCCGATTATTACAGAGAAGTACTAAAATTTAAGAAACAATGGTCACTTTTGGAGGAGTTAGATTTCATAGAAAAGTACCTTGAAATACAAAGAGAAATGCTTCTGCCAATTAGATTCGAATACAAAATAACAATTCAAGAGACAGTTAAAGATGTTATCATTCCTTCTGGTATTACTCAACCTGTTGTCGAAAATGCTATAAAATACGGTATTAAGATGAATTCCGGAGGAATTATAGAGATACGCGCAGGTTTAGAGAACAAGAATGTACGAATAGATATACTTAATACAGGAACCCCACAAAGAGAAATTAAACCAGAGCACTTTGGAACAGGACTTTCTATAGTTAGTCAACAACTGTCCTTTATTGAAGGTAAAATGTCGGTTAATGTGGAAAATGGTCTTACTATCTTTTCACTGCATATACCATTAATTAAAACGCACTGAAGCGAAAGGGGTGAGCTAATGTTCACTTGTGGAATTGTGGAAGATGAGTCCATGTCGATGGAGCGAATTAAAAGGTTGCTTAACGAAATTGATAGTGACATTAAAATACTCTTTGAAGCTATTAATTGTGAAGAATTTATAAAAAAGGCGAATCTGCTTCAACCAGATGTACTATTTCTCGATATAAATGTTGGAGATAAACTTATATTTGATGTTCTTGGTAGTATAGAGTACGAACCACATATAGTATTTGTAACCGCCTATGATGAGTATACATTAAAGGCATTTGAAGAGGGAGCTATAGACTACGTACTTAAACCCATTTCCAAAGAAAGGTTGAGTAAGACTATTGAAAGATTAATAAAGTTGGGTTTGAAAAGACAAAAACCAGAGTACTACTTATCACAACTTTCAAAACTACCTGTAAAATACGGTGAAGAAATTTATCTATTAGATACCAATGATATTATCTACCTTGAAGCAGACAATAAAATTGTGCATATAGTAACAAAAGAAAAGGTATTTGAATGTGTAATGCCACTACACACCCTACTAACAAAACTTCCTTCGAAGGATTTTATTCAAGTCCACAAAAGCTATATTATCTCTATCAAAAACATTTCAAAGATCAAAAAATGGTTTCAAAATACATACATAGTCTTGATGAACAACGGCACTGAGATAAGAGTCTCAAGAAGTTATCAGAACAACTTCTTCAAAATATTAGGTCTTAAGGAATGAGCAATTCCAACCGTCCAATCGACGTTATCTTTCAACTTTTCGTTGATAAGGCCTACTTATATTGTGACATAACACGGCAGTATTTTTTTCGGTTGTTTAGTTTCATACTAACACCTCGGGTCAGCAATCGATATACTTTGCTATGTACTAGGAGTCAACTATGTAAAATTAAATTTTGAGTAGAAGACGAAAATGTATGATCAATATTGAATTTCTCTCGCTTTTTCATCATAGCAAATATTGTCCTTAGCAACTTGTGTGCTACACTCATCATCGCTTTTTTGTATACTAATCCTTGCGAGCGTTTTCTTTGAAAATATGCTTTAAAATATTCGTTGTGTCGCACTACATTCACACTCATTAGCCAAATTATTCGTCTCAGGTGGGCATTGCCCCTTTTGGATATGCGACTTTCTCCTTTGTGTTTGCCTGATTCATCTACGCTTGGGTCAAGCCCACAATAGGCAATTAGTTTTTTGTAAGTGCTAAATCTTGAAATATCACCAACTTCGGCAAGAAAATACAGTGCGCTATTTTCACCGATTCCGTTGATGGACGTTAGTATTTCAATATCTTGGT
>CAYVMA010000020.1:0-63938 GCA_964452455.1 uncultured Fervidobacterium sp. | reverse complement strand
GTATCTGAGTTTTTCTTCAGCTGCGTCTGGAATAATTTCTCCGTTTTGGAGCAAAAGTGGTCCCGCACCTATTGCATTTTTAATCTGGTATCCACCATCTGTGCTGTACTCTAATGAAACACTTTGTCCAACAGCCAGGTTTGGTAAATACTTCTTTTTGAGCTCGTTGCTTATCATAACTACTTCTGAATTTGGTGGCACATTTTGAACGTACCCAATCGATACTATTTTTCCGTTCTTCACGACAATATACGTTTTAGTAATATCGTATGGTATTTTGAGACTATACTCCGATGTATAAAAACCAACCTCTGTAATGTGCGACGTGTTTACACCTTTAACCAAAAATAAAACATCACCAATCTTTAGAGTTATATCCATGTACGCCTTTTTGATAAAAACCTTACCATCAACTGTTTGTATGAACATAGGCCTTAGACCATACCTATGTGATAATACCTTGCCGTTCACTATTATAATGTCTATGGGTAATCCTGTTGCGGGGTCAAAATAGTTTGCATTGACACCGTGTGAATAACCGTTCTGCGATAAGAGACTCGCCAGTGGAGCTGTCGAACCAATACCCTTTGCTGGTAACAGCGGTGTTATCTTTGCATACTTTGGATCCACAATCAGGTAATTTACCGTAAAACTTCTTCCCGCAAACGTTTCTGTTTTTTTTACATACTGAATATATTCTGGTTTCGGAGCCAAAAGCTGTAAGATAACCTTTATTTTCTTTTCGGCAAACTCTAAATCATAGTTCGTTATCGATTTGTTGAAGTTTAAAACAACTGTGCCATTTGACGTAGAAACAGAAACATCTGCAGGTACCTTTGCATCAATTTGCGCAGGAAAAAATTTCAATGACAGAGTGTTTTTACTAAAAGATGAACTTACCATTTCCTTAGAAATGCTTGCTGAGAGTGTTATTGTCAGTGTATCGTTATCATAGCTTATGTTTGTTATGGTGAAGGGTTTATCGTAATATATATCGTTCGCTTTAGACAGCCTTAAAAAGTTTGCTATAAACTCTGCTTTCACAAGGAGTGTACCATCTACAATAGTATAAACCTTCGGCACGTATTGGTCGAAGTCAACGATAAAATCTCCATCCGAACCTATGATGAGCCTTTTGTTATATATGACGTAAATTCTGCTGTTTCTGACAATACTGAACCCCATATCTCTGAGTTGGGATTCTGTGAAATAACCATTGCTTGGTTCGAAGACTTTGTTATTAATTAAAAAAACCTGGGCAGCCAGGAAGGTTGCCAAGGTCAAGAAAAACAAAGAAAGTGTTTTCAGTAGCCCCGAATTTTTTGTTTTCACGAAAGAGAACACCCCTTGGTTTGGATTTTTTATCTCTTTTCCTATCACCTTTCAAGGACAATTATACCATGTTTAAATGCTTTAATCAAGAATCCCCAAAAGAAATAAAAAAGGGAGGGTATTGTTCTATTGTTCACCAGCCCTCCCTTGAGTTATCTTACTTTTTTAATCTTTGAAAACTTTATTTCACAATTCCTAAGATTATTGGTTTGTGCTCAGGTTTTTGGTCACTGAAGATGTAGCTTTCCGATAACAGTTTTAGTGCAGATTCTACGTCGCTTTTTTCAGAGATGTACAGTTTTGCAATAGGTTCACCTTTTTTCACATAATCGCCGAGTTTTTTGAGTATTTCGATACCAACGCGGTAATCGATTGTGTCTTCTTTTGTCTTTCTTCCTGCACCAAGGTAGTTCGAAGCGATGCCTATTTTTTCGGTATCTATAGCTGTTATGTATCCATCCTGTGGTGCGATGAAATCTACTGTTTTATCGGTCATGGGCAGTATTTCCATTGGTCTGTCGACAACCTCTGGGTTGCCACCTTGGTATTCAACAAGTTGTCTGAACTTTTCAAGTGCCTTTCCACTTTCTAAAGCTTCTTTAGCCATAGCAAGGCATTCTTCAAATGTCCCTTTTTCAGCTAGATGGCACATCCAAGCAGCCAAGTTCAGACACAACTGTGTGAAATCTTCAGGACCTCTTCCTTTCAGTGTTTCTATCGCTTCAAGCACTTCGAGTGAATTACCGACCATCTTTCCAAGTGGCACGTCCATGTTTGTGAGGACAGCTACGGCCTTTTTTCCATGTGCCTTTGCTATTCCAACCATTGCTTCCGCAAGTTCAGTCGCTTGTTCTAATGTTTTCATGAACGCACCGCTACCTACTTTGACATCGAGCACGTAACCATCCGCTCCACCTGCGAGTTTTTTGCTCATGATACTCGAGGCAATAAGCGATACTTCATCAACAGTTGCTGTTGCATCACGAAGAGCGTATATCTTCTTATCAGCTGGAACAAGGTTCGCTGTTTGTCCAACTATTGCAATGCCAATTTTTCTGACGTTTTCAAAAAACTCTTCCTGCGATAGGGCTGTGCGAAAACCTGGTATAGATTCGAGTTTGTCTATCGTTCCACCCGTGTGACCAAGTGCCCTACCAGACATCTTTGCAACAGGCACACCAAGTGAAGCAACAATGGGTCCAACAACAAGCGTTGTTTTATCTCCCACACCACCAGTTGAGTGTTTGTCTATCTTTATCCCTGGGATGGAAGATAGGTCTATCCTATCACCTGAATTTGCCATGACTTCGGTTAAAATAGCGCGTTCTTCTGGGTCCATGTGACGGAAGTAAATCGCCATGAGGAATGCAGCCATCTGATAATCTGGAACTTCTCCTTTTACATAGCCATTAACCATGAACTCTATTTCTTCTTTTGAAAGTTTTCCTCCGTTTCTCTTCTTGAGGATTATATCGTAAGCTCTCATTTGCTACCGCCTCCATATGTCTGTCAATTGCCTGCTTTTTGTTCACTGGTTGTTTTGGATGGTTGTTCTTCTTTGTATTTATCGAAAAACACCCTGAATGTAGTCCCCTCACCAACTTTGCTCTCAAATGTAATAGTTGCGTTGTGACGTTCAGCAATCGTTTTTACGATTGAAAGACCAAGGCCCGTTCCTCCAACCTTTCTGCTTCGAGCTTTGTCGACACGGTAAAATCTTTCAAACAATCTCTTTTGTGCGTCTTCTGGAATACCAGGACCTGTATCTTTTACCTCAAAGACGATTTTTCCCTCTTTTTCATAACACCTTGCGATAACTCGCTTTTCTCCAGATTCTTTGGTTGATGTGTACTTCACAGCGTTATCGACAAGGTTTAGAACCATTTGGACAAGTCTATCGAAATCTCCCCAGACAATTTTTGGTTCATCGCACTCCATCTCAAGTTCCACTCCGTAATCATGAGCAAGCGGCTCAACAATGCTGTAAACCCTATCCAATACTTGACACATTTCAACAGGTGCAAAGTTGAATTTCGTATCGCCAGATTCGAGCTTTTCTAAATCAAGTAGGTCGTTGATTAACCTTGTCATTCGAGCAGATTCGCTTTCTATTACATTAAGGAACTTCCTGACGAGTTCTTTGTTCGAGAGGTCATCTTCAAGGAGTGCTTCGGCATACCCGTGGATAGAAGTTAGTGGTGTTCTGAGTTCGTGCGATACGTTTGATATGAACTCTCTTCTTAATTTATCAAGTTGTTTTTCTTTCGTTGTATCGTGCAAGACTATTATGTAACGTTCGCTTTCTTCATCAAATTTTATCGGCACAATCTTTGCATCGTAATATCGTGTCTCAGCATCTACAACCAAAGACACATCCGCACTTTGCATTTCTCCTGTTTCAAGTGCTTTCTCGAATAATTCGAGTAGATGGTAGTTTTCGATGATATCGTATACCCTTCTACCTTCGATACCGGGACGTGTGATATCTCGTGCGGCGATGTTAGCAAAGGTCACAACACCATCGCCTCGCACGATTATTATTGGGTCAGTTATGTTGTTGAGGATAGTGAATATATTGCGTCTTTCACGCTCGGTTTCGGTAATTCTCTTTTCCAGTTCTTCTAATTTTTTCCTCAAGCGCTCATAAATGTATAGGGGAGGAGTGCCTGCCTCCTCTCCTATACTTAAAGCTATTTTATCCAAATATTTCGCGTATATTCTTTCGTTCCTTCTTGCTAAGCTGTAAAGAATTGCAAATGTAACAGCAAGGATGATACTAACAATTGTAATAACTATCATCTACTTATTGTTCTTCCTTTCCTGGGTCTCTAAATTTGTATCCTTTCCCGCGCACGGTTACAACATATCTTGGATTTGAAGGGTCTTCTTCGATTTTTGTTCTCAACCTTCTGATGTGCACGTCAACTGTTCTTGTATCGCCGAAGTAGTCGTAACCCCAGAGTTTGTCAAGAAGTACATCTCTTGAAAAGACCTTCCCTTCATTTTCGGCAAGGAATCTGAGTAAGTCGAATTCAAGTGGTGTAAGGCTGACTTTCTTACCCTTCACTCTAACTTCGTATTTGTCGATATCGATTTCGAGGTCTTTTGCAACTATCTTCTTTGGTTTTTCTTCTTTTACAACATTTCCAAGTTGCATCCTTCTGAAGACTGCTCTAATCCTTGCAAGGAGTTCCCTGATGCTGAACGGTTTAACTATGTAATCATCCGCACCGAGTTCTAAACCGAGCACTTTGTCAAATTCTTCTCCCTTTGCGCTGAGGAATATTACAGGAGTTAGCTTGTGTTTTTCCGTTGCACGAATGTGTCTTACGAATTCGAAACCATCCATGTTTGGAAGCATAATGTCAACGATAAACATGTCAACGTCTTTGTCTTTCAGCTCTTGTAACGCTTTTTCAGCATCCTCCACTGGGATGACCTCGTACCCCTCTTTTTGTAAAGTAAAGCTAACCAATTCGAGAATCTCGGGCTGGTCGTCGATAACCATAATCGTCTTTTTTGCCATGCTTTTCCCTCCTTAAAATGATGTTGAATTTCTTTAAGATTATACCACAAACGTTTACCTTCTGTAAAGAGTTTTTTTATACCGTTGAGCTAAGTTTAAATGTTACATTGTTACAATGGTTAATAACTAAAAAGCCCTGCTTTAAAGTGCAGGGCAAACTATAAAGTTTATATGAGCAGAAAAAATTCAGCTTGAACTTGGCAAACTCAAAAAGTACTCTTGTAATTGACTGAGAGGAAATATTTATCAAAATCAATTGTTTTGTAAAACACCGAGAAGTTCCCCCATGTCAGTTTCAGTGAAAATATGTTGTAACTTTTTTCACCAGCCTTTGGAGGTGTTGTTGCACCGGCCTCAGAAACGTTCCCTGGCCAAGAATCCCAGAACCATTTCCACCGTATCGTTCCGTTATCGTCGACCAAGCCTTTTGTCAAAAGGTTGTACATGAATTGGAAGTCTGCACCGAGTAGGCTACCTTCTAAACCAACTGAGAACATCTTTGCATCAGGTCCGTAGATAAAGCCAAGGGGGTAGTCAAACATGAGTCGACCACCGGGATTGTTCTCTAAATCAAAGTGTCGAACGTTTATTCTCAAATATGGCAGATAATTTGTCACATACATCCATTCAGACGCTTCGGCGTATTCTATCCACAAAGACAGGTCGTTGAAATGAAACTTAATGCCGATGTCGTAAGCGGTAGCATGTGGTTTATAACTGGAGCCATATTCGGTTGGTGTTTGAGCATCGTCCACAACATACTCTCCATACAAGCTAAGAGATTTCCAAACAAACGTGAAATCAACGCTACCTGTAACGTTTCTGTAGCCTTCTCCGTAGGTGTTATGATAGATAAGTATAGGGTTCAGGTCTATTAAATCAAGGTGTTTACCGCCAACAATGTTCAGTTCACCAAAACCCAACCTTAAGTTGATGCCTCCATACGTGTTGTAAAAATCCAATCTGTGGGCAATTATCCATTTTGATGGCTCGTAGAAGTATCTGCCTGATGTGTGTTGATCAGAGTAGTGTGTTTGAATGTAGTATTCGTTAGGTGAAAGCAATGGATAGGATGTTATCGCATGGAATGTGTAAGTCATGCCCGGGAATCTTATTGCAAATGTTGCGTTATCTTGGTAAGTCGTTGGAGAGATGTGGACTGGGAATTTTGCATCGCCCCATTTCAGTGGGAACCGTCCTATTGCGAAGAATAGTTGCTCATTGACGTAGTAGATATATCCTATAGTTGGGAAATTTAGGTCTACGGAAAGTCTGCTCATATCAAGGGGGTTAAGCAAGTTAAATGGCAAGTTATTCCCATCTGAAAGTGTCAGTAACGTGTTTCTGTATTCTTTTTTCAATGGCAACTCAAGGTAATATCCCACGTTCCCTGTTGAGTAATCGAAGACAAGGTTCAAAAAAGGCGGTATCTCTTCTGGCAAGTAAAAGATGTTCTGAGCAGGATTTGCCGGAACTCCCCACCAACCGGCGTTTTTGGTCACTATGGTATTCGACCAATTGGCTGTGTAGAGTGAGAAGTTTATTTCTAAACGTGTTTGCGCTGTTTTTGATGGATTTCCAAGCCACAACTCAGGCACTGGATAAGCACCTGTTAACTTGGGTTGAGCACTGTCGGGAACCAGGATATGTGAAAAGGCTGTCGGTAAGAATAGAAAAGTTACGAGAACTATGATTGCAACTTTTAATGTTTTAAATCCTTCTGAAAGCATCGAGAACCGCCTCTGCAACGGCTTTTTCATAACTACCTTCGATGACAGCTGTTCCGATTATGCTTTCTTCTACGTTATTGTATTGCTTTGTTATATGCACAAGCACATACTTTTTGCCAACGAAATAAACTTCAGCAATGTCATCGAAAGAGAGTGCGAAGTCATGGATTTCCGAAAGCGCATTTAAAACGGCGTTGCCAATAATCCTAGGAATATTTCTCGATGTCTTAGGACCTACGAATTCACCGTAGAATTCTTCTTCACCGTGTTCTATCGTGACCGTTACACGAATGTTTCTTTCATCGATATGCTCAACCTTCAAATTGGATATCTGATATGGAAGAACTTTTTGAGTCTTCACATCAGATTCGACTTGCGCAATGGAGATGATTTTCCTATCAAGTCTTATACCCGTGCTTGCAAGTACAACGGTTTCAATGTCCCTCACAAGTTGTTTGGGACTTTTGTCACTCGTTGTAATCACATGGATTTCATGTAGTCCAGCACCATCGCCAACAACTTTGACTGCCTTCACACCGGGAACTTTAGATATTAGCTCCTCGATTTTAACAGCATCTACCACAGGCATAGTATCCCCCCATTCTGGGATAACATTGATGACATTCTAAACATATCAACTGAATTATATCACAAACTTTACTAAAAGATGCTATAATTTTTTAACTTTTCATACGATTTGCTTCCTTGCTATTTTACTGGAAAATTGTTAAACTTATGATAAGAGATGCAAGAAAGTAGTGTGATGATAATAATTGGAGGTGAAATCATGGCTAAATTACTCTACGGAACCGCTTACGGTGGTATGATTAGATTTTCAATAACCGACTCGAAAGATGTTGTCCATGAACTTAGAGAAAGGCACAAACTTTCGTATTTGCCAACCGTTGTGCTTGGAAGGTTAGTTACTGCTTCAATATTAGTTATCCCTTGGCTTGGAGAAAGGGAGACTATAACGTTTGTGATTAGTAGTAAAGGACCTGCAGGTAATGTTGTTGCACAATCAACATGGAAAGGGACAGTTCGAGGATATATAACAAATACGAATTTCGAGCTGGAAAAGAACGAATTTGGAAAATTCGATGTTAAGGGTGCTATTGTTGGTGGCGATTTGACTGTTGTAAGGGATGTGGGCCTTAAGACTCCACTGGTGTCCAAAGTGCCAATCGTGTCCGGTGAGATTGCAGAGGATATCGCTTATTATTACACAAAATCTGAACAAATCCCATCTGCTTTCGCTCTTGGAGTATTGATGGACAAAGATGGTGTTGCAAAAGCTGGTGGACTCGCGATTCAGATTTTGGATAAGAGCATTTCTGAGGAGATTGTGTCTGGAATAGAGAAAAGGTTAAGTGGATTTGCCATCACCAGCTATCTAGGAGAAAAGAGTTTGGAAGATATTGCAAGATACGTGCTTGGAACCGAGGAGTTATTGTTCGAAGAGATGAACGTTATTTTCCAGTGCTTGTGTAGTAGGGAAAAAGCGTTCGAATCATTAAAGGTCTTAGACCTCAGTGATTTGGATGAGATGCTTGGAGAAGGGAAAGCAGAAGTTACTTGCAAATGGTGTTCGACGGTTTATACGTTTGGACCGGAAGAAATTAAGGTTGTGATTGAGGAAAAGAAAAAATCGATGGATTGAAATCAGAGACCAAATAAATTAAAAATGGCAGGGCTAAGTTTTCCACGTCCTGCCACTTTTTTATTTTTTCACTTACTAAAGTTTATTCATCGGAATTTACTGCATTTACTGCACTCACAATCTTTTGCAGTAAATCGAGTGCTTCTTTTTCTTTTCCCAAAACGTAAAGTTCCATCGATTGTTTGACAATACTTTCTATCTCGTCCGAGTTTAAAACAATTTGAGTATACCTAACACGGGAAATTTTGGGATGGTCCGTTGGTTCTGGTTTTTCGAACTCGTAGAATAACTCTTCCTCTAATTTTTCACCAGGCACAGCACCTGTGTAAATTATCGGTATGTCCGGTTTCCCCATCAGCTTTGCCAATGTCTTTGCTACTTTCTCTACGGGAATTTGTTCCCCCATGTCAAGCACGTAAAGCTCTCTCTTGCTGGAAAATGCTCCGGATTGTATCACCAAGGAGACGGCTTCCGGTATACTCATCCAGTAGCGTTTCATCCTTGGGTCTGTTATCGTCAGCGGGCCACCCTTTTCAATTTGTTTTTTGAATTTCCACAACACGCTTCCTCGACTGCCTATAACGTTTCCAAATCGCACGATTGCGATACGTGTGCTACAAGTTTCAGGGATTGTTAAAAGGTAAAGTTCTGCAATCCGTTTGCTAAGTCCCATGTAAGAAGTTGGATGGACAGCTTTGTCTGTAGAGATGAAGACGAATCTCTCAACATTGTATTTGCACGAAAGTTTCACTAAGTTTATTGTGCCAAGAGTGTTTACCCTCAACGCTTCGTAGAGATTTGTTTGCATGAAAAATACATGCTTGTGAGCAGCTGCGTGGAACACAATCTGAGGTTTATAACTTGAAAAGACTTGTTCCATGAATTTTTCATCTGTAACATCAGCAATTACAGGAATTAGTTCAAAAGGCACGCTTTTGTCTTTAAGTTCGTTGTATATCTCGTATATACTATTCTCACCACGGCCGAGCAAGATAAGTTTTTTCGGTGAGAAATTCGCAACCTGTCTTGCAATTTCCGAACCGATACTTCCACCCGCACCGGTAACCAAGACTGTCTTTCCCGATATGTACCCACTTATGGAGTTTAGGTCAACTGTGACAGGTTCTCTACCGATGATATCTTGGATAGAAATCTCCCTAAGATCCGCAATTGTTGGTTCTCTATCGAGCAATTGAGAGATTGGGGGGAACGTTTTTAATGTTACGTGTTTTCCGCTGACTTTATCTGAAACTCTTGCGATGAGTTCCTTCGATGCCGAAGGAATTGCTATCAATATCTCGTCGAGCTCGAGTTCATTGATGAATTTGTCTATCTCGTCGATTGTCCCAACAACTTTTACATTAGCTATCGTCCTATGCAATTTTGCAGGGTCATCGTCAAAGAAAGCAACTACGCGACCATAATTTGTGCGTTTTATTTCATTGAGTAATACGACCCCTGCATCGCCAGCACCGACTATACCTATGCGCTTTCCAGAACTTTTGCGAATACCAAGTAAGAATTGATACGTAGTTCGAGCACTGAAGAGTAGAAAGTAACCACCGAGGAATGTGAGCATCCCCACAGACCTCGGTAGGACGGTGATTCGTGTAAAGTGTATAAAAATCACCGTTAAAGCGTAGCCTATGAAAAGTCCTCTGAGAAGTTTAAGAAATTCAACAGGCTGGGCGTAACGCCAAACGATTTTGTATGTGCCATTGAATAGATTTGATATTGCTGTAAACATTATTAATAGTAAAACACCTGGTGCGTATTTGCGCATTTCTGTAAAGTCAAATCCAAACCTCACGAAAAGAGCGATAGCACCAGATAAAAAAAGTAGGGCGGTATCAATGAAGAAAAGCCACAGGTTTCTTGAGGATTTTAAAAGCTGTTTGATTTTTGAGTGTTCCAACATGCTTTTTCTCTGTGAATTTTCTTTCTTTTGTGTTTTATCGGTCAAATTTCTGGAACACCTCCGGGCACGTATTTGATTTTTGCACCGATTTTTTCAAATTTTTCAATGACGTTCTCATAGCCTCTAAATATATGCTCAACCTGGGTAACTTCCGTTGTTCCTTCGGCGGCAAGTCCTGCTATCACCAATGCGGCAGTCGCTCTTAAATCCGTGCCCATCACTGTAGTTCCTTCTAACTTTGGAACCCCGTTTATAAAGACCGTGTTGTCCTTTATTCTCATATCCGCACCCATTCTGACGAGCTCACCAACGTGTGCAAAGCGTGTCTTAAATACGTTTTCTGTAACTGTGCTTGAACCATCCGCAAGTGAGAGGTAAACGATTATCTGTGGTTGTAAATCTGTTGGGAATCCTGGATAAGGTAGCACGTTGATATCGCAACCTTTCCAACGGTTCCAGGATTTGACTTCAACAAAGTCCGTTCCTTTTTTGACAACCGCACCCGTTCTTTCGAGCACAAACCACAACGCATCAAGGTGTGATGGATTTACGTTCTTAACAACCCCTTCACCACGTGTTGCAAGGAATGCGATAGCGTACGTGCCAGCTTCTATTCTGTCGGGTATAACCGTGTGTTCGCAACCGTGCAGTTGTTTGACACCTTCAACAACAATCCTACTTGTTCCAGCACCCGAAATTTTCGCACCCATTTTATTCAGTAAATTCTGAAGGTCAACTATTTCCGGTTCCATGGCAGCGTTTTCAATAATAGTAACACCAGGTAGTATCGCTGCAGTGCTCATTATATGCTCTGTAGCACCCACACTTGGAAATGGAAGATAGACTGTCACCTCTTCTTGTTTCGTTCCACGCTTGGCTAATATCTCACCATGGTCGTAAGTGACTTCAAAGCCAAGCCTTTTGAGGCCTTCAATGTGGAAATCCACAGGACGGACACCTATAGCACAACCACCTGGGAGCGGTGTGCTTGCTTCTCCCATGAGGGCTGCTATCGGTCCAAGGACGTTAAACGATGCTCGCATCTTTCTTACTAAATCGTAAGGCACATGCGTCTGCTGGATAGATCCAGATATGTGGACTGTGTTTTTGTCTTTTTCAAATAACACTTTCTTACCTGTCGTTCTCAATATATCTATCATCGTTTCAACATCAGCTAGAACTGGCACTTTGTGTAGAATTACTTCTTCCTCAGTTAGAAGTGCAGCAGCCAACAAAGGAAGCGCAGAATTTTTTGCTCCAGAAATCTCGACTTCACCTGTCAGCTGCGACCTCTCGACAATTATTGAGCCCATCTTTAAAGCTCCTTTCAGTAGCTAGAATATTGCGTGCTTTAGTTATTGAACCATCTTAACGAGTTCTTCAAGGTTTGTTGAATCTTCAGGATACGCTGCAAATTTTACCGTTGCGTCGATGTTGTGCAAAGCCAGCGCGTTTTTTATTCGCTCTTTAACTTTCAATGCATTTTCTTTTGTGATTTCGGTTAACAGAACTATGAACTGGTCTTCTGCAGACCTTCCGACGCTGTCAAGTGGAACTCTGACAAGTTCTTTGAGCAACTTTCCAATGCTCAATAAAGCGTGTTCTTTTTCCATCTGTTCGAGTTTATCGAAGTTGTTGATTGTGATCGTCACAAGAGCGTATCCGAAGTTTTCCTCAAACGCCTTTTGATGGTAGTAGGATATGAGTTTTAAAATATGTTCATGCGAGTAAACCCTTGTGAGCGGGTCTATCATTCTACGTGTCCCAACATCTTTGATGAAATCATCAAAGACCTCGAACTGCTTTTTCATTATGAAGGAATATTCACTTAAAAGCATCTCAAGCTCAGATTCGCGCATCTTTAGTCTGGAAACCTCGTCCTCCAATTCACGCACTTTTTGGATAAGCTCTTCTTTTGTTAATTTTCCGTAATCCATGTTGTCCATAGCTACCATGATTGTTCCCCCCTGTCATGAGGATTCATCTAATTCAACCTGATTGGAATTATGTTTTATTACTTTTTTCCATCATCATCGTTCCCATAGCTTTCAAGCAAAATGACTTTTTTTGAAACTTTTGGAATGTTAATTCTGAAAATTCCGTTCTCATAATATCCCAAGTGCATACCGTAGTTTTTTAGAAGCTTTCCATATGGTAAGTATTCAGACATATAGACCTTCGCTTGAAGTTTTTCTAACGATACGTTTGGGTCCGGAATAGTGATTCTATAGCCCTTGTAGTAACCAGTGACGGTAACATCCGTTGCTACAAGGGTCACCGGAAATTCAGACTCCCACCATTTGGAAACATACCCCACACTTCCTGTCTTTTCAACAAATCCCACGAGTTGACCTTTCTCGTTTAAGACTATACCTGGTTTATTTAAATTTCGCACATAGTAACCTTTCAGATCTTCGCTTAGAACAAGTAGCTCATCTGGTTTTTCGTTGAAGAAAATTCTTATATTCTGAACTGTTATGTGCTTTTCAAAATAGTCTTCAAGAAATATTTTCGCACTGAAAAGCGGCGACGCAGCCATTGAAAATACCGAATGGATAGTTCGTGATATACTATTGTCTGTAAACACATCAAGAAAAAAGACGGTTAATAAAATAACAAACATTAAAGATATATAGTTAATCCTCATTCTGCGCTCTTCAACCTCGCCAGTATGTCGATTTTATCAAGGACCAAACCTGCACCTTTCGCCACACAACTGAGCGGGTCTTCTGCTTGGTAAACCTTTATGCCCGTTTCTTTCGACAACAACTCAGTAATACCGCGTAGTAATGAACCACCACCTGCAATAACTATCCCTCGCTCGGTGATATCTGCAACAAGTTCTGGAGGTGTTTTCTCAAGAGTCACTTTTGCAGTTTCAACAATTTGCATAGCTGTTGGCCGAATCGCTTCTCTGATTTCACCACCGGTTAGTATCAATCTTTTTGGTAGGCCTGAAGATAATTCTATTCCAACAACCTCGGTCTGTAGTTCGTCAAACTCTTTGAGTGGATAGACATTACCGATTTCTATCTTAACACGTTCGGCAGTTCTTACACCTATTGTAACTCTGTATATCTCTCTAACATATTGCATTATCGCCTCATCAAATTCATCACCTGCTATTCTGGTGGATGTTGCGGTAACTATGGAACCAAGTGAAATAACGGCTGCTTCCGTTGTTCCTCCGCCGATATCTATTATCATGCTACCTTGCGGTTCTTCGACGGGAAGGCCCGCACCCAAAGCAGCAGCCATGGGCTCTTCAATCAAGAATACCTTTTTAGCCCCCGCTTCTTTACCAGCGGTGAGCAACGCCCGGCTCTCAACTTCTGTTACACCGTAGGGAACCCCGATAACAACCCTTGGACGGAAGAACGAAAATTTTTCTTGTGCCTTGTTTATGAAATACGTAAGCATAGCGAGTGCAACATCGTAATCCGCTATAACCCCGTCTTTCAAAGGTCTGATAGCCTGGATGTACGACGGTGTTTTACCAAGCATCTTCTTGGCTTCAGCCCCAACTTTTATTATTTCGTTTGTTTCAACGTTAATTGCAATGACCGACGGCTCGTTGATAACTATGCCCTTACCACGCACGTAAACCAGGGTATTTGCCGTTCCGAGATCTATTCCTAAATCAGACCTGCCAAACATCACTGCACTTCCTTTCTCATTATCTTTTCAAATATCTCTATCGCTTCTGGAATCTTTTCTGGGAGTTTCCCTCCGGCTTGTGCAAATGTTGGGCTTCCTCCTCCTCCACCACCGAGGATTTTCGCCACAGCCTTAGCGATGTTTCCAGCGTGGTATTCGTTGGTCAATTCTTTTGGCGCTTTCACTGTGAAGACAACTTTTTCCCCAAGTCTGGAAATAAGTAAGACAACCCCTTTGATTCTCTCAGAGACCTCGTCTGTCAATTCTTTTAGAACCTCTGGGTCAATATCTTCAAACACTGCGGATACGTAGTTTACGTTGTTCCAAGTTTTGACATTACTTGTTACACTCTCTGGATTGACAAGCTTTTTCTTGAGGTTGGCAAGCTCGCGCTCCAATGATTTCCTTTCTTCTATGAGTTTTTCCACTTTCATTACTAATTCGTTAACCGGTGCTTCAAGTTTGTCTTTTAGACTTTCTAATATCTCGTCTTGCCTGCGCACGTATGCAAGAGAATTGAAGCCAGTTATTGCTTCTATCCTTCTAACGCCTGCACTTACTGCACTTTCTGATACTATTTTAAATAGCCCAATTTCTCCTGTGTTCTTAACGTGTGTTCCACCACAGAGCTCTTCACTGAAATCAACCACTTTTACAACCCTTACGTAATCTCCGTATTTTTCTTCAAAGAGTGCCATAGCGCCTTCTTTTACGGCTTCATCGTAGCTCTTTACTTCTGTAACGACCGGGATGGCATTAAGTATTACCTCGTTCACCAGGTCTTCTATCATTGTTATCTGCTCTTTTGTAAGTGCTTGGTAGTGTGTAAAGTCAAATCTCAATCTTTCCGGTTCAACGAGCGAACCTGCTTGACGCACATGAGTTCCCAAGACTTTTCTTAGCGCAGCGTGGAGTAAGTGTGTAGCAGTGTGGTTTCTCATTGTCCATTTTCTGATAGGGTCAACTTTGGAGATGACCTTCTGACCCACACTGAGTTTTCCTGTTAATTTCCCTCTGTGGACGATAATACCTTCCACTGGGTTGTAGACATATTCAACTTCGAATTCGCCACCTTCCCAAGTGATAGTTCCCTTGTCTGACACTTGTCCACCTTTTTCGGCGTAGAACGGTGTGACATCCAAGACTATCTCGCACTGGACTGGTTCTGAAGCTTCTACACTGTCAACAAATTCGCTATCTTTTCTGATTTTTACAACGGTTCCTTCGGACTCCATTGTGTCGTAACCCACGAAAACGGTCTCTAAGTCAAGTGTTTCATAACCTGTCTTTTGGGCAAACTCGACTTCACCCTGTGCTTTTCTTGACCTTTCGCGTTGCTGTTGTAAGTATTCCTCGAAACCTCTTTCATCAAGTTCGTAGTTGTTTTCTTGTGCGATATCGCGTAGTATATCTATTGGGAAGCCGTATGTATCATACAGTTTGAACGCATCTTCTGCGGTTATTTTTCCCTTTGTTTCAATAATTCTTTGGACAAGCTCAAGACCTCTTGAGAGGTTCGAAATGAATTTGAGTTCTTCACCTTTGACTATGTTTTCAACAAAACTGCGTTTTTCCACTATTTCGGGGTACACATGTCCCATTTTTTGAACAACGCTTTCAACTATCTTGTAAAGGAACGGCTCTTTTGCACCAAGAAGAACCCCATGTCTTAAAGCCCTTCTGAGAACCCTTCTTAGCACGTATCCTCTTCCTTCGTTTGATGGAAGCACACCATCGGCTATCATGAATGTGACCGCTCTAACATGGTCAGCAATAACCCTTATGGAAACATCTTTTTTCGGGTCTTCTTTGTATTTAACTTTTAGGACATTTTGTATTCTTTCGATGATTGGAGCAAACAGGTCTGTATCGAAATTCCAAAGCACTCCTTGCATCATCGCAGAGATTCTTTCAAGACCTGCACCTGTGTCTATGTTTTTCCTCGGCAATGGGTGGAGGTTGCCCTCCTCGTCTTGGTAGAATTCTGTGAAAACGAGGTTCCAGATTTCAATAAACCTTCCGTCGGTATTCGCCGGTGTTGGTATACCTCCATCTTTAACAGGCACTTCAACACCTGTATCGTAATGAATTTCAGAGCATGGTCCACATGGACCTGTAGGACCTGCAGGTCCCCAGAAGTTGTCCTCTTTGCCCATTCTGATTATCTTGTGTTCCGGAACACCTATACTTTTCCAAATCTCGAAAGCCTCATCATCGTATTCGTAAATAGTTACCCAGAGTTTTTCCTCTGGCATCTCAAGAACTTTCGTCACAAATTCCCATGCCCATTCAATTGCCTCTTTTTTGAAGTAATCACCAAAAGAAAAGTTACCGAGCATTTCAAAGAATGTATGGTGTCTCGGAGTCCTTCCCACGTTCTCTATATCGTTTGTTCGAATACATTTCTGGCAAGTAGTAACCCTTGTATAAACAGGGTCAACCTTTCCCCAGAAGATAGGTTTGAATGGAACCATACCAGCAACGGTGAACATGAGTTGGGGGTCATCCGGTATGAGCGATGCACTCGGTAACCGTTTATGCCCTTTGCTTTCAAAGAATGAAAGAAACGCTTCTCGTATTTCGTCACTGGTCATGTATTTCATTAATCTTCGCACCTCCGATTTAAACGTTTTAGATTACTTTTTCGATTTTTTTTGTATCAGTAGAACAGATTCAAAACAATGTAAATAACAGGTGTCATGAACAACAGTCCATCGATTCTATCGAGCATCCCACCATGTCCTGGCATAAGGTTGCCCATATGCTTAACTCCGTAATGTCTTTTTATGGATGATTCAAAAATGTCTCCGAACGTATCGAAAATTCCGGTCACGAAGGCAAGTATGAGTGCCAATAAAAGATCTATGTGCATACGGGATTTAAAAACACTGTTGGCAACAAATTGGTAGACCAAGATATAGATGAATGTTCCAAACACGCCACCGTAAAAACCTTCCCAACTTTTGTTCGGGCTGTAATAACTGCCGAACTTGTGTTTGCCCATAGTCATACCAAACGCATAGGCAAAACTGTCGTAAGACCAGGAAAGTGTTAGTGTGAGTAATGCGATTGCTGCTCCATGTTTGTCATACAGCGGGATGAAAAACGAAAGCAAAAAGCTTATATAAATTAGGGCTATAGAATACGCAAAGTAGACCTCCGTTATTATATCTTTATTCTTAACCCTGCTTAGCGCGAAGATTACTCCAACCATAAAAATAGCCGCTAACAATTCCATTGGGTTGTTACGGAACGCAACACCATAGAGAACTGGGTAAGTTGTTACCAAAGCTGTGTAAATTATAGAAAGCCAGGGATCGTGTTTTTTCAATGTGGTAAAGAAAAATTCCCCTGAAGATATCATCACAATGGCTGCAACAAGCCCCACCAAGCTGGGATATGATACGAAACAAAAGACAACAAACGGTGCAACTATGAAAGCACTTATAACCCTTTGGATGGTTTCTTTTTTCAGAGAATTGTTCCTTACCACGCTTTTGTTAGTATTGTTCTGCCCACGCATTTTAACCGTTTATCCCCCCGAAACGTCGCTCACGACGTCTGTAAGATTCTATCGCTTTATCAAGTTCTTCCTCATTAAAATCGGGCCAAAGAACTTCACTGAAATACAGTTCACTGTAAGCACCTTGCCATATCAAAAAGTTGCTGATTCTCATTTCACCTGAGGTTCTGATTATGAGATCCGGATCTGGGATATCCGGTGCGTAGAGATAATTTCTAAAGGTTTCGTCGTTCAAATCCTTAGTCTGAATCCTTGATTCTAAGATTTTCTTCACCGCATCTATGATTTCCGCCCTACCACCGTAATTTAAGGCAAGTATCGCTTGTATCCTATCAAATTTGCTTGTTTTTTCTTCGTATTCGTAGCATTTTTGTTTTACAGGCTCGGGGAGTTCGTGAATCCTTCCAATGAACCGTAATCTTACTTGCTCTTTTGCCATGCGTTCGTAGAATTCACCTATTTTTTCAACGAGTAAGCCTAATATAAAATTGACTTCCTCAGGTGGGCGTTTCCAGTTCTCTGTTGAAAACGCATAGAACGTGGCGTACTTTACGCCACGTTCAGCGCACCATCGAACAACGTCTTCTATTTTGTATGCTCCAACGTAATGACCGTATGTTCGAGGCTTTCCTTGACGCTTAGCCCATCGACCATTTCCGTCCATTATGAATGCGATATGCGTTAGTGGTTGTGGTTCTCTGGACATCAGAATTCCATTATCTCCTTTTCTTTCTTTTCGAATAGTTTATCCAGCTCGGCTATATATTTGTCTGTGAGGTTTTGTATTTCTTTTTCAAGCCTTTTTTCATCATCTTCTGATATCTTTCCTTCTTTTTTTGCATCTTTGACGTCCTTCAATACATCTCTTCTGATATTTCTGACAGCTATCTTTCCTTCTTCCACAATCTCCTTAGCCTTTTTAACCCATTTTTGCCTTTGTTCCGTTGTTGGTGTTGGGAAGTTAATTCTTACAACGGTTCCATCGTTCACAGGTGTAAGTCCCAAATCACTTGCAAGAATCGCCTTTTCTATCGCAGATAGTAGGTTCCTTTCCCAAGGTTTGACTATGAGTTGCCTTTCCTCTGTTGTCACTTGGGCAACTTGAAGAACGGGAGTTGGGACACCGTAGTAATCTACTTTAATCTCCTCAAGAACAGCGGGCGTTGCCCTTCCTGTTCTTAGGTGTTTAAGTTCTTCTGCAATCTTTTCGACAGATTTTTTCATCTTTTCTTCTGCCTGTTTCAGGAAGGAATTCACCATCTCTCACACCTCCACCTTTCTATTTTTTAATCTTTAGATTTTCAAGCTTCAAACTTTGTCAACATTGGTTATGCATATCGCAGTTATTCCCTTCATCTCAGACTCAGGGTATACTCCGTTGCCAGATTTGAATTTTATCGATACCGGACAACCCAAGACATTTTCAAGCTTTTCCGATATCTTCTCTCGATAATCTTTTAGCTTAATCGGTGAAATTATAACACAATCCGCGGATGATGGGAAGAAACCGCTTTTGTTAACAGTTTGAACAACTATTTCAAGCATTTCCAAGCTACTCCGTCCTTTGTTTTCGTCATCTTCTGGAAAGATTGCTCCTATGTCTTTTTTTAAAGATACTCCAAGTAGGCTATCGATGAGTGCATGGCAAAGGACATCCGCATCGGAATGGCCATGGAGGCCTACCTGAGATTGTATGTGAACTCCACCAAGTATTAATTTCCTTCCCTGAACAAGTGGATGAGTATCCCATCCCAGACCTGTTAATGTGTGGTAATCGCAAAATTTGGAAAATCGTTTCAGTTTTGGATGAATCTGTACCTCCTCGGTGAAATTGAAACGTTCGTATACGTCAGAATCTATTGTGTCGACTATTACTTTCTTGTACCTACTGGACTTGATAAACCTGTACAAAAGCAGTTCTTTCAGCTCCCCAGCCAAGGATAGGATATACAAATCATCAATTGAGAAATCAAACAATATCCTTTCGATGATGTAAATCATCTTCGCACCTACTGGTATTATCTTCAATCCAAGTATACGGAACCACCTTTGGTATCCGTGACGAAATTCTGCCTTGGTTGCATACAGTAGAACCGCCTTTACATTTTCTCCATCTTGGAGCACAATGCAATTCTTCTTTACAAAAGGTGGTATATCGGATTCAAAAGCCTTTTTCAAGTATTTCGGTGCATTTTTTCCGAAGAGTTCATCATAGAACGCTTTCTTTTCTTCGTATATTAAACTTACTACCTTGTCGATATTGTCTTTATTTACAACCGTTGTTTGCAAAATACCACCTCTGGCTTTGAAATCATCTTGAAGATTATCCTCAGCCCAAGACTACTTGCTAAATAAATAGACAATAATAAGCAAAGCACCCGTGACTAAAAGAGTAGTCATAAGCGAGATAAGAAGTTCTGATCCTGTTGTAGATGGTATTTCAACTTTGATGGTTTTCGGATATTTTTCATGTTTTTCCTTTGGTTCATATTCATGCTGTCTTTTCTTTTTAAGAAAGTACGTTTCATCACTGAGAATTTTCAGAGCCGGACTGACAAGTGATTTTGCTATTAATCCGTCGTCTAATTCGACTTTTATCAGATAAAGGTTGCCACCTTTTACTCGAACAAGCTCTTTGCTCAGAAGCGTTGCTTCTATGGAAAGTTTATCTTTGTCAAAATTTGGGAATTTCTCACGGATTTGTTTTTCGTATTTGCCAGGGTTAAGAATTACAACTGGGATTTTGTCTCCAACATCAAACTGGACAATCGAAGCACCGTTGATAGGGTCAATAACGGGAAAGACCTCGGGTAAATCTGCCACGTCGGGGCGTGTGTAAGATTTCGTTACGTTTTCATCGGAAAAATCTTCCTGCATCGAAAGGAACGTATAAGCTGAGTATTCTTCCAAGAGCATTCCTTGGGCTTTCACAAAGATTTCCATCTTTGGGCTCCACTCTTCAAGTAAATCACCGATGATAACTTTAAGTACCTCGGTGTCGTTTTCTTTTATCGCGGTAGAAAATTCTATGCCCAAAGGTATCTTTCCACGGCGGTTCATCATGTTGTTAAGATATGCAAGGAAAGCTATGGTAACATCGTAAACACCTGATAATTCCTTTACTTTTTGTTTCGCTATTTCAAGTTTTTCTTTAAATTCTCTAAGGTCTTCCTCCAAAGTTATGTCGTCCACTAACTCAGAGTAACGAAAAGGAACTACCAGAAAGTCGAAATCTGGTGCTCCATTGGTCTTTCCAAAGAAATATCCAACTATTTCTTCTGCTGTTCCCTTACTCCGTGCCCTTACCTTTATAAAGTAAAGGTCCACCCTGATTCCTCCTTCTGGTTGCTAAAGCCAATTTTTTTGTGTTGAGACATCACACGAAATAACCACCGCTTTCTATCTTTGTGCCTTTTGGAACAATTTTATCGTTGCCGATAACTACATTTTTACCGAACTCGCAATCTTCCTCCACTACCGTGTCCATTCCAACAACAGTGATGGGTGAGTTATACACTTTCTTATCGTATTTGCTCTCAGCGTACTCACCTAATCCTATTTTGCAACCGTTTTTGATAATTGTGTTTTCCGCAATAATTGCATCTTCAATTATCACATTATCACCAATTTCTACCTTTGTCATTATTACACTGTTTCTGACCACACTGTTTTGTCCAATAACGACACCTTGTGAAATAATGCTATTTTCAACTAAACCGCATATTTCACACCCTTCACTGACAATTGAATTTCTTACCTCACCAGCCGGGGATATATACGCTGGTTGCATCTCTTCAGACCTCGTATATATCCTCCAGTTTGGGTCATGTATATTAAATGGCGGAATGGGTCTGACAAGTTCTAAGTTTGTTTCCCAGTAAGACATAATTGTTCCCACATCTTGCCAGTAACCTTCAAACGGGAATGCGTAAACTCTTTCTGTAGACAATATCTTTGGAATCACATTCTTTCCGAAATCGTGCTCACTTGTCTCATCTTTTGCATCTTCGATAAGCGCCTGCTTTATGAAATCCCAGTTGAAAACATAGATACCAAGTGAGGCGAGATTCGATTTCGGTTGTTTTGGCTTTTCCTGGAAGTCGATAATCTTGTAATCGATATCGGTTACCATGATACCAAACCTGTGCGCCTCAGAAATTGGCACTTCCATACAAGCTATCGTTGCCAGTGCACCCTTTGACACGTGGTAATAAACAAACTCGCTGTAATCCATCGAGTAGATGTGGTCACCTGATAACACCACAACATATTCAGGATTGTATTCATCTACAAATTCTATGTTCTGGTAGACCGCATCTGCAGTACCTTTGTACCAAACACTCTCAGTCAACGTAGAATAAGGTTGGAGTATAGTTACTCCTCCGCCTTTTCTGTCCAAGTCCCAAGGTTTACCAATTCCAATATGTTTGTTGAGCAAATGGGGTCTGTACTGAGCAAGAACTCCCACCCTGTAAATGCCGGAGTTAACACAATTGCTCAGTGTGAAATCTATTATCCTGTACTTTCCTCCAAATTGTACAGCAGGTTTCGGAATCTTCTCAGTCAATACACCTAATCGTGTACCTTGTCCACCAGCAAGTATCAAAGCAACTACATTTGTCATTATAAACACCCCCAGATTAAACATGGAAAAAAGGAAGCAAACGCCATGAAAAATGCAAAAACTCACGCAAATGAAAACATCAGACTACCATCCACTTTTCGAGCACAACGGGCTCAAAGTCTCCGACAAGCATCTGTTCCGCCCTTATCACACAGTTTTTATCAATTATCGCATTTCTAACGATTGCACCTTCTTCTATTACTGTGTCCTGCATTACAATGGAGTTCTCAACTCTTGCACCTGCTTTTACGACAACCCCTCTGAATAGCACAGAATTCTTAACGTTACCCGAGATTATACAACCATCAGCTATAATTGAATTGCTCACTTTTGCGGTATTAGTATATTTTGCGGGTGGATAGTCTTTTAGCTTAGTATAAACTTTACCGTATTTGACGAAAAGTTCCTCACGAAGAGCTTGACTGCTCAACACTTCCATATTCATCTTGTAATATTCGTTAATACCTTTTTTGACATTTCTCCAATATCCCTTGAATTCGAACGCATACACACGAAGTTTCGAAAGATTTGGTATAACGACATCCAGAAGTAAATCGTATTTACCTGCTGGAACCGTGTCATACAGAAGCTCGAGTAGTAGGTATTTGTTGATAAAGTAAACTCCCAAGAAGGCTTTTCGAGTTGGTGGGTTTTGGACTTTTTCTTTTATCTCTACAATCCTTCCATCAGGTTCCGTAACAACTGTTCCATAATGGGTTATATCGTATGTGTCATCCAATTCCTTAACAAGCAACGTAATGTCTGCACTTTTCGCAAAATGGTATCTAAACAAGTCGTCGTAAAGCATTTTGTATATATGGTCACCTGAGCCTATTAAGACGTAATCTTCATCGCCCCTACGAAGCATTGTTGTGTTTTGGAAGATAGCATCTGCAGTCCCTCGATACCAGTATTCACCAGTCATACCAATGTAGGGTTGTAGTATGTAAAGACCTCCGTGTTTTCTATCAAGGTCCCATTCTTTCCCAGAACCGAGGTGGTCCATCAGACTTCTTGGATTGTATTGCGTTAGAACCCCTACTTTGTATATCCCGGAATTTACCATGTTACTGAGCGTGAAATCTATAGCCCTGTATTTTCCAAATACTGGAACTGCGGCACTTGCCCTTTTATACACAAGCTTACCCAGAGCATCACTTTTACCGCCAGCCAGAATTAACCCTAACACCTTCATTGGACCACCCCCAAGTGTGTTACAAAAGTAAATTAAAACTTATCAATATCCTCCCTGCCCAGGAACTTTATTTGTAACTATCGCAACACCAGAGCTTGTTCCAATTCTTGTAGCTCCTGCAGTAAGCATTTTTATCGCATCTTCGTATGTGCGCACTCCACCAGATGCTTTAACTTCGATTTTCCCATCAACTGCCCATCGCATGAGCTGGACATCCTCAAATTTTGCACCACCTGTTCCGAAACCTGTAGATGTTTTGACAAAAGCGGCACCAGCAAGTCTTGAGAGTACACATGCTGCAATCTTCTCTTCGTCAGTCAGGAAACATGTTTCGATAATGACTTTGACAGGGACTTTCGCGACCTCAACAACAGATTTTATATCGTTGTAGACGTATTCGTAATCTCCCTCTTTCAATCTACCTATGTGAATTACCATATCTACTTCCTGAGCCCCATTTTCAACAGCCCATTTTGTTTCTTCTACCTTAGCGTAAGTGCTGGTAGCTCCCAATGGGAAACCGACAACTGTAACTGTGAGAACTTTGCTATCTTTCAGTCTTTGTGCTACCAGAGGAACAAACGATGGGTTAACGCAAACACCTTTGAATTTGTAGTCAAGAGCTTCTTTACAAAGCGTTTCTATCTCAGCTGTCGTAGCAGTAGGTTTAAGATTTGTGTGGTCGATATATTCATTGAGTGATATGTTTTTCAAATTAATCTCAACGGTCTCTGGCTTGTAATTTTCTCTGAATTCCTGCAACTTTTCAAGAACAGCCTTTCTTACATCCATATTTATCACTCCTTCTAAAAGTTGTTATCTTTTCAGGTACTCTTTTATTCTCCTGTCGATTTCCTTCTTTTTGATTTCCTCACGTTTGTCATGACTCTTCTTACCTTTTGCAACCGCAATTTCTACTTTGACTATCCCTCGATCGTTGAAGTAGATTTTTGTTGGAATCACAGTGTATCCCTCTTGTCTAATTTTTCCCCAAATTCTGTCTATCTGCTTTCTATGTAAGAGTAATTTTCTAGGTCTTTCAGGGTCGTGGTTGTAGATATTTCCAAACCGGTATGGTGGTATGTGCAAATTCAGCAGATATATCTCCCCGTCTTTTATTCGGCAAAATGAATCTTTGAAGCTTGCACCGTGTTCCCTCAAAGACTTTACTTCTGTGCCAACGAGGACGATGCCAGCTTCATATGTTTCATCTATAATGTAATCTGTGTATGCCTTCTTATTGGTTGCTATTATCTTCATATAAAATCCCACCCTATGTTCTTGTAGTGTCTTATTTCTAATTTCTCGTTGTTTACAATTTCAATAACGTCTATCTGGGCTTTTAAATACCGCTTACCTCTCAGATAATATTCCGCACTGCGGTTTATTTTTTCGTACTTCTTTATATCAACGCGCTCGGAAGGATTTATTCGAACACCTGTGCCAGACTTTACTTCAACAAACACATAGGTTTTATTGAACTTTGCAATTATATCAATCTCACCAAATGGCGTGCGATAGTTTCTTTCAACTATCTTATAGCCGTTTCGTTTTAAGAATTGGACAGCGAGTTCTTCCGCCTCTTTCCAGTTGCTTATTACATCAACCGTAGATGCTTGGAACTTTGATGAATCGGCCTTCTTTTTCAGGAAAGTTTGCAATAATACCTTCAATATTCTCATGTGGTTTTGGCTCCAGCTCTCTGAGCTTGCATGGTTCCTCTATAGGTGTGTACATCGGTTCGATACCTTCCGTATTGACCTCTGAAAGAATTTCAAAATAGTCAATGATTTTCTGTAAGTCGGATTTTAGTTTCTCCGATTCTTCAAACGTTAAACGTGCAAGTTTGGAAAGGTGTTCAATAAGCTTGTCATCTATCTTTATCACCGCCGATAACCTCCTTCAGTTTCATTACCGTTTCTATTTGAGAAGCAACATCAGTAGCCATTTTGTTACTTTGAGCTATAGTTTTGTAGACCTCTTCACGATAAATCCTTACATCAGCTGGTGCGATTATGCCTATTTTAACAGCATTACCATCAATTTTCAGCACTTTCACCTGTATGTTGTCGCCAATTATTATACTCTCTCCAACTCTCCTTGATAGTACAAGCATATCAAGCACCACTCTCTTCTTTTATATCTTTATCTTCAGATTGACTTTCCGATTCTTTTGGAGAAACTATAGGATGTTTTAGTTCGTATTTCTCAAGTATAACCTGAATACCTATTCCCTTTTTTACGTTTACAACAACTGGAGCTTTTAAGTTTACCGTCGCCAGTTCAGGTTTCCCGATAGGGATAGTGACAATACTGCACACAACTAAGTCCGAAGGGTCTTCAACTTGCAAAATATCTAAGTCTTGTTTTGATAAATCCACCTCGTATGTTTCCAAAACCAGCCAAGGGTCTATAATGGGGAAAGATGTATTCTCATCTTCTAAACTGACAAGCCATTGAATTGGTTGCGTTTCCGGAATTTTCAAAATCGCAAATTTTCTCAGTTCTTCAAAACCTGGTATTCCATTTGGAAAGATTATGACTTCGTTATCGTTTATCTCCAGCTCACCAAACCTTGTTTTGTAAACTCCCATTTTTGCTCATCCTTTCAGTTACACACTTTTTCTTTTTCATTCTTCAACACTCTTATCTGTATCCCAATCTTTTATGTAATGTAAGATTTTCTTGTGGAATTCTTCGCCATGTTCTGGGTCCTCAAAGAGTTCGTGGGAGCCACCTTCAAACTCTTCAATAACCTTTTGTGTATCTAGTTCTTCGTAAAACTTACGCGCTCCTTGAGGAGGCGTTACCTTGTCTTCTGTGCCTATTAAAACAACCACAGGACATTTGATTCTTGGGGCTCTTTCATGTGCTAGCTGGACGTTCTGCAACATACTTTTGCCAAGCTTGATCGAGATTTTGTCATGAACAAGCGGATCCGTAACATATCTATGGACCGCGTCTTTATTCCTAGATAAAAGGTCTGGGTTTATACCATTCTTCACAGTTAAAGAAGGTGCCAGAACAGAGAATATTTTCAACATCGCTATTTGGCTCGGTTTTGGTTCGAGTTGCAGCGCAGGAGAAGACACAATAAGTTTGGAAACTTTGTTTGGTCTTTCCTCTGTGTAACGTACAGCGATGAGCCCACCAAGACTATGTCCAAAAAGAACAAAGGAGTTAACCGTCTTTGTGATTTCATCGATCAAATCTATAACTTCTTCTATGGATGTATGCCCACGCTTACCAGAGCTTTTACCATGACCAGGTAAATCAAATCCAATGACACCAAAATCATTTTCCACAAGCATGTTAATGAGTTTCTCATACCTACCTATGTGTTCACCAAGGCCATGTATTATAACAACCCAACCGTTATTACCTGTTCCTTTTTTGAAGTGGTATACCATACCCTTACCCCCTACTTTTGCAAAAAAAACTTCCAGCATTTATGTCGGTCTTTGCTATGAAAGTTGTTTTGTGTTTATCGTAAGCGCGTTTCTTCTAACATCTATTATCTCTATCTTGTATTTTCTGTCGTAAATTCTTGTTAGCAACGCTCCAACTCCTGTGAGAGCCAACGCAAGTATGAAAGAAAGAATGTCCGAAAGTTTTAACAGGTAACCAATAAGGGTTCCAAGGATAAAGCCTGCTAAAGGTATACCGTAAACAATTAGCGATAGAATTCCAGGGTTGTATTTGAAATCAACAACTACTAAATCACCTGGCATGAGAGGAAGTAAATCTTGGTTTACATTCCTTTTATCTATCTTGAAAATTCCCTTTTTGGAGCTCTCGCTTTGAATTGAACAAGAACCTGATAATGCACATGAAGCACATGCTACTTTATCAACGTTTAAAGAAAGATATACGTAACGCTCATCAACACTTTTAACTGTCATTAATTCCCTCATATCTTCACCTCTAAAGCAAGAGAGGTAGGCAGCTCAATTTCTACTCAACCATCATAAGGAACGGATAGTGTGGCTGACCTCCCTCTATGAATTCTATCTGCACGTTTGGATATTTCTTCTTGGTGTATTTTTCAACAATACTTTGCTCAATAGGGGTCGCACTTGAGCCGACAAATACCGTAAGAATCTCGTGTTCCTCGAGTTTGCATTTTTGGTAAATCTTATCAAGAACATTAACCAAATTCTTGTGGTGTGCAACGAGTTCTTTGTTCAAGAAACCTAGGTATTCATCCTTCTTAATCTTTTCACCCGCGTATTTTGAATCTCTTACAGCAACTGTAATCGATATGGCTACTGTCTTTTTTATCGCATCTTCTATACTGGTTATTATCTCTTCAATTTCTTCTCCCACCCTGTAAATCATCGCCGAAATGCTTTGCTGAACGTTGATTGTTTTAACAACGTAAACTTTTATTCCGTCTTGCTCAGCAGTTTTTGCTGCTTGTTCTGCCGCCAATATTATGTTTGAGTTATTTGGAAAGACAATTACATTTTCTGCATTGGCGCGTCTTATTGCGTCAAGTATATCAGCCATACTCGGATTCATCGATTGTCCACCAGAGATGATTTCATCAACCCCAAGGTCTTTAAGCACTTTGGAAATCCCTTCGCCGGGTGAAACGGCAACGTAGGCAATCTTCTTTCTTTCCTTTTTTGCATATACTTCTCCAACAACGTGTTCATGTTGTTCTTTCATGTTGTCGATTTTAACCTTTAATAGTTCTCCATGTTTTAAGAACTCTTCAATAACTTGTCCTGGGTTGTTTGTATGAACGTGGAGTTTGATGATATCATCCTGGACAAAGAAAACGACGGAATCGCCCATTGAATTTAAATAGTTTTCCAATTGCTTTTGCGTACCGTTAGTTATTGGGTTCTTGGCTCTAATGATGAGTTCCGTACAATATTGATATGTTAGTTCTTCATACGCTATGGTTATTTCTTCTGAAGGTCTCGTTTCAACACCTTCCAGGTTTATTGATGTATCACCCAAGGCATACATTTTGAATCCCTGGATGATGTAATATAGACCTTTCGCACCTGCATCGACAACATTTGCCTCTCTTAGTTTTGGCAACAGCGAAGGAGTTTTTTTCACCGTATCAAGTGCAATCTCTTCCATCTTCTCGAAGAGTGCTTCAAAACTTTCGAGATTGGCAAGTTCTTTCGAATGTTCGTCAAGTACGCGAATTACGGTCAGTATTGTACCCTCTACAGGTCTTAAAACCGCCTTATAAGCAGTTTCTTTAGCACCTTTTATGCCCTTTACAAAATCTGCAACCGTGAGTTTGCTTTTTTTCGAGAGTGTCTCACAAAAACCCCTGAATATCTGGGAGAGGATTACTCCAGAATTCCCCCTTGCCCCCATCAAGGTACCTCGCTTTATAGCATCGAGGACATTGCTCAGCTTTTCGTCGGTAAGGTTTTCAAGATATTTACACGCTTCGAGCATTGTAGAACTCATATTCGAACCTGTATCCCCGTCTGGAACGGGAAAAACATTCAGCGCATTTATTTCATCCCTATGAGCAAGCAAATTTTCGGCACCTTTCATGAAGATGCCTTTCATTTCTGAACCATTTATTGTAGTGAGCAAGCTATCACCTCATTTCACCGCACGCCAATGATGTGCACGTTCACTTCAGGATTTTCGCAGTTCGCGAATGCGCGGAGTTTGTGAACGACGTTTTCTTCTATGTTCTTACCAACTTCTGTGACCTTTGTACCGAATTCTACTTCAACAAATATATCAATCTTTAAGTGTCCGTATTCGTCTTCTTCAACTTTTATCTTACCTTCCTCAGAGGAAAACCATCTTGAAAACCAATTATCGGAACCTATGCTTATAGGCCCATAAGTTTCAAGGACTGCAAGATAGACAAGTTTTCTTATAGCGTTAACGGTAATTTCAACCTCACCGTATTCTGTTTGGAACTTCATAACCTCACTCCTTTCATCACGTATTTTTTAATTATTTGTTCAATATTGGTGCTGTCAAGTCCTACGTACTTTATAAGTTCATACCTTGTACCATGCGGTATAAATTCGTCGCGTATACCAACAACCTGCAGTCTGCATTCGTATTTGTCTGCATAATCTTTTAGGTATTTCGTAGCAACACTCTCACCAAATCCGCCAAGTTCTGCTCCCTCTTCTATAGTAAAAACGTATTTGTGCGTTTCGAAAATCTTTTCGAGCATCTCTTCGTCTAATGGTTTTACACTTCTTACCCCAATCAAAGTCCAAGCATTCGCTTTTGCAATATCTAAGTATTTCTTTGCAAGCACGCCAACCGCTAATAAAGCTATTTCCTTTCCTTCCACAAGTAACTGCCATTTAAAAGGTTCTACGATTTCTATTTTACCACAAATTTCTTCTAAATTGCCAAATTCCACATCACGTGGGTATCTGATGGCAATGGGACCTCTGTACTTACCCCTTTCTTTTAGAACAGTCCACAACATATTAGCAAGGTCTTGACCATCAAGCGGTGTTAGTATCTTCATATTTGGAATTAGTTTGAGATAAGCTATATCAAACACTCCGTGGTGTGTTGGACCATCTGTTCCCACTAAGCCTGCTCTGTCGATGGCGAATAGAACATCCAAATTCTGGAGTGCGATATCGTGGATTATCTGGTCGTAGGCTCTTTGCAAGAATGTAGAATATATTGCTACCACAGGTTTGAAACCCATAGTCGCCAAGCCACCAGCATAGGTAACCACAGATTGTTCGGTTATACCCAGGTCAACAAATCTTTCTGGAAATTGCTTTGCAAATTTACTAAGCCCTGTTCCATCAGGCATTGCAGCAGTTAATGCAACAACTCTATCATCCTGCGAAGCAATTTTCGTCAATGTTGTTCCGAAAAGTTCGCTGTAGGAATAAGTTCCATCAGGCTTTTCAAAGATACCAGAGTCTGGATCAAATTTATCCACACCATGAAACTTTGTAGGATTTTGCTCGGAGAAATGGTAACCTTTACCTTTTATCGTAAATACAGTGAGCACGGTTGGGTATGGATAGTCCTTGACTTGCTTAAACGCTTCTTCTAATGATCTTAAATCATGTCCATCAACAGGTCCAAAATGTTTTAAACCTATGGATTCAAAGAAGTCCTCACCTATGAGGGCAACTTTTAAAGCCTCTCTAATCTTTTTTAATTCAAACTCAACAGCTTCGTTGAGACCTTTTTTCAGTTTCTCTTTTATTGTTATATAAATCTTGCTCGTTCTGAGAGTCTCAAGTAGTTGGGATAGTCCGCCGACATTTTTGGAAATACTCATCCCATTGCTGTTAAGTATTATCTTTATCTTAGAGTCCTGCGCTTTAACTTGGTTGAGCGCTTCTAAAGCTTGTCCGCTTGTCAGCGCACCATCACCTATGACTACCACAACGTTGGCCTTTTTGTTTTGTAACTTTAACGCTTTTTCTATCCCTAATGCAGCTGCTATCGAAGTTCCAACATGACCTGCACCGAATCTATCTACCTTCGCTTCAAATATGTTCGTAAACCCTGATATTCCGCCGAAGGTTCGAAGTGTTCTAAACGCATCCCATCTACCTGTAAGTAGTTTGTGAGTGTAGGTTTGATGTCCTGTGTCCCAGATAATGTAGTCCTCGTATGGGTCAAAGACTCGATAAAGTGCAAGGGTTAATTCGACAGTTCCTAAATTGGAAGCCAAGTGACCTCCGTTGAGGGAGGTCACATCAATCATGTATTTTCTAATCTTTGCAGCAAATTCGGATAGCTCTTCATAATCCATTTTTCTAATTTTCTCTATTAAACTTCTATCTTCATCGAAGATTACCTTGAACTTTTGCATCAAAATTCTCCCATCCTTTGTTACTCTTATCCTTTGGTTTCTATCCTATATTTTCCACTTACTTCATAGGTCTTATCACATCAGTTTTCATATAAGGTCTAAGCACTTCAGGCACTGTTATTGTTCCATCTGGATTCTGATAATTTTCCATGATGGCAACAAGTGTTCTACCTATCGCAAGGCCTGAGCCGTTGAGTGTATGGACAAAATTCAGCTTTCCGTCTTTCGTTCGGTAGCGCATGTTACCTCTTCTTGCTTGGAAATCAGTGTCGTTACTACACGAAGAGATTTCTTTGTACGCATTATAGGATGGCAACCAAACTTCTATATCATACGTTTTCGCAGATGCAAAGCCAAGGTCACCAGTGCAGAGTGCCACAACCCTGTAAGGTAACCCAAGAAGCTGTAGAATCCTTTCCGCATCACGGGTAAGTTGTTCCAAGTCTTCGAAAGACCGTTCAGGGGTTGTGTACCAAACAAGTTCGACTTTTTCAAATTGGTGCTGTCTTATCAAGCCTCGCACATCTTTACCGTAACTTCCAGCCTCTCGTCTGTAACATGGCGTGAACGCTGTGTACTTTATCGGAAGTTGAGTTTCTTCAAGAATTTCATCTATATGTAGCGCAGCAAGCGAAACTTCCGCAGTTGGGATAAGGAATAAATCATCTCTTTCACACGTGTAAAGTTCTTCTGCAAATTTTGGAAGTTGGCCTGTCGCAGTAATCGTTTCCCTTTTAACCAAATGTGGGACGTTGACTTCTATATACCCGTTTTGCGTGTGAGTATCGAGCATGAATTGAGCAAGAGCACGCTCAAGTCTGGCGATTTCTCCAAACATCACAGTGAACCTCGAGCCACTTAACTTAGCACCCCTGTCAAAATCAAGCATACCAAGTTCAGGACCAAGGTCCCAGTGTGCCTTTGGTTCGAAATCGAATTTCCTCGGTTCGCCCCACCTTCGAACTTCAACATTCTCAGTTTCGTCCTTTCCAACAGGCACACTTTCGTGTGGAATGTTCGGTATGTAAAGCGCCAAGTTGTACATTTGGTCTTCCAGTTCCTTTTCCTTCGCCTCGTATTGCGCGATTTCATCGCCCAATTTCTTGCTTTCGGCGATTATTTCATTCGCTTCTTCGTTCTTACCTTCTGCTTTTAATTTTGCGACCATCTTAGAGAGTTCATTTCTTTTTGCTTTTAGGTTATTGACGATGTTGACGTAATTTCTCCACTCTTTGTCAAGCTCCACGATTTTGTCAAGAATTTCAGTAGAATAATTTCTCTTTCTGAGGGCTTCGTAGAATAAGTCTGGATTCTTTCTCAGCAATTTGAGATCTATCATATCATCACACTCCTTAGCTTCTGTAAAAAAACCTTTTATTTTCCTTCTTCAAATAGCTTTTTCAAATTCTCTTCGTACGGAGGATAGACTATTCCTTTCTCCGTAATTATCGCTGTAACAAGTTCGTTGTCAGTTACATCGAAAGCAGGGTTGTAGATATTCACATTATTTGGGACTATCCTTTTCCCACCACAGGTTGCAACTTCTTCGTGAGACCTCTCTTCAATTGGTATTTCTGCACCACTCTTTATCGACATATCTATCGTACTTGTTGGAGCAGCAACATAGAATGGTATGCCGTGTCTTTTCGCAAGAACGGCAACCATATAGGTCCCTATCTTATTTGCCACATCACCGTTGGCAGCAATTCTATCGGCTCCGACGATAACTGCGTTGATTTTCCCTTGCTTCATAACCCATCCTGCCATGTTGTCACTTATGACCGTAACATCAAAACCATCTTTCATCAATTCCCATGCGGTAAGCCTTGCTCCTTGTAGATATGGTCTTGTTTCATCTGCGTAAACTTTTATACGTTTGCCCTGTTCTTTGGCTGCTCTCAGAACACCGAGTGCCGTTCCGTAATCTACAGTCGCAAGTGCGCCTGCGTTACAGTGCGTCAAGACTGTAAAACCATCTTCAAGTAGTTGAGCACCGTATCTGCCAATGGCTTTGTTAGTTTCTATATCTTCAATCGCAATTTTCAAAGCTTCCTCTTCCAACACCCTAACAAGTCCCTCAAATTTTCCGTGTTCTATTGCTCTGCGTTCCATTCTATCAAGAGCCCAGAAAAGATTCACAGCTGTTGGTCTTGTCCTCGCCAAGGTTTCTTTCACATTTTTCAGCTGCATCATAGCTTGTTCGTAATTGTATGTTTTTCTTGTTATCTCTTTTGCTCCCAGCACATACCCAAATGCCGCTGCTGCACCTATAGCCGGAGCACCACGAACGACCATTTCTTTTATAGCAAGCGCAACAGCACGATAGTCCGCACAAGTAACATAGACTTCTTCAAAAGGAAGCCTTCGTTGGTCGATAAGTATTAAAGCATCACCATTCCACTCCATGGTCATGGTTTTCAAACCCTTTGCCTGAGCTTTCGTCCTCATCGTTTGCTCCCTCCTAACCGTATTTTTGTAATTTTTTATCTGTTTAAAAATTCTTCTCTGAACTTCGAAAGGCCGTTTATTTCACCAAATAGAACCACCTTGCTATCATCCGCCAAAACCTCATTTTTCGAAGGACCTAAAACCAAGTCTTTATCTTTCAACAAGCCGATTATGTAAACATTGTACTTTTCCTTAAGTCTCAGTTCTTCTATCTTTTTGCCAGCCAGTTTTGTGTTTTTAATATCGATTATTTCAACTTGAAAGGCTTTGTCTGATATGTTTAGTACATCTATTATGTTTTCACGCTTTTTGAGAAAAGTTAGCGCTTCAACAATCTTTAACCCCGCTATTTCTGCTGTTGCAATTGGATGGTCTACTCCTGCGTAAATGAATTTTGTTAAGTTTGACAAGTTGGTTATATTGGAAACAATGTATATATTTGCATTCAAGTTTTTGGCAGTTAAAGAAACAAAGATGTTGAGTGCGTCGTTTGGTAAAGTGGTGACAAGTGCCCTAGCATGTTTAATACCAGCCCTTAGTAATACCTCTTCACTCGTTGCATCACCTCTTATGAAAACTACGTTCTTAGCCTTTGAACTATCTGCTATTTTCTCCTTCAGCTCTTCTTCTGTCACGAGGTTGTCTATTGCGACAACATGTTCGTTTAGCCTAAGTAATTGGTTTATCACTTGCGTCCCTATGTTTCCTGCTCCAACAACTATTATATGCTCCTTCATCTTTGACACCTTTCTTTCCACTCTTCTTTGTTTCATCAGTTTGATTAATTCGCCTTCGACTAACAGAGCCGTTACATACGACACGTTATACAACACAACAGACAAACCAGCAAGTATGAGTAACATTGTGAAAATTTTGCCGAAGGTTGATAGTTGCTCATGCATTCCATAACCAACTGTAGATATCGTTATACCCACAAAAAAGATAGAATCAATTAGTGAGTATCCTTCAAACAACCAGTAATACAAGGTTCCGACTAAAAATATAAGAAAGACACTAACCAGGGCTTTTTTTACTCGGTTCAGCAGGTTTCTTTCTATAACCCCTAAGTTTCTTGACTTACTCTTTGACATTTTTCACACCTAATTTTTGTATTTTGCCAAGTTTGGGAAATTCAGTAGTCTTTTTATTTAAGAACAGGACTTTTGTACCTTATTTCTATCTTCGAATCTTTTCTAAATTTTTCGAAATCCTCCAAAAGTTTCTTAGATACTTCTTCTTGCTTTGAAGAAAGTAATGTGTTTTTTATTTCTTCACTAACTTCACTAAGAGTTTTCGTGCCACCAATTTTTATGTCTCTCACCTTCACAACGTAGTATTCATTACCCGCTTGCTGGACTGGTAACGTAGTGCCTTTTACAGCGCTGGTGACAAGTATCCAGAGTGATTGTGGAATCTTTGATGCGTCGTTGGCATTGACATATCCGTTTACAACTGGTGAGAGGTTGTATTTTTTCAATATCTCATCGTTTGAAAGACCTTTTACAACATCTATCCTTAGTGTATCCGCTGTTGATTTGTTGTTTGTTTTGAAGACAAGTAGGTCATATTGAGCCGGAACTGTGTACTTGTCCTTGTTTTTTTCGTAGTAAGCACTTATTTCTTCATCTGTAACTGCAATGTTTTTAAGATAGTATGCGTAAACGTTAGCAAGTGATAGCGAATATTTTCTTTGGAAATAGAGTTTTTGTCTGTAGTCTTCCAATTTGCCCATCCCAAGCTGTATCAAGTATTCGTCGAATTGTTGCTCGGTCATCTTGAGTTCACTAAGCATCTTGTTTATTTCGTTGTCAACATCTTCTTTAACAACTTTATCGTCAGGTGCAACCCCAAGTTTTTCAGCAAATTGGATGAATAAGACCTTGCGAATAAGTTGGTCTAGGACCTCCAATTTGTATCTTTCTATCAAAATAGCCCCTTCTGTAGAAGTTGTTAAAACCTTGTAGAACGTTGGATTTGAGTTTTGAATCTCTAAAAGCAATTTCTGAACATTTGCCTCCCTGTTCCATTCATCCATGGTGATGTTTCTTCCATTGACAACGGCAACGATGTCTTGCTGAGCAAACGTGAGTAAACTGATGAGTAACACCAAAAACACTGTTAGTTTCTTCATCTTAACTCCCCCCGATTTTTATGGTATTAGAATTACTTAACAACAATATTCACCAATTTTCCAGGCACGTAGAAGATATTGCCTATTTGTTTGCCTTCTACCAGCTTCTTAACGTTTTCAACAGCCTTTTCCTTTATTTGGTCTTCCGAAGAGTCTGCCGGAACAGTGATTCTACCTCTCACTTTACCGTTAACCTGGACAACTATCGTTATCTCTTCTTCCTTAAGTGCTTCTTCATCGTAATCTGGCCAGCGTTCTTCAACGATGAGTGTTTCCTTGCCTAAGTCATGCCACATTTCTTCTGCCATGTGTGGCGCAAATGGTGAAATTATAAGCGCTATTTTTTCCGCTATCTCTCTTAACAATTTTTTGTTTGGCTTTTGGACTGTTTCGAGGTAATCGGAAAGTTGGTTGTTGAATTCCATCAATCCAGCGATGGCAGTATTGAATTTGAAACCGCCTTCGATATCTTCTTTGATTTTCTTAATCATCGCGTGCAGCTTTCTTCTGAGCGCTTTTTCTTCTTTTCCAAATTCACTTTCTTCACCATCTTGTGAGTTTATGATATCAAGCATTTTGTAGTAGTTGTTCCAAAGTCTTTTAACAAATCGATTCACACCCTCAATTCCTGCATCGCTCCATTCCGCATCTTTTTCTGGGGGTGCCATGAAGAGTATATACATTCTCAGTGTATCCGCACCGTATTTTTCTATCATATCGTCCGGGGAGACTACGTTGCCTTTGGACTTACTCATCTTCCACCCATCTTTGTAAATCATACCTTGGGTAAAGAGATTCTGGAATGGCTCGTCGAAACCAACATATCCAAGGTCGTGTAAGACCTTTGTGATGAATCTTGAATAGAGTAAGTGCAAAACAGCGTGCTCAACTCCACCAATGTATTGGTCAACAGGTAACCAATAATTTACATCGTTTGTATCAAATGGTTTATCTTCCAGTTTTGGATTGACATACCTTAAGAAATACCAAGAACTATCGACAAATGTGTCCATCGTCTCTACCTCTCTGTGGGCTGGACCACCACACTTTGGACATGTCGTGTGTTTGAATTCTTCGCTTAGTGTAAGTGGCGATTGACCCGTTGGTAAGAATTCAACGTTTTCAGGAAGTTTGACCGGTAAATCTTTTTCCGGAACAGGAACAATACCACATTTGTCACAATAGATTATTGGAATTGGAGCACCCCAGTAACGTTGCCTTGAGATAAGCCAGTCTCTGAGCTTGTACTGGACACTTCTTTTTCCAAAACCTTTTTCCTCCATATATTTCGTGACTTCTTCAATGCCTTTCTTACTGTCCAAACCGTCAAATGGACCGCTGTTAATCATTATCCCTTCATTTTCGTAAGGTGCTTCTTCTACGTTCCAGTTACCTTCTTTCGGTTTGATGACCTGTTTAATCGGTAAGCCATACGCTTTCGCAAAGTCAAAATCGCGTTTGTCATGGGCAGGAACAGCCATGATTGCACCTGTTCCGTATTCATAGAGTATGTAGTTGGCAACGTAAATTGGTATTCTTTCTCCAGTTAACGGGTTGATTGCATACCTGCCAAGGAAGACACCTTCTTTCTTTGCTTCCAAACTCGTTCGCTTGAATCTATCTTCAAGAGCAACTTTCGCCAGGAATTCTTCTACCTCTTTCCTCTTTTCATCAGTCACCAGTTCGAGCACCAGTGGAGATTCCGGTGCGATTGCCATGAACGTCACGCCGTATATTGTATCTGGTCTTGTTGTGAAGATTCTGATTTTCTTGTCGAGACCTTCGACTGGGAAATCAACTTCCGCGCCTGTGCTCTTCCCTATCCAGTTTCTTTGCATTGTTTTAACATGTTCCGGCCATCCTGGAAGTCTGTCGAGCCCTTCGAGCAACTTTTCTGCGTAATCTGTGATTTTGAAATACCATTGTTCCAGGTGTTTCATTGTAACAGTGGTACCGCACCTTTCGCATTTTCCATCTTTCACCTGTTCGTTGGCCAAAACTGTCTGACAACTTGGGCACCAATTTACTGCACCCGGCTTTTTGTATGCCAAACCCGCCTCGTAGAGTTTCAAAAATATCCATTGTGTCCATTTATAATAATCCTCATTACACGTAATAACTTCCCTATTCCAATCGTAGCTAATCCCCATCTTTTTTATTTGCCCACGAATAGTGTTTATGTTATCCATAGTCCATTTCTTCGGGTGTATCTTGTGAGCAATCGCTGCATTTTCCGCAGGTAATCCAAAAGCATCGTAACCAAACGGATGTAGTACGTTGTATCCCTGCATTCTTTTATACCTTGCAACGATATCACCTATCGTGTAGTTTTTAACGTGACCAACATGCAATGTTCCCGATGGATAAGGGAACATCACGAGTGCATAATACTTGGGCTTTTCGGAATACTGAGGAGTTTCAAATACCTTTTTCTCTTCCCAAACCTTTTGCCACTTTGGTTCTATCTCTTGTGGACGATACTCCTTCATACCTTTTCCCTCCAAGGCTCAGTTTTTTGCGTTTTAAGTTTTGATATTTCGCATCACTTTTTTGATTTCTTATACATTATACCATAAAATGCGATTTTTTCACTCATTTTATTTCCTTGAGTAAATATCCAAGAATTCTAATTTTCTTCACAGAAAATTCATATACAAACCTGCACGGAAAGTCACTTTTTCTGGTATAATTAAAACACCAAAAAAGCATAAGAAAACAAAAGCATGGGAAAAAATCCGTATAGCTATTTCTAAACTGCGATTTTTGACTTAGTACAATTTCCAAAACTTTCGAGAGTTTTCTCTACGATAATTCTTCAGGTGAAAGGAAGGTGATTATTTGTGGAATACCCGAGTTATTCCAGTAACAAACCACCATAAATCTCTTGCAAAGGAGGGTAAAGAGGATGAAGGTAAAAATCCAGATCGACATCCGCAAGCTCATCGAACGCGGTGATTTTCGAACACTGAAAATGCTACTTGAAGACCAAGACCCAAACGTGATCTACGAAATGATTGAAGAACTCGAAACATCAGAAAAGGCTGTAGTATTCCGCCTTCTGAATAAAGATCTTGCTGCGGAAGTCTTTTCCAAACTTGAGCCCGACGAGCAATATGAATTGGTAAAGATGCTCACAGATGATGAAATCAAATCTATCTTCAAGAACATGGACCCTTCCGATAGAGCTGAACTTCTCGACGAACTGCCCGCCGATGTTGTTACCAAGTTGCTTTCGTTCCTACCTAAAAGTGAAAGAGAACAGACACTTGAAGTGTTGAACTACCCCGAAAACTCCGCGGGTCGTTTGATGTCACCATATTTCATATATGTAACAAAGTCCATGACTGTCCAAAAAGCACTCGATAAGGTGCGCAAGTTTGGAAAAGACGCAGAGACAATTTACACGATTTTCGTAGTGGAAGAAGACAAAACACTCATCGGAACTGTAAAACTCGAGGATTTGCTCTTCGCCGAACCCGATACATTGATTGAGGAAATATACGCCCCCGACCCGATTTATGTTAAAACGAATACAGACCAAGAAGAAGTCGCTGAACTGATGAAGAAATACGATTTAAACGCTATTCCTGTGGTAGACAACGATATGAGGCTTGTTGGGATTATAACTATAGATGATATCGTTGATGTTATCGATGAAGAAGCAACGGAAGATATTCACAAGATGGCCGGTATGAGTGTTACAACTACATCTTATTTTCACACTTCACCACTGGTTTTTATCAAAAACAGATTACCGTGGCTTGTGGGATTATTGTTGCTCCAAAGTGTTAGTGCTTATATAATCAGCAGTTTTGAGAGTGTTATAGCTGCTGTGCCAATACTTGCAGCCTTTATGGCAACGATGATTGATGCCGGAGGAAACACAGGTGGGCAAAGTAGCACACTTATAATCCGCAGCATGGCATTAGGGGATGTCGAACTTAAAGACTGGTGGAAAGTGTTACTCAGAGAGATTTACGTCGGATTGATACTCGGTTCAATACTCGGTGCTGTTCTCTTTGTGCGCGGATTCATGATTTCACACGATGTAATGGTTAATATATCTGCAGCAATTTCATTACTTGTTATTGTTATCTTTGCAAATGTTGTAGGTGCAATGCTACCATTCCTCGGTAAGTTGATGAGAATCGACCCTGCTGTTATGGCCGGTCCACTCATAACAACGGTAGCAGACCTTGCTGGTATCTGGATATATTTTGCCGTTGCCACACGCATGCTTGGAATAAAATAATGTTGTTCCCTTCCTATATGATTAGGGAGTGAGATATATGGAGAGAGAAGAGCTTGAAAAAAAGTTGCTTGAATCCATTGAAAAACTTGAAGAACATTTGAAAAGGTATGAGGATGACGTAGAGAATATTAACCTTAGACTTCAACGCTTACAAGAGGAGTTAGACAACACATGGAATAACCTAAGAACTATGGTTATAATCTTCACGATTGTTTTTGTCGTCATGGCAGTTACCTGGTTCTTTCCATTCCAAGCAGCAGCGTATCGCTATTTAAGCATCGATGATATTCAAAGGAAAATCGTTGCTCTGAGTGTTGAAGCACTCTTTTTTGGGTTAATATTCATAATGATGTTGTGGTCTACAATTTCAAGGAGGTTCAGAGGTTAATCGATGGATAAGATAATTGTCAAAGGTGCGCGTGTGCATAATTTAAAGAATATTGACGTTGAAATCCCAAAGAACAAGCTTGTTGTTATCACTGGGTTGTCTGGTTCTGGAAAAAGCTCGCTTGCGATGGATACAATCTTTATCGAAGGGCAAAGACGTTATCTGGAAAGTCTTTCTACTTACGCAAGACAGTTCATAGGTGAGCTAAAAAAGCCCGATGTGGATAGTATCGAAGGGCTTTCTCCAACTATAGCAATTGACCAAAAGAGCGTATCCCACAACCCAAGGTCTACTGTTGGAACCGTTACTGAAATTTACGACTATCTACGCGTGTTGTATGCGCAGATAGGTGTTCCACACTGCCCTTATTGTGGCAGAGAGCTCCAGAGAATGTCAGTGGATGAAATTATAATACACGTACAAAAGCATTTTCAAAACAAGCGTGTTATCATACTCGCACCTATCGCACGGGAAAAGAAAGGCACATTTAAAGATGAATTCGATAATTTCCTTAACAAAGGTTACACAAGGGTTGAGGTTGATGGAAAGATATACAGACTCGACGAAGTTCCGGAATTAAATAAAAATGTCAGACACACGATAAATTTAGTTATCGATAGGTTGGACCTGTCCGATACCGACGTGCATAGGTTGTTCCAATCCGTTGAACTCGCCCTCAAAGAGGGTAATGGTTTTGTCTTAGTAAGAGCCGATGACAATGAACACCTTTACTCAGAAAAACTTTCTTGTCTTTCTTGTGGTTTTTCAATGCCTGAAATTAATCCTAAGTTCTTTTCATTCAACGCACCATATGGTGCTTGTCCTGATTGCCACGGATTGGGTTTCAAACTCGAAGTTGATGAACGCACCCTTTTTGAAGAAGATATTCCCGTTGTCCAAGGTTTAAGAATAGGACATAAAGCGGACGGATGGCTTCCAAGAAGAATCGAAAGAATCGTTCGAGAATACGGCGGAGATCCTTCCAAACCTTTTGAACAACAACCCGAAGAAGTTAAAGAGGCACTTTTGTACGGAACGGAATATTTTGAGGGATTAGTTGCCCTTGTAAAAGAACGATATGAGGAATACACGTCGGAAGAAATGCGCGAATGGATAGTTGAAAACTTTTTTGTGGAACGCACATGTCAAACGTGTAAAGGAAAAAGATTGCGTCAAGAAGCTTTGAGCGTCACGATAAAGGACCTAAGTATCATCGATTTTACAGAGCTTCCCATATCAAAAGAGCTGGAAATCATCAGGGCGTTGCCTGCAGAACTTTCAGAAAAGCAAAGAGAAGCAGTAAAGGAGCTGTTAAACGAGATAGAGAAACGCTTAGATTTCTTAGAACAGGTAGGATTGGGTTATCTAAGTCTTTCAAGAAATGTGCGCACACTTTCGGGAGGAGAAGCGCAAAGAATCAGACTCGCGACACAGATAGGCTCAAGACTGACTGGCGTAATATACGTACTCGATGAACCAACCATCGGATTGCACCAAAGAGATAACGACAGATTGATATCTATGCTCAAAGAACTGAGAGATTTGGGAAACACCGTGCTTGTTGTTGAACACGATGAAGAGGTTATACGGAGTGCGGATTACGTTGTAGATGTTGGACCTCGAGCAGGTGTAAACGGCGGACAAATTGTTTATTCTGGAACTTTGGATGGCCTTTTAAGATGCGAAGAGTCGCTTACTGGGAAGTATCTTTCCGGAAAGTTGAAAATAGAGGTACCTAAGTCCAGAAGAAAGGGAAATGGGAAGTTCATACGGATAATTGGTGCACGGCATAACAATTTGAAGAATATAACTGTTGAATTTCCACTTGGGACCTTCATATGCGTTACCGGCGTGAGTGGTTCTGGTAAAAGTTCGTTGATTATCGACACCCTTTACCCTGCTATAGCAAACAAACTCCACAAAACCCGATACGAAGTGGGAGAACATGACAGGATAGAAGGACTTGAAAACATCGACAAAATCATCGCTATTGACCAATCGCCAATTGGTAGAACACCGCGCAGTAACCCTGCAACCTACACCAAAGTATTCGATGCAATTAGGGAGTTGTTTGCAATGACTCCGGAAGCAAAAGCACGCGGGTATGATAAGGGAAGGTTCAGTTTTAATGTTAAGGGTGGAAGATGTGAGGCTTGCGGAGGGCAAGGTGTTGTAAAGATTGAGATGATGTTCTTACCAGAAGTTTATGTAGAATGTGAGGTATGTAAAGGTAAAAGGTACAATTCCGAAACTTTGGAAGTCACCTACAAGGGGAAAAATATCGCAGATGTTTTAGACATGACTGTTGATGAGGCGCTTGAATTTTTCCAGAATATCCCGACTATTAGGGAAACATTGCAAGTTCTATCAGATGTTGGTCTTGGTTACATTAAATTAGGTCAGCCAGCAACAACGCTTTCCGGTGGAGAGGCTCAAAGAGTTAAACTGGCTTCGGAATTGCGAAAAAAAGCTACGGGAAGAACATTGTACATATTGGATGAGCCAACAGTTGGACTACACTTTGATGATGTAAAGAAGTTAATAGAAGTGCTTAATAGACTTGTTGATAAAGGAAACACCGTGGTTGTTATTGAACATAACCTGGACGTTATAAAGTCCGCTGACTATATTATAGACCTCGGACCTGAGGGTGGAGATAAAGGTGGATACGTTGTAGCAACAGGCACACCAGAAGAAGTCGCAAAGGTTGAAAGTTCATGGACTGGAAAATACTTAAGGATGATATTTTCAGATTCAAATGACTCCACATACACAATACCTACTTTGTTATGCTGTGATGAGGGGGAAGCATCGTGAACGGTTTGAACAGTGCAAAACCTGCAAGTCAAGAAAAGGTAAAAATCTACGTTGCATCAAAGAACAAGCACAAAATCGAAGAGATAAAACTTGTTGTCCCAGAATTTGTAGAACTCGAAACAGTGAACTGGGAGATGGATGTTGAAGAGACCGGTGAAACGTTCATTGAAAATTCAATCATCAAAGCACTTGAATATGGAAAGGAAATAGGTCAGCCGGTAATAGCCGATGATTCTGGCCTTTCCATAGACGTGTTGGGTGGTTTTCCCGGCGTTATGAGCGCCAGATATCTGGAAGGTGCAAGTTATGTTGAAAAGATGGAAAGTATTCTTCAGTTGATGAGAAATTACGAAGAACGAAGTGCAAGGTTTGTGTGCGCTGCTACATATTTCAATCCTATCAAGAATTTCTTGATTTCTGTAGAAGGATACGTTGAAGGGACCATCAGTCGAGAAATACGTGGAAACAAAGGTTTCGGCTATGACCCCATATTTATCCCAAAAGGCTACGACAAGACCTTTGGTGAGCTCGGTGAAGAGGTGAAAAAGCACATAAGCCACAGGAGTGTGGCGTTTAAAAAGTTGTTCGATACTCTGATGAAAGTTGGGGAGATTGGAATATGAGCAACGGAAAAGGATTTGTCATACACGCTGAAAGGATTTTGACCCCGGTCTTTGAACCTCCCATAAGAGGTTCGAACATGAAGAGGGTCGAAGAATATGTGGATAAAGATATCGTTATTGAAGATGGTCAAATCAAAGATTTACGCCCACACAAAAGTGCAGATATAAAAGCTAAGCTTGTTACCCCTGGTCTTTTCGACGCGCATACTCATATCCCATTCGTTGGTTCGCGTGCAAGAGAGTTTTACATGAGAGCCCGTGGAAAAACTTACCTTGAGATTTTGCAAGCCGGCGGAGGCATACATTACACTTCAACTCTAGTAAAACAAACTAACGAAGATGAGCTTTACGATGTTTCCGTTCGATATATTAAAGAATTCACAAAACACGGTGTAATTGGAATTGAATGCAAAAGTGGGTATGGACTGGATAAGGAAAATGAAATGAAGCAGCTGAGAGTAATAAGACGACTCAAGGATACACTTGCAAACAAGATTACAGCTACGTTCCTCGGTTTACACGCAAGACCAAAGGATAAATCTGTCACAGATTACATTGTCGAAATGAAAGAATTACTCAAAGATATTTCAGAAAAGAACCTTGCTGATTTTGTAGACGTGTTCTGCGATAAAGGTGCATACCTTCCCGATGAGATTGGAGAGTTCTTTAATTTTGCTAAATCACTTGGTTTTAAAATTCGGTTGCATGCTGATGAAATAGAGAACGTCGGAGCTGCCAGGTTCGGTGCACAACTTGATGCTGTCAGTGTTGACCATGTTTTGAAAGTTACAAAAGAGGACATCGAGGAAATAGCGAAAAGTCGGACTATCGTTACACTAATGCCAAACACGAGCTTTTATCTCGGTGAAGCGTTTGCACCGGCAAGAGAAATAATCGATGCAGGTATACCAGTAGCTCTTGGCTCTGACTTCAACCCAGGCTCTTCTCCCATTTTTATGCCAAGTTTTGTAATGCACCTTGCAATAAGATTTTTGAAAATGGAACCAGAAGAGATACTAACAGCTTACACGGCTAATTCAGCATATTTACTTGGCTTTACTTCCGGGATTGTGAGACCAGGGTATCCCGCAGATTTGGTGCTTTGGAAAACTTCAGAATTTCTGGACATTCCATATATGTGGCAAGAGAATTTTGTGGAGCATGTTTTTATAGACGGAAGGATGGTCCTTTAAATCATGGCTGCGAGGAAATTCCTTAAAGTAACTGATATTGCCTTTGTTACAATTGCAATTCTTCTTGGAATAGGCTGGTATTTTTTCCGCCTTGGACACAACCATGGTAATGTCCCAGGGAAGAAAACACTTTCTGTGAGAATCCAAGGTGAAGAGGTGTTCAAGGTCGAAGAACCTGGCGAATTCATAATAAGAAACCAAGAAGGAAAGTACGTTACAACATTACACTTCGATGGAAATAAGGCCTGGGTTACCGATTCGGATTGTCCAGATAAGATTTGCGAAAAAACAGGGAAGATAGGACTAGGAGGGAGTATAATTTGCGTGCCAAACAGAATGATAATAGAGTTCAAGACAGACAAGAAAAAAGAAAAGAAAGAAGTAGACGTAGAAACGTGGTAGTTTTTGGGCTGATGATTGCATTGAGCAGCGTAGTATATGTTGTCGAAGGTTTAATACCATTTCCTGTACCGGGGGGTAAGTGGGGGTTCTCAAATTTCTTAGTGTTGTATATGTCTGTTTTTTCAGGTCTTTCAGACGCGGTGGTTCTTTCCGTTTCTAAATCTCTGCTCGGTTCTATTCTTTCTGGCACCATATTTACTCCGGGGTTTTTCATGGGTTTTTTCGGCAGTGTGGCATCTGCAATAGTGCAAAGTTTTCTCTCAAAGTTCAACTTCTTAAGTGTATTTGGAATAAGCTTTCTGGGGATGGTGACAAACAATTTAGTGCAGTTCGCCATCGGCAGTTTCTTAATCGGTTCAAAAGCTATTTTCATCTTTCTACCATTAGTGATGACGTTAGGTACATTCAGTGCGTTTGCAAATGCTTTCTTGGCTGTGAAAACGCATAGTATTGTGGAAAATTTTGAACTAAACCAGGAGGTGGAAAAATGATAAGAAGGTCCGATTTTCCAAAAGATTTTATCTTCGGAACGGCTACGGCAGCATACCAGATTGAGGGTGCAGCAAACGAGGATGGTAGAGGGCCATCAATTTGGGATGTCTTTTCACACACGCCTGGCAAAACCTTGAACGGCGACACAGGAGACGTTGCGTGTGACCATTACCATCGATACAAGGAAGATATCCAGTTGATGAAAGAAATAGGTTTAGATGCTTACAGGTTTTCTATCTCCTGGCCCAGAGTCATGCCAGATGGGAAGAACATCAACCAAAAGGGTGTGGACTTCTACAACAGACTTGTTGACGAACTTTTGAAGAATGATATCGTACCATTCATAACCCTCTATCACTGGGACTTACCCTACGCACTCTATGAAAAAGGTGGATGGCTCAACCCTGATATAGCACTTTATTTCAGAGCATACGCAACGTTTATGTTCAACGAACTCGGTGACCGTGTGAAACATTGGATTACACTGAACGAGCCGTGGTGTTCTTCTTTCTTGGGTTACTACACAGGAGAGCATGCCCCGGGTCATCAAAATCTACAAGAAGCAATAAGTGCAGCACACAACCTGTTGAGGGCACACGGGCATGCTGTTCAAGCGTTTAGAGAAGAAGTAAAGGATGGAAAAGTTGGCTTGACCAACGTTGTAATGAAAATAGAGCCAGGCGATGCGAAACCTGAAAGTTTCTTGGTTGCCAGTCTTGTTGATAAGTTTGTTAATGCATGGTTCCATGACCCTGTTGTTTTCGGTAAATATCCCGAAGAAGCAGTTGCACTTTATACGGAAAAAGGGTTGCAGGTTCCCGATAGCGATATGAACATTATTTCAACCCCCATTGACTTCTTTGGTGTGAATTACTACACAAGAACACTTGTCGTTTTTGATATGAACAACCCACTTGGATTTTCGTATGTGCAAGGCGACCTTCCGAAGACCGAAATGGGATGGGAAATCTACCCGCAAGGCTTATTTGATATGCTGGTCTATCTTAAGGAAAGATATAAACTACCGCTTTATATAACAGAGAACGGGATGGCTGGACCTGATAAGTTGGAAAATGGTAGAGTTCATGATAACTACCGAATTGAATATTTGGAAAAGCACTTTGAAAAAGCACTTGAAGCAATCAATGCAGGTGTTGATTTGAAAGGTTACTTCATTTGGTCATTGATGGACAACTTCGAGTGGGCATACGGATACTCAAAACGCTTCGGTATAATCTACGTAGACTACAATACACAAAAAAGGATACTGAAAGATTCAGCGTTGTGGTTGAAGGAATTTCTAAAATCTTAAAAGTTCGAAAGAAAAGAAGCCCCGAAAGGGGCTTCTTTTGTGGGATGGGCTTAATGTTCTTATTTTAAGCTGTAAAGCCTTTCTTTAGGATTCACTATCTCTGTAATACGCACACCGAAGTTTTCATCAATGACAACAACTTCTCCACGTGCAATCAATTTGTTGTTTACGTAGATATCCACAGGTTCTCCCGTAAGTTTATCCAATTCTATGAGAGACCCCACGCCAAGTTCCATAATTTCTTTCAAAGTGAGCTTTGTGCGTCCAAGTTCAACGGTAACATTTAACGGCACATCAAAGAGCAACTGGAGTCTTTCATCCAAAACTTGGGGTTTTTCGGATGGCTGCTGAGTTTTTCCGAAATCTTCAAATTGGACAGGTCTTGCTGCAACCGCTTGCTTTTCTTCTCTCTTTGGAGTAGGTGGAACAAAAGTTGTAGCCGTTGAAGTGGAAGTCTGAACTGTTTCTGGAACTGATACGCCTGATTGCTTTTGTTCAACAGTCGGTGCACCGAATATCAATTCATATAGTTTTTTGACAAACGGGATAGACATTGCCAAAAAGAACTTAGCAGGTTTCAATTCTTCGATGGTCATTGTAAACGTTGCTTTTGCAACTTTGTCGTTTTCATCGCCTATCGGTGGAAACTTCACGCTCTCGTCATCGAAATTTAGAATCTCCGTCGTCGGTGGCGTGATACTAACGGGCTTTTTTATCATATCGGAAAGTGAAGTAGCAGCTGAACCCATCATTTGGTTCATGGCCTCGCCAACGGCACTAAGCTTGAACTCGTCAAGTTCATCACTCTCTGGCTTACCGAGACCACCCATCATTATATCAGCGATTTCAGCTGCCAACTGTTTTTCAAGAACCATCGCAGTCAAGCCCTCTACTTCGCCTTCAAAATGTATCGTTACACAAACCTTCTCACCGCTTATACCTTTTCTTAATTCGCTGAGTGTCATAACTTCAACTTCTGGTGTTGAAATGTCCACTTTTCTGCCCAAAATGTTAGATAGCGCAGTTGCACCCGCACCAAGGATTATATTTCCAACTTCGCCCACCATTGATTTTTCAATATCTGAAAGTCCATCATCTTGCACAACTTGCTTGAGTAACGCATCTAATTCTTCTTGGCTTAGGAAGTCATCTGCTATCATGCTTCTTCACCTTCCTCTTTAGGCTCTTCTATCACTTCTGTAATCTTTACAGCATAGTTCCCCTTGTACTGACCAGGTTTGCCTAAGAATTTTGTTCGACCGTTCACTTCTACTCTTATCGGTTCATCGTAGTGTTCCTTCAACCTTATTACGTCGCCAACCTCAAGTGTTAATATTTCACCCAAGGTCAGCACAGTTTCACCAATGATTGCAATAACATCTATCTTCGTTCTTTGCAAATTTTCCTTAAGCTTTCCAACGTGTTCTTCTGTTATCTCCTTTTGCTTTACTTTGAACCAACTCTGTGTTGTGAGTTTTTCTCCTATTGGCTCTATAACAGAAGAGGGCCAGCAAAGACTCATGTAACCTTCCACTTTTCCAAAACTTACAAAGAACGTAATTGCTAAGACCATTTCGCTACTGGGAACTATCTGGACGAACTGTGGGTTTGTTTCTGTAGATTCAACAACAGGAATAAACGGGTGAACGGACATCCAAGCTTGGGAAAGTGCGGTAAGTAGGTTTACAACTTCCTTTTTAATTATCCCCATTTCGATTTCTGTTGGGATTCTTTTGACATCGCCAGGTTCACCAGGTCCGCCAAGTAGAACATCCAAAATACCGTAAAATATTTCTAAGCTCATATTGAATATTGCGCTACCCACCAATTCTCTTGCCGTGAATATGGTTATGAAAGACGGGTTACCTATGGATTTCATGTATTCATCGTAGGTAAGCTGGTCTATACCGACAACATTTACCGAGGTGAAGGATCTTAATTTACCAGATAAATACGTAGATACACTTCGTGCAAAGTTTTCATGTATCATCTGAACGGTTCTAATTTGTTCTTTCGAGAACTTCTGAGGACGCAAAAAATCATACGTGCGAATCTTTTTTTCTTCGCCCTCTTTTTTCACTTCTTCGATGTTAACTTCTCCTTGCGAAAGTGCCGCCAACAATCGGTCTATTTCTTCCTGGCTCAGTACATCCGGCAAAACCAACAACCTCCCGTTAAAGGGATTGTGATATTATTACTGGACTGTGCTTATTGCTTTTATGTATATGTAAACGTTCAAAACTCCAAATTTTTCTTTCTCGCCAGTAAACCCGGTAATCTGGTTTACAGCTTCCCTGATTTGCTTTTTTAATAAGTCTAAACCCGCTGGAGTTACAAGGTCAAAACGCTCTTTGCTCAAGAATATGGTTGCAAGTGCGTCCATTATCTCATCATTCTTTTCAGCTACAGCCGCTCTGCAAGGTTCACTACCAACAAGCAAGGTTAAAGAATCTACAACCACAACATCCCTTCCACCTTTAAGCATAAAGGTTTGATACTTACCTTGGGCAATAACAACTGCCTTTATCTGGACTGGTGCCGCAGCGACAGCTGATTGTTCTTGCTGGGTTTGACTTGGTTGCTTATTCGAACCAAGCATAAAGAAAACAACCAAACTTACAACAAGTGAAATAACTAATGGGATTACTATCATCTTTATTAAGTCCATTAAACCGCCTTTCTTCTTAGCTTGCTCTTGCTGTTGTTCAACTTCTTCAGGCATACTTCGCCCTCCTTAGCTTTCTTAATTTATCAGTATCCCTTAGTTTCTCTCTTGATTACGATTTCTATTTTCCTATATTTTGCACGTGTTTGCTCAACGTCTCTATAGTATTTCTGAGTAAGCTCTGTTCGCTGTCTCTGGTATTCCTCTGTAGATATTTTACCACTTTCATAGTCATTTTGTAGTTTTGACATGTCGTAGTCGTAGTTTGCTTTTATAGATTTTAGTTCTTTGTTTACATCGACATCACCTTTTCCTATCGGAACAAACCTATCCGGCGAATAGAAATAATCGATATCGAATAATCCAGACCTTATTTCTGCATACCTCAACGCATACCTTTTTTGCTTTAATTCCGTTAGCATGAAATTCACTACTGAAGAAGCACGTGCACTGCTCAGGTGCCAGTTCGATGGATAAATGGAGTCTGGAGTTGTTGGCCTGTCATCAGCGTAGCCTCTAACCTCTATGATGTTCGATGTGTGCTCTAAAATTATAGCGCCCAGTTTTTCAATTATTTCCTTAGCTTCAGCTGTTAGTCTCGCACTTCCCGTTTCGAAAATCTTAAAATTAGTCAATGTGATAAGTGTTCCTTCGTCTCGTTCTTCAATTGTTACCTTGCCCTTGTATTCTTCAGAGATTCTCAGTAGTTCCTGATAAACCCCTGGCTTTGAAGATATAAGCGCTTCCTCGCTCATTGTCTGCCCACCAGTTAAGACACTTGGGGGATTTCCACTTAAAGCTAATGTCAATCCAACTACCACCTGTTGAAACTTTCCAGGGCTCAAGCTCGACATTGAAAACAAAAGAACAAAGAACGTAAGAAGCAGAGTGACCATATCCGCATATGTATTCAACCACGCTGGTACCGAGGGGCAAACACACTTCTGCTTTTTCGCCATTAGGCACCAGCTCCCTGAACTTGTGCTTCGTACTTAACCTTTTCGGCGCTTGGTAGATACGATTTCAGCTTTTCTTCAAGCACCCTTGGGTTTTCTCCAGCCTGAATAGACAACACACCTTCCAAAATCATCCTTCTGGCAAGTTCCAAATCCGCCGCACGTCTTGCTATTTTTTCGGCTACCGGAAGCCCCACGATATTGGCAAGAATAGAACCATACAGCGTGGTTATGAGTGCAACCGCCATAGACGGTCCCAGTGTTTCTGGGTTGTTCAAACTCTTAAGCATCTGGATAAGCCCGACCAGAGTTCCTATCATTCCAAATGCTGGACCAAAGGTTCCCAGAGCGTCGAAAAATCCTTTTTGATCCATCATTTCAGCTGTTGCCATCTCAATTTCTATCTCCATCATGGACCTCAGAACTTCTGGCTCAGTTCCATCAACAACTAACTGCACTGCTTTTTTCAAAAACGGATCCTGAATTTCTTCCAAATTCGCTTCAAGCGATAGCAAACCTTCTCTTCTTGCCTTTTCTGAAAACGACACAAGTGTTCTTAGGGTTCCGACATAATCAATTTTTGGTTCCTTAATAGCCCCCATTATAACTTTAACAATACCAAAGACTACGTTTTTCTTGTTTGCGGTTATAGCAGCGGAAACTGCACCACCAACAGTTATAATTACGGAAGGGATATTAATGAATGTAGCGAAATCACCAGCTCCGCTGATAATACCATACACCATCATACCAAAACCTAAAACAACACCTAGTAAAACGGTTATATCCATTATTCCTCACCTACCATCGGAGGTAAGAATATCTTCTTTTTGTATTCCATGATTCGATTAACGACTTCTTGAACAGGTTCAAGAACTATGTATTTTTTACCATTGTATAAGGTTATAGTGGTGTCTGGGTTGGCTTCAATTTTTTCTATATATTCAGCATTTAAGTAGAACTCTTTCCCGTTCAGTCCTGTCAGTTTTATCAACTTTTTCACCCCTATGGGTTTCAGATTATTTTACCCGATTATCTTCTGAGGTTCACCACTTCTTGGAGTATTTGGTCAGCTGTGGTTATCGTTCTTGCGTTTGCTTGGAAACCTCTTTGGGCAATTATGAGTTTTGTGAACTCTTCGGAAAGGTCTACGTTGGACATTTCAAGTGCACCTGCAACAAGGGAACCAAACCCACCCTTGCCCGGTTGACCAATACGTGCTGTTCCGCTGTTTGCACTTTCTCCATAGAGTGAATTGCCAAGTTCGAGTAATCCTGCCGGGTTATTGAATGTTGCAAGTGCAACTTTTCCAAGCACGTCAACCAGACCGTTGGTGAAGGAACCAATTATGTCTCCGTTTTCAGAAATTGAGAATGATTCAAGCACTCCTTGAGCGTTACCGTCTTGTGATTTAACAAATGCATCTGCAAGTGCGGCAAATTGTGTCATGCTGTTCATATCGAGCTTTATTTTTACAATACCATCACCATTTTCACCAGCATTGAACATGATGGCATCAATGTTTTCGCCCTCAGATATGCGACCAGTGTTTGGGTCGAAGGAATTAACTCCAAGTAGTCTTCCTGTTTTGTCGAACCTTAATACACCAAAGCTACCACCGGTAATCTCAGTGCCTGTATCGTAGTTTGAAAGGTATTTTATGTTCTCCCCTGTTGCACTTCTAATCCTGAACGCCCAAACATTCTCTTTATCGCCGTAAACTGATGCTAGTTTGACAAAATCGATGTATAACGTGTATGGATTTCCAAGCGAATCGTAAACTTGAGTTGATGTTGTATAGAACGGTGATTTGAACGAAACAACAGAGAAGTTGGTCGGATTATCAGCTTCGTAGAACCTTGGTTCACCAGCGCCTGGAATAGTTAACTGGTCAACCTTTGCCGGTTGGTACACAATGTCTTGATATGAATTTCCACTTAAAAGATTTGCATCGTATATCGTGTTATCTCCGTTTAACAAAAGCACATTGTATGTTCCAATTGCATCCCCAGTAACTGAATCTCTAATCACTCTCACAACTCCATATTTTCCCTGTGTATATTCAAAGCTTATTTTACCATTTCCGCCATCGTCAATTGCTGTCACAACTTCTGAACCAAGCGTTTTTCCATTAACAATTACACGTACCCTGTATTGCCTACCTGCAACAAGATTTGCATCTGTTAAACTCTGTGTTCCTGCACTGTTTATGTCTTGCGGGGCAATCCCAGTAACTAATGTTCCATCAAGGTTTTCAACAACATATTGAACTGTATAGTTTCTCGTAAGTTGGCCTGCAATGGTTGATGCAACGTTTGCACTATCAAGTTCTAAATCAAGCGGAGCCACTTCTTGGGTAGAAGCTGCTATTTCCACAAAGTAAGTTTGCCCGTCAATAAGTTTTTCACTGGCGATTGCCTCTGTGACGCTTCCATTGAGCACGTTTCGAGAAAGTGTATCAACTATTCTTCCTTCGCTATCCCTTATAATGAACAAATAATTTCCATCTTGCTGTTGGATTGGTTCTGTAAGCGTAATAGTACCACTTGAAGCTGTTCCAGAAAGTTTTTGTTTAATGGCACCAGCACTCACGACATTCCCAAATTTGTCAAATTTTATGTATATCTTTCCATCAATCTTATCATCCAAGTTTGCATCTATCTTACCAAGATATATTTGATAATCACTGAACGTATCCTGGAGTCCTCCGAAGTCTCTTTCAAAGGTGACTTTTGTGTTAATTGTCCTACCACCGTATCCATTTATCGCAATAACAAACTTCTCAGGTCCTACCCTTGCATCAAGGTTTCCTGCCAGTGTCATTCTCGATGTCTGTTTTGCAGCCATGCTGAGACCTGCTGATATTTGGATACTACCTATTGGTTTGTTGGTATCAACGTATCTTCTTCCACTTGTGGGGTCTACTTCTGCAACCCATCCTTGGAGTTTCAGACCTGTTGTCGGTTGAACGATGGTTCCATTAAGGTCTAAGTCAAAGTTACCTGCCCTTGTGTAAAAATATCTCTGACCATTGGAAAGGATAAAGAATCCTTCACCTTGGATTGCCAAATCTGTTTTCTTTCCAGTGTTTTGGAAGCTTCCCTGATTCATTATTTTGTCAATGGATGCAACACGAATACCATAACCAATTTGTTTTGGGTTTGTTCCACCTGTTCTATCAGTTGCCCTTCTGGAAATATCAAGAATTTGGGAAAAGTTAGTCGCATAGGTGACCCTTGCACCTTTGAAACCTATCGTATTAACGTTCGCAATGTTGTTGCTTACAACGTCAATCTCTTGCTGGAAACCCTGAAGTCCAGAAACACCACTGTAAAGAGACCTCATCATATATCCTCACCCCTACGCATAGATTTCTGATATTTCTGAAATTTCGTATATCTTGCTATTTACAACAACGTTGATTTTGTTCCCATCAAATTGAACACCAGAAACTACGCCACTTTCAACACTTGGAATTTCTTCGTAATCGCCGTTAGCTGTCAGCTTAAGTATTTTAAAAGTGTATTTTCCATCCTTTACTTTTGTTCCGTTCTCATCTTTCCCATCCCACGCAATCAGTTGCATCCCAGCATCAACATTTCCCAGCTTTTGCTCTTTTACAAGCTTACCATTTTGATCAAAAATTCTAACAACTATCGTTGCTGGGGTGTCCAATTTAAATACCTTAGTTTCCGGTATCCCATTTGACACCGTGATTGTGTTTGTCTTGACAACAGCAGTCTTTCCTATCATTGAAACTGCTTGTGTTCTATAAAGCTGAGCTGCGGTATCTACGAATTGTTGGACAGATTTACTCATGTTCATTATCTGTTCGAGAGATGAAAGTTGAGACATTTGAGCAATGAAATCCCTATCCTTCATTGGTTCAAGGGGGTCCTGGTTTTTAAGTTGTGTAATAAGCAATCTCAAAAAGGCTTCTTTGTCCATGTCTTTTTTTGTCGTTCTTTCAGCCACTTGAGAGAAGAGATTAGCCGTTGCGTTCACGTTCATTATCATCTTCTATCACCTCTTCACTGAATGCCTTTCTTCTATTTTCATGATTTTGTTCTCCATGTTTTTGGTTTTGCTGGTTCTGATGGTGTCTTGCATCCTCGTAATAGTTGCTCTCTTCTTTCATCTTCACTTCCATATTCCTCACATCGAAATCCAAAGCCGTTAATCTATCTCTCAGTAAACCGATGTTTCTCTCAAGCAACTCTTTGCTTTTCTCGTTCTCTGCAACAAAGACGATGGTTATCGCTCTTCCTTCTTTTCTAAGTTCAACATCGATGTTTCCAAGTTGTTCTGGGTATAGTTTCATCCTTACGTTTTCTTCCAACCTGTTCGAGAAACCGAAGTCCCTAATCTTTTTGTAAATTTCTTCAAGGTTCTGGGAATGCTGTAAACGTTCTACAAGTTCAAATCTGTTGTTGATTTGGTAAGTCTGCTCGGTTTTAGACTCAGATGCTTTGTAAGTCAACTCAGCAAGTCTTTCCAAAAACTTGTTAGAGATATTCGGACGTTCTTGAAATTCTTCTTTTTTGCTTTCTTCTTTCACCTTGTACTCAACTTCGAAAGACTTTATTTCTAATTTATTCTTCGATGCTTGGACTATTTCATTCCTAAATTCTTGAGCATCGTATTTTTCCTTACGAGCTTCTTCACCCTGCGAATCAATTTGAACCTGATTAACCGTATCTTTCTTATTCTCCGATTGAACCACTTCTGAAAGGGTTATTTTGTCCTCAACTTTCAAGGGTTTTTCACTGTCAATATTTTTGGTGTTTTCTATAGTTTTGTTATAGTGGATTTTCGGTTTTTCTGTTGCAATATTTTTAACGAGCTCAGCCGAGAGAATCAGTTGACCGTTGGTAACCTTTGAGTCAGCTGAGTCTATTACTTCTACAACTGTACCTTTTTCATTTTTGTTTTCCAAAATGCGAAGTGTTTTTAAGTGTTCGGAAGTGATTACCTTTATAGAATTAATCACTTGCAAGATGTTATCATCTATACCTTTTCCTGAAATATTCTTGTTGCTATTATCATTTAAAGCTTTCTGTGAAGTTGTTTGAACTACTGGAAACGCTAATATGTTTTGTTGACTGACTCTTTGCACTTTTCCAAAACTGTTTTTATCAACAACATTCAGTGGTATATCGAGCCTGGGTTGAGACGCAAAATTCTTCTTTTGCTCTGTTTGAATCTGGACTACTTTATGAGAACCTAGAGTATTTTGGTTAATGCCGACAACATTCTTCAGAGAATCTGATTTTGAAATCCTCGAATCTGTAATCACAACAGCATGAGATGAATTGTCCTTCTCACTATTCAAATGATTCACGTTCGATAAACTCGCGCTGATTACTTGCTGCATTTGAACTATTCGTGAAATCTCAACAACAAGAGTCTGAAGTACTTGTGGTTTGTCGCTCATATTGCTTCTAAAGTTATCTTTGTTAGCTGTAACTGTTTTCGATATTCCAACCGTTTCAACCGTTCTTTCTTCCCCTTCAGTTGTTCTTTTATCAATGGACCTATCTACAGACTTAGATGAATCGTTTTGAATATTCGCTCCATGTATGTTTTGAAGATTATTAACGACCATCCCAGAATTTGGAGTTTGAAAAGCTAAGCCTTTTAAACTGTTTTTTGCATTCATCGATTCATTTTCAGCACCAAAATTTTGGCGAATATTTAGTGTTTTTTTGCCATCCTGTGAAATACTTGGAACATTGTTATCATAGTTGCCCTTTGCTTTGGCTATGTGTTCGGCTACTTGCTGTGGTTGTTTTGATTGCCAAGATTGATATGATTTCACATCTTGCAATGCTCTTGATGCTTGAGATTGAGAGTGAGAGGATATACGCCATCCGTTATACGTTTTGTTATTGGGCGATTGTTCACTTAATTGACTAACTTGCCCTTTCCCGGTCAGTTCTCCTGTCGATTTGCTTGCTCGAGTCGATTGAACTGGTTGGCTTGATTGTAGAGAGCTGTTTGGTTTAGTTCTTTGTTCCTGTTCGGTTAACACCGTTGCTGGCTTTGTGATATTATCTTCAGCACCGAAAGTTTTTTGTGCGTTAGAGAGATATCCAGTGCCATCATGAACAACAACATTTTCTTTTTCGCTGGTGCTTTGGACTTTCGCACTGGCATCCACAACGATAACCGTTTTTCCGCCATCTTTCAGAACTTTCGGAGAAAATTCTTCTATAAACTTTTCTTTCAGGTTTGAAGCCGTTTCTTTTTTCTCTTTGTTCTCTTTGTTGAGAACAAGAGAATCATTGTTTTCTTCCGTATCTCTTATGATTTCGGCATTTTCCACCTCAGCAACTACAGTATCTCCATAAGTAGATGTGTTTTGCTTTATATCATCCGTTGTTTCCACAGTTGCTTTGGCTTGCTTTATCCTGTCCACTGTCTTATCCATTTCGTATTTAGTCATTAACTGTGTTTTGTTTGGCAATATAAAATTGTCCTTTTCTATTTCTGGTTCTTTCAACTCTTCTTTTACATTATTATTTTCAATTCCATCACCGGCAGTTATTTCTTTAAGCTTTCTTTCGCTTTGACCATCCACATTTTTTAACAATTCCACCGGCTTTCTTACATTTTCTTTTAGCAGTCCGCTTGTAGATTTTTGTGTTGAATTGTCGTTGGGTTGATTATTCTCTGCATTGCTTTTTAAAAGCTCTTGAACAATTTTTTGGAGAATCTTCTCAAAAGATTCTCCATTTTGAGAATTTTTGCTTATCTCAGAGAGCACATCTTGTATTTTTTCAGAACTACCAAGAATTTTCGTAAGGTTAATCAAATCTATCAAAATCTCGCCCCCAAGTTCAACACTTCGATAAAGAGTTCTTCATTTTTGTCTTTTATATCTTTCAACAATCTGATTCGTGTCTGATCATCCACATTTGATAAGATGAAAAGCACTAAATCTGGTTTTTTGCTTATCTTTTCAACCATATTCCAGATTTCTTCGTATGGCATCTCAGACAGATACGCTGAAAGTCCTTTTCTAAAACCGTCAATGGTCACTATTTGAGCTTCGTATGAAACTATTTCGTGTATCTTCTCTTCTAAATCTTGTATTTTATTTTCTATATCACTAATTAATTGGTCCACGCCACCCATTTTTTCAATCACCTGAGCTGCCTTCACCGGGTTGACCGCTGTAAGTTCCTGGACTAGCTCTGCTCTTGTATCTGCTGGTAGTTTGGAAAATACCAGTGCAAGCGTCTCGACGGACATGTTATCTGCGTTCATTAACCTTCTAAGTTGTGCTGGCTCAGAGTTGAGGAATGTATCCACAATATCATTCAAGCGTTTCAATGTCGTAGTATCCTTGACCTTGTTAAGTTCTTCTTTTAACCTTTGTTCTTTCCAGTTGTTCTCAACAGTTGTTAAAGTTTCCATAAGTTTATCGATTTGAGCTTCCTTTTGGGCTAAGAGCGTCTCTTTTTCTTCGAGTTCTTTCAATTTGGCATCCAGTTGTGAAGCATATTCTTCGTATGCCTTTTCAAAATACTCCTTTGCAGTGAAAACACTAATCGGTTCATATTGAACAAAGTTCTTTACAAAAGGAACTTTGGAAAATAAGTATCCAAAATAATTCCTCCATGCCTGAAATGTAGAGGCTTCCTGACCGTATATCTGATTTATGAGGAAGGAAGAATAACCGTAAAAAAACAGTAGACCAACTAAGAGAACTCCAAAGATTATTCCCAATATTATAGACACAACCTTTTTTGATTTCATCACTCCACCTCCATTTCAATATTTCTTTTGTTTTGTACATTTTTCCTAAGCGTGAAAAACTTTTATTAAAAGCAAAAGGGTCGGCGTGTTAGCCGACCCTTTTGTGTCTTTTTGCGAGGATAAGTTATTACTCTTCAGCTTGCTGTTCAAGATACTTCTTGCGCTCTGCTATTATCTTTTCCTGGATGTTTGGTGGGACGATATCGTATTTTGCAAACCTCATGGTGAAGTAACCTCTACCACTTGTGATGGATGACAATCTGCTCTGGAAGTCGAGCATTTCTGCCAAAGGAACTTCTGCTTTAACAACGGTCATGCCTTTACCAGCAGGTTCCATACCCATTGGTCTTCCTCTTCTTGAGCTAATATCACCCATGACATCTCCTGCGTTTTCATCTGGTGTGAAGACTTCGACATACATTACAGGTTCCAGGAGCACAGGTCTTGCCTGTTGCATGCCTTTCTTGAACGCTTGAATTGCAGCAATCTGGAACGATATATCTGAAGAGTCTACTTCGTGGTATGAACCATCAAAGAGCGTTACCCTAACATCAACAACAGGATACGCTGCAAGAACTCCTTTTTTCATAGCTTCGCGAATACCTTTTTCAACAGATGGAATGAAGTTTCTTGGAATAACTCCACCAACGATTTTGTCGACAAATTCGAAACCTGCACCTCTTTCGAGTGGTTCTATTTCAATCTTGACGTGACCGTATTGACCGTGTCCACCTGTCTGCTTTTTGTGTTTGTGCTCAGAAACTGCCTTTGTTGTTACTGTTTCTCTGTAAGCAATCTTTGGTTTTCCAACTTCAACATCAACACCAAATATGTTCTTGAGCCTTTCGACCATAACATCAAGATGCATACCACCGATACCAGAGATAACGGTTTCGGACGTTTCTGGGTCAAACTCCCATGCAAACGTTGGATCCGAATCCGCCAATCTGCTCAAACCGTTGCTAATTTTGTCGATATCTGATTTCGATTTCGGATTGACGCTCTTTGAAATCATCGGTTCTGGATACACCGGTGGAACTATTGTGAGTTTTCTGTCTTTGTGTGTCAAAGTATCTCTGACAGCGCTTTCCTTGAGTTTTGGTAGAACTACAACATCACCACAGGATACTTCTTCAACCTCGTAAGTTTCCTTACCTTTTGCAAAGTAAAGGTGACCAACTTTTTCTTGAGAACCTCTGGTCACGTTGACAAATGTGTCTCCAGGTTTGAGAACCCCAGAGATTACTTTGATATAGCTCAATTTTCCAACGAATGGGTCGACAACAGCCTTGAATGTGTATCCAACAAATGGGTCCGTTTCAGAAGCCAAAACTTCCACTTCATCTCCACTTTCAAGTCTTGCTTTGTAAGGTTTTGCATCGAGTGGGGATGCTCCAATGTTGTTTATTGTTCTAAGCAATATATCAACACCTATATTCTTTTCAGCGGAACCTGCCAAGACTGGGACTATCTGTCTTTCAATGAATCCCTTTCTAAGAGCTGCCCAGAGTTCTTCAGGTGTGATAGGTTCCTCTGCGAAGTATTTTTCCATAAGAGCATCGTCAAGAGAAACGATGTCCTCCATTATGGACATCTTTATTTCTTCCACTTTATCCTTAACTTCCTCCGGAATGTCTGTTTCCTTCGCTTTGCCATTTTCGTAAACGTATGCTTTTCCAGACACAAGGTCAACTACACCTTTGAAATTCGCTTCCGCACCAATCGGGTAAATTATTGGTACAATCTTCGCCTCAAAGCGTTCTTTAAGAGAGGCAAGCGAATTATCAAAACTTGCCCTTTCTTTGTCCATCTGGTTGATGAAAACCATAATTGGTTTTTCCATTTCTGTTGCAATTGCCCATGTTCTCTCTGTTTGGATTTCCACACCTGCAACAGCGTTAACAACACTTACAACGTTTTCGGAAACAAAAATAGCACTAATGACTTCACCTATAAAATCACTGAAACCTGGTGTGTCAATCAATGTAATCTGTTTGCCTTCGAACTTGAACGTTCCAATGTGTGAATTTATGCTTGCACCTCTCTGCGCTTCTATTGGATCAAAATCAACCTCTTTCTTTGTTACGTTCATACCACCAAGGTTAAGAGCTGTTATCACCAAAGCGGATTTTCCAGAACCGTTGTGGCCTACCAAAGCCACCGTACGTTTGTCCTTCGCAACCATGTCCCCACCTCCGTATATGATAAAAAATGTCACTGTGGTATATTTTACCAGAATATTTCGAATTTTCAAACCCTATATTTTGCTTCCAACTTCTTCAATCCGATAATGGATGTAGATACTTCCCTTAGAATTCAAAATATGCGTTTTTTCAAGGCGTAACGAGAACTGCTTATCTATATTCGAAAAAAGGTTCAATCCATCAGGCAGGATTATAGGTTCTATTGTCAGATGTAAGTCCGTCACCATTCCAGATTTCAAAAATTGTGAGAAAACCGCTTGCCCACCGATAACGCATATGTCTCTGAAACCTTTTTCGAAGAGTATTTTCACCACATCGTTTACACTCCCATTTAGTACCAAATCAGGTGCTTCGCATCTAAAATATCCTTTTGAGCTCAAAACAATATTATACCTATCAGGCAACCTTCTGCCGATTGCCTCGTATGTTTTCCTCCCCATTACAACAACACCAGATTGGGTTGTTAGCTCTTTGAAAAGTCTTTTATCTTCTGGACTACCCCATTCGATTCTGTCATCCTCAGCAATAGCGATTGTACCACGTATATCTGTTACTGCCAGCAACCTGATTTTCGTATCCATCACCGTTCCCTTCTTATTTTTCCAAGCTAAATTTTAACACAAGAATGCGAACAAAAAAAGCGGTACCCTCTTTGGGTACCGCCTTGATTTGGTTTGCTTAGCGAACAGATTAATATTCTGGCATTTCTGGAACTGAAGCTTTCTTTTCTTCTGGTTTTTCGACTACGAGTACTTCCGTTGTCAAGAGCATTCCTGCAATGGAAGCTGCGTTCTGGAGTGCGCTTCTTGTAACCTTTGCTGGGTCGATTATACCGCGTTCATACATGTTGCAGTATTCACCTTTGAGAGCATCGAAACCGTATGCTACATCATCTTTGCTAAGGACGTTGTGGACAATAATTGCACCATCGTAACCAGCGTTGAGAGCTATCTGTTTAATTGGTGCTTCGAGTGCGTTGTAGACAATCTGTGCACCAAGTTTTTCATCGCCAGTCAGTTCGTTGAAGAGTGGTTCGATTGCCTTTCTTGCTCTCAAGAGCGTAATTCCACCGCCAGGAACGATACCTTCTTCAACAGCTGCCCTTGTTGCGCTAAGTGCGTCTTCAATTCTATGTTTCTTTTCTTTGAGTTCGGTTTCTGTTGCGGCACCGACTTTGATAACTGCTACGCCACCAGCAAGTTTTGCCATTCTTTCCTGTAGTGTTTCTTTTTCGTATTCGCTTGTTGTCTGCTCAATTTGCGCTTTAATCTGAGCAATTCTCTTTTTGATTTCTTCTGGTTTACCCTTTCCACCAACGATTATCGTTTCATCTTTCTTCACTCTTACAACGTCAGCTCTTCCAAGGTCTTGGAGTGTGAGGTCTTCGAGGTTGATTCCAACTTCTTCGCTTGCAACGATACCACCTGTCAAGATAGCGATGTCTTGGAGCATTGCTTTCCTTCTGTCACCGAAACCAGGAGCCTTAACTGCAACTGTGTTGAGTGTTCCTTTGAGTTTGTTGAGAACCAATGTTGTAAGCACTTCACCTTCAACATCTTCTGCAATGATTACGAGTGGTTTACCTGTTTGAGCAACTTTTTCAAGAATTGGGATAAGTGGTTTTACGTTTGAAAGTTTTCTGTCTGTGATGAGTATGAATGGTTCATTGTAAACAACTTCCATCTTTTCTGGGTCTGTTACAAAGTATGGTGAGATGTAGCCCCTGTCGAACTGCATACCTTCTGTGAATTCAACGTATGTGTCAATTGTCTTGCTGTCTTCAACTGTGATGACACCGTCTTCTCCGACTTTTTCCATCGCTTCTGCGATGAGTTTACCTATTTCTTCGCTATTTGCACTGATAGCAGCAACATGTGCAATGTCTTCTGTGCTAGAAAGTTTCTTGGAAATCTTTTTGATTTCGTCTACAACTTTTGCCACAGCCTTGTCAATTCCGCGTTTTACAAGGATTGGGTTTGCACCCGCTGCAACCATCTTGAGACCTTCTTTTATCATTGCCTGAGCAAGAACAGTAGCTGTGGTTGTACCATCACCAGCAACATCGTTTGTCTTGCTTGCAACTTCTTTAACAAGCTGAGCTCCAAGATTTGCAAATTTGTCTTCAAGCTCTATTTCCTTTGCAATAGAAACTCCGTCATTCGTAATTGTTGGGCTTCCCCAAGATTTTTCAATAACGACGTTCCTACCTTTCGGACCAAGTGTAATCTTCACCGCATTTGCAACCGCGTCAACACCAGCTTCGAGTGACCTTCTCGCCTCTTCACTGTATCTCAATAACTTTGCCATATCTCACACCTCCTCTTATCCTTTATTTTATTCTTCTATTTTTGCAAGGATATCGTTTAAATCGATAATGATGTAATCTTCTTCGTTGATTTTAATCTCTGTCCCTGAATACTTGTTGTAAATTACCTTGTCACCAACTTTGAGTGTGCAATCTTCTGGAAGTTTTCCAACTTCAACTATCTCAGCCTTCATCGGTTTTTCTTTGGCAGCATCTGGAAGAACTATTCCACCTGCTGTCTTTTTTTCTTCAATGATGGGCTTTATCAAAAGCCTTTCACCAAGTGGTTTTACCTTCATACTCTAACCCCCTCCTGTCACGTTTTTTGTTGGATTATCACTCTTATATCCAGTGTGCTAATTTTAGTATAACAGAAAAATGAAATATGTGAATAGCCATAATCCGAAGTTAATAGCGTTTACATAGATTTAGAGACGAAAAAGTGTAGCTTTCTTATTTTTTCTCATCATTTTGCAGAACTTACAGTAAATAAAGTAACACTTAATGTTTGATGAAAAAATTAAAGGGAATAAGAGGATACATCAGCAAAAATAAAAGCCCTGGTTTATTCCCAGGGCTCAAGTGTATTAATTTTGGTGGAGCCGATGGGACTTGAACCCACGACCTCTACCGTGCCATGGTAGCGCTCTCCCAAGCTGAGCTACGGCCCCACGCGTTATCTATTATAACCCATCACGTGGGGTTTGACAACCATGTCTCGAAACACACCTTGAACAATCAAAAGTAGTTCTCTGCAGCATGAACCGAGGCGATCGCACCGTCGGCGACGGCCGTGACGATCTGTCTGACGTTCTTCTTGCGCACATCACCTATCGCGTAAAGGCGTGGAACGTTCGTCTCCATCCATTCGTTGGTGATTATGTATCCGTTTTCATCGAGTTCGACGATGTCTTTGACAAGATCCGATCTGGGTATGGACCCGATGGCGATGAACACGCCTTCAACATGGAGCTCACTCGTCTGGTTCGTCTTGACGTTCCTCACGATCACTTTTTCAAGCTT
>CAYVMA010000019.1:0-2637 GCA_964452455.1 uncultured Fervidobacterium sp. | reverse complement strand
AAAGAAAGCGAATGGTCGTATAGAGTGCCTGTAACAGGTATAAGCCATACATTTAAAGTTTTTTGTGTAGATGGTGATAAGGTCTCAGAACCAACAATTGTTGATGTGTTTGTTAAATCACCACTTATAGCACCTGTTTTGCGTGTCGTTGAGACAGGTGATGTTGGTATTATAACCGTAGATGACATTAAGTTTTTGGACTTTAAAGAATTCAGGATATACGTTAATGGTAAAGAAGTAGCAAAGAGCAACACGTACGCATTAAAATTGGAACCAGATAGTATCTACAACATAAAGGCTGTTTGGTTAAATACACTTGGTGAGTCGTCTCCAGAAGCAAGTTTGACACTCCTTACTTCACCAGCGACACCACAGCTTAACTGGAGACAAGAAGGAGAGAAGTTGATAGTTTCTGTTGCTGACCCATCTAAGAATGTTAAAGCGGAGGGATATGAGCTTTCTATTGGTGGGCTGAAGATAAACGATAAATTTGTCGATGGTAAGAGTGAAAAGGTTATCGAGGGTCTTGCAACTGGGGATAAATATGTTTTAACAGTTTACTCTTACCTTGGAGAGAGGAAATCGCCTGTGTTAACACAAGTAATAAATACCTACTCGTACAATATACCAAGACCTACGAGTGTCGAGGCTAACGTGGTAGAGCAGTTTGTAACACTAAAATGGCACGCGAAAAAACCAAGTGATTTCAGTCATTTCATTGTTGTTAAGAAAGTAGGTAATGTTGAAGCAACGTTCCGAACAACGGAAACGTTCTTTGTCGATGCAAACGTGGAGAAAGGAAAAAAGATTTACTACACTGTCAAAACTTGTAATTCTTCTGGCATATGTTCTGAAGGCGAAACGGTATTTGTGTATACTATCCCTGAGAAGCCAAAGGTTAGATACTCAGTTCGTGAAGGAAGTATTAGGCTTGAGTTTGAAAATGTAAATGAATATCCAGTAAAGTTTATTGTTAAACGTGATGGAAAAGAAGTCTATAGAGGTGAGAATAACTTTTTCGAAGAACAGTTAGAACGGGATGGAAGTGTTTACAAATACGATGTTTATTGTTCAATAAACGGCATGCTTTCAGCTCCTGAGACGTTCTTGATAACAATGCATTCGCCACTTACGAAACCTACAGTTGATATTTTGGATACAGGGAAAGCAATCACAATTAAAGTCACAAGACCTGCTGTGAAGGATTATAGAGAAACCGTTATTGTTGTCAATGGAGTAAAGTATACTTCAGAGGTTTATTCGATAAACAAAGAGGCAGACAAGATATATAATATAAAGGCGTATTGGGTTAACACCGCAGGTCAAAGTTCGGACCCATTCGAAGTTTCCTTAGCAACTGCTCCAAAGAAACCTTTGGTTGATTATATACGAAAGGAAAATGTTGTGCATTTCACAATTTCTGACCCTTCTATCAATGTGAAAGCAGAAAAATTCATAATTGAGTATGGTGCAAGAAAATTTGAATCTCTCGACGGAAAATTAAGCATTGACCTTGACGAGAACAAGATACTCCATGAGTTTAGGATTTATTCCGTGCACAAGAACACATTTAGTGAACCAGTTGAGGTAATTGTAGTTAAGTGATGTATAAAAACTTAAAATATACATCTCCGTGCTCCAACTGAATGGTATAATGGCATATTAAGTTTTCCATTGAACCGCTATAACATGCGAAGATAAAAAACGGCTCCGGTGTGAATCTCGAGTTGTGTTGAGTAAAACATTTTTATTATCTCCCAGGCTGAGTTAAACCTGGGGTTTTTTTAATTACTCACTTCAACAAAGAGTGTTTTTTTCTTATTAATGGTTGTGATAGTTCGCAATCTAACTTCTAAACCCCTACAAAATCACAATCAAAAGCGAGACTATACTTAGTATCACTATTGGCACCAAACATCCACAGCCACAATCTACTAAATCTAAACTCTTTCTATCAAACCATTCGGCAATCTCTCAACAAAATCAGGCAAGTCTTTATGTGGGTTATCTTCCCTTTTGTGCCATTGCGATTGGGAGATATACAAAATTTCTTCCGCCCTTGAAATGGCTGTGTAAAGTATCCTCTCTTCTTCGTCAAGTAAGCCCTCTTGGACCGAGCGAGAGTCAGGAAAATCACCCGGATTAACTCCTACGATAAAGACGATTTTCCACTCTTTACCTACTGCTTGGTGAACTGTTGAGAGAGTTATCGCATCCATAGTGGATATATCAAGATTATCAGGATTATCAAAATTTCCCAGTGATAATGTGTCTGAGGACAATGTAATGTCGTCAATAAGGTCTTTGTTAGAAGCATATGCGCTCGCAAAGGTTATTAGCTTTTGTATGTTTCTATCAATTCCGCTGAGCTTGTTTTTGCTTTCGTATTTTTGTGATATTGCCTTTGAATAGAAATTTTCGTAAAAGGTCTTTAGTTGTTCGGACGGTGGGTTGTTTATCGAATTTTTGAAAACTTCTTTTAGCATGTTTAAATCACAAGCTGTCATGCTTATTTCAAAGAATGCTTCAAGCGGATTTAGAAAGTTGCTAAGCACATTGATTACCCTAAACGCAACTTCATCGTCTATACCTTCCACATTTACAAGAACCCTATACCAAGCCAGTGAGTCAAACGGA
>CAYVMA010000018.1:0-7229 GCA_964452455.1 uncultured Fervidobacterium sp. | reverse complement strand
CTGCAATCTAATAAAAAAAGAATGCATACTCCTGCGTTCTCACGGCATTTTCAGTTCTGTAAAAAAGCGTCCCGGGTTGTAGGCAGGGGTGGGAAGGTGTGGTGGCCGTTGTGAGGTCGTTCCTCACTATATATGCGCGTGGCGCACTATTGTTCGAAGGTTAATTAACTGCTCAAACATTGCTTGGATTATCACAATATCATTTAGATGAGAGATTTTGTGTTTTGTTTACACTTCCTGCTTCTATCCTTTCTTTTTCTGCCAGCATATGTTTCAATCCGAGTAATCCCCTTGTTATATCCTCATTTTGCACGATTATATCTTCTGGTACATCTAATATCCTTGTAGAAAAGTTCCAGAGAGCCTTTATTCCATGGCTTACCAGCAAATCGGCAACTTGTTGTGCAGCGTTTTCTGGAACACAGATAGCTGCAATCTTCACTCTAAATCTTCGAATGACTCTTGACAAGTCTTTTAGCGGAAGTACCATAAGTTCGCCAACCATTGTTCCTATCTTTTTTGGATCGTTATCGAATATTGCTGCGACCCTTATGCCTATATTTTTGAATCCCTTGTAATTCGCAAGCGCACTTCCAAGATGTCCTGCTCCAATGATTATAATGTTCTCGTCTACTCCGGTTCCAAAAAGCTCGTCAAGTTCGTTGAGCAATTCCTTAATCACGTAACCTACCTTTGGTTTTCCCTTTGTCTCCAGGAAAGAGAAGTCTTTCCTTACTTGCTCCGGAGTGATACGGAGCATCTCCGCAATTTCTTCAGACAAAACGTATTGCTTACCCTCGATAAGAAGCTGGTTCAAAAGAGCGTGGTAGAGTTTCAGACGTTCAAACGTTGCTTTTGGAAACCGAAGAATCCCCTTTCGTTCTTCTAAGTTCATTCAAAGCCACCTCTTTTACTTTCTCGATTGTTGCTTCAGACACTATTATATCATTTACCACAACGTTTGGTGCTTTTCCGCAGTTTTCTACGCAGAACGTCCCTTTAATTTCCAAGTTCCTTGCCCATTCTTCTTTGTTTGCAACTGAAATGAGTTTTTCAAGAATTTCATATGAACCTTTCGAGTAGCAAGATGTACCCAAGCACACGCTTACCTTAACTTTGTCTTCGGATTCTTCCGGAAGAGGTAGTATATCGATTTCTTCTTCTTGAACTCTCCTTCTGTGTTTGTAATGTGTATGAATTACCTCATGTGACTCATGACTAAGGGGTTTGTTGAGATATTTTTCATACAATTGAAGCATATGGAAGTTTTCCGTTGGTGAAATCAGTACGTCGATACTTTGAACTTCTCTGAGAATCCTTGCTCTCTTTTCTCTTGTTCTTGAATCGTTTGGATATGGTTGTCCACCACCGCCAATACAACCGTAATTGCACGCCATAACTTCGACGATATCTACATCAAGTTCTCCAACTTTTATTGAATCAACAATCTTTCTGGTGTTTCCAAGTCCGAAGACCACCATGCCTTTTACGACCTTACCGTTGCTAAGTTCAATTGTTGTTAGTCTCACACCTTCTGAAATTTGTTTTGTTTCTATATTCTTTATTCCAATTAACTCGTTAATAACATTCGCAACACTTCCAAGAACTCCTCCGCTCTTACCAAAGCTCAGACCAGATTGTGATGAAAGCCCAAACGGCCTGTCAAATGGTTCTGGCTCTACCATTCTTATATCAATTCCCGTTGATTTAATTATCTTTACAACTTCCCTTGTTGTGAGAACAATATCAACATCTCCGTTAAATTCTTCTCTTTCTGCCTCGAACTTCTTAGCTGTACATGGCATTATTGAAACGAGCACAATATCTTTTGGATCGACACCTATTTCCTTTGCATAGAATCTCTTAATTATCGCTCCAAGTGCCATTTGGGGTGATTTCACACTCGATAAGTTATCTATATATTCTGGATAGTATTGTTCAGCGAATTTAACCCATGCCGGACAACAAGACGTGAATTGTGGTAATTTCACTCCTTTTTCCAATCTTTCTACGAATTCATGTGCTTCTTCGTAAGTAACAAGGTCAGCGGCAAACGCAACATCAAAGACCTTCTTAAATCCTATCATCTTCAAAAGGGAAACCATCCTACCCGCTGCAGCTACATCATCTTCCAAGCCGAATTCCTCTTGGAGAGATGCCCTCACTGCAGGTGCCACCATACCAATTACGTATTTTCCCTCTTCGATAGCCTTGTAGACTTTATCAACGTCGTTTCTAATTGCTAGCGCCCCTGTTGGACAGTATGCAACACATTGACCGCAAAGGACACATTCTGTATTTTCAAGCTTCTCTTCAAACGATGGAACAACCTGGGCTTCGAACCCTCTGTAAGCGAAATCTATTGCAGCAATTGACTGGATTTCATCACATGCCCTTACACAATCTCCGCAAAGGATACACTTTGAATTGTCTCTAACAATCACTGACGATGTGTCTGTAATTGTTTTCTTTGAAATCTTTTCAAATCTGTTATTTGTCAATCCGAACTCTTGTGCATATTTTTGCAGTTTACACTTTCCGTTCATCTCACATGTTGTACAGTCACCGTCATGAGATGCAAGCAAAAGTTGGAGTATACCCTTTCTCAACTCGTAAATCTTCGGTGTATGTGTTTTTATTACCATTCCTTCTCTTGGTTGGAGTGTACAAGATGTCACTATATCCTTTCCGTCGACTTCAACAAGACACATTCTACAAGCTCCATATATCGACGTTTCTGAGAGATAACAAAGGTTTGGAATCTCGATACCGACTTCTCTGAGAGCTTCAAGCACATTTCTCGCATCGTCACGTATTTCTATTTCCCTTCCATTAACTATTATTTTCATTCTCCATCACCCTCCCAAACTAACAATCGAGCCTCGAGAATCAACCAACAAGTTCTATAGCGCCGAACTTACACTTTGTTACACACAATCCGCACTTGATACACTTTTCTTGGTCAATTACATACGGTTTACCTCTCTCGCCGCTGATAGCGCCGTTTGGACAACTTCTTGCACACAGACTACAGCTCTTGCATTTTTCCGGTATAATCACGTATTTCTTGAACGCGGTACACATTCCACTTGGACATCTTCCTTCAATATGTTCGATGTATTCGGACCTAAAGTATTTAAGAGTACTGATAATTGGGTTTGGAGCTGTTTTTCCAAGACCACAGAGTGAAGCTGTCTTAATAATCTCTGATAAGTATTCGAGGTTTTCCAAGTCTTCATAGGTTGCTTTACCTTGTGTAAATTTTTCGAGTATATTGTAAGCTTGCATTGTTCCTTCTCTGCATGGGACACATTTTCCACAAGATTCGCGTTTTGTGAAGTCCAAGAAAAACCTTGCTACTTCGACCATACATCTGTCATCTGTTATTGCAACTATACCTCCTGAACCCACCATTGCACCAACGGATTTTAGTGAATCGTAGTCAAGCGGGAGGTCGAAGAGTTCCTCTGGCAAACAAGCTCCCGATGGTCCACCAATCTGGATAGCCTTTATCTTTCTACCGTTCGAAGTTCCACCGCAGATATTTTCCAGAATGTATCTAATCGTAGTCCCAAATTGAATTTCAATGATACCTGTTAGCTTCAGCGGACCTGTAACAGAGAACATCTTTGTACCAGGTGAATTCTCAACACCGCGTTTTCTGTAATTCTCAACACCATCTCTAATTATCTTTGGAACATTTGCATATGTTTCGACGTTGTTTATAAGTGTTGGCTTACCCCAGAGACCTGCTTGTGCTGGATATGGTGGTCTTGGCCTTGGAACGCCCCTTTTACCTTCAATTGATGCAAGAAGCGCCGTTTCCTCACCACACACAAAAGCTCCTGCACCTTCTTTAACGTAAAGCTCGAAAGAGAAATCTGTTCCAAGGATATTCTCGCCAAGGAGCCCATATCTTTTCGCGTCTTCTATAGCTTTATTGAACATCTCAACAGCAATTGGATACTCCGCCCTGATGTAAGCGTATCCTTTCCTAGCACCTATCGCATAAGCTGCGATAATCATTCCTTCGAGAACGGAGTGTGGGTCTCTTTCAAGAAGCGTTCTGTTCATGAACGCTCCGGGGTCACCCTCGTCTGCGTTACAGACAATGTATTTAATATCTCCTTGACTTTTATATGCAGCTTCCCATTTCAAACCTGTTGGGAATCCTCCACCACCGCGTCCGCGCAATCCTGAAGCTTTCACCATATTTATTATTTCAAGTCTGTCCATTCCAGAAAGAACTTTTGCAAGTGAAGAATAACCACCCCGAGCCATGTAATCTTCAATGCTTTCACATTCACTTGTTCCAACAGCTTCCATTATGTAGAACGTCTGACTCTTGAAAAATGTAGCATCTTCCAACCTCTCTACTTTTTTGTCCGTAATTGGGTCTGTGAGAAGCAAACGTTCAATGGCTTCTCCTTTTAGAAGTGTTTTTTCAACAATTTCTTCAACATCATCGACACTAACATGGCTGTATGTGATACCATATGGCATTATCTTTACCAATGGACCAAGTGAGCAAAGACCACAACATCCTGTTTTCTTCACCGGTTCGTCGTTGTCATCGACCTTTTCGATTTGGACATCAATACCTTTTGCCTTAACAACTTCAACAAACTTCGCATAGACTTTCCTTGAACCACTTGCCGTACAACCGGTTCCAACACAGACATAAACTGAGGGTTTTTGGAGCTTTTTTTCTCTTTTCGCTTTGAGGTTTTCTATATAATCGAGCAATTCTTGAGGGCTTTTCAATATTGGTTCATTTACAACAACTGTGCTCATTGTTACTCCTCCCTTCTCTCTCTGAGCTTTCTGAGAATCTCTTTAACCTGTTCTGGAGTCAGTTTTCCGTAAACTTCATCGTTTATTACCATAGCTGGAGCAAGAGCACAAGCTCCAAGACAACCAACTTTATCGAGGCTGAATTTCAAATCAGGCGTAACTTCACCAGGCTTGATACCTATTTCCTCTTCTATAGCCTTTACAAGACTCATTGAACCTTCCATATGACATGCTGTTCCATCACAGATAAGAATTGTGTACTCGCCCTTTGGTTTTAGAGAGAACTGGGCGTAGAATGTTGCAACACCGTAAATTTTGGCAGGAGGGATACCAAGTGCGGTGCCGATGTAGTATACAACATCCTTTGGGATGTGCCTGTACTCTTTTTGAACTTCGAGTAAGATTTTGATAAGCATCTCTTTCTTGTATTCGTACTTCTTCAGAATCTCCTCAACTTTACTGTAGGTTCTGGTAATCATCGCCACACCTCCAAAAAGATGAAATTGTTCTACGGAAATTCAGGGCTAAATGGTTAGGATTTATTTATCAATGCGTATTAAGTTTTCAAAGTAAACCAATTTTCTTTCGTGATACTTTTCACGAATATGATAAAACAAAATATTGTAAATGTCAAGAGAGAAATTGGAAATTTTTCACGATATAAATACATAAAAACATAGGTTTAAGAAGGTAGGCATACTTATCTTGAGCATTGCAGATATGATTTCACTATGGTAAAGAAAGAGTGGAAGATAAAAAGAGTATTTACTTTTTTTGAAACATGACTTCTCTTTCGACAACTAAGAACGACTGAGGGAATTAAAATCTAAGACCACTTCCAAACATGAGGTAAAAAGAAAGTTCAGGGTTGTTTTCGGTAAACTTCAACATACTTCTTAGAAAGAGCAAAGGTCTGTAGGGTATCCAATTGTCTGGTTCAATACCTATGTCGAAAGTAATTGAAAATATGGGCAGCTTAATTAAAGGCTTGGTAGGGTTCAAAAATATGCCAATAGCCAAATTAAATTGTTCAAGAAGATGGTAGTCAAAATTTATACCAGGATATAAGTTTGTTTGAGAATTATCTTCTGTTAATTGATTTAATACGATACACTCAACCCCGATTCTCGGATAACCTGCATTATTAACAAGTAGCGAAAATGTAGCCATTGATGATGAAGAAAGGGGTCCGTAACTATTTGAAATCTTAACTAAAAACCGTCTCATATTGTCTGCTAGGGCAATAGAATCTTTGTCGACCTCTTCAAATGTTTCCAGGTTGTACAAATGCATTCCTTTTTCCAACTCGGTCTTCACATTAAAAACCCTAACATCATCATTCGCATTCTTTATGTAGAATTCTACAATTGCTTTGTTTGATACATTACGAACAGCAAATGCAGTGTTCCAAACTGTGGATGTCTGTTTAACACTTTCGAGTATCGATAAAATATCCATTGGAGTTAATTCTATACCCTTACTATTTTCAATTAAGGCCTTTGCTTTTTTGTAGCGACTTAGAGATGTTGGATTATCGGGTTTGATATAATCAGCTGATAGGTAATGGTTTGTTAATACATTTTCACCTTCTATTACATGTAGCTGATTATTTACAAACTCAACGACAGCAGTATTTCCAAATTTATCGGCCAAAAAATAATGAACCATCGGATTGCCAAACAAAGTTCCAAATACTATCGACCTTTTCCTAAAAAGTTCGATTGCAGAGTGCACGTCATTTGAGCTTTCCAGAATTTCTCTAACTATCTGAAGGCTTATGCGTGTTGGTCTAAGGATGTTTGGAATATTCCAGGAAAACGGTACAGCGGTTATTGCAACATACAAACCGCTTGTGTTGATACCTTCGTACGGCATATCTACTCCTAACTGCTCCAAAAGTACCATCCCATGCTTTCCGCCACTCGGCGGGATGAACCATAACAATCCCTGAGGTGAATCCAAATCGCTATTTTTTCCAACAACTATGGTTCCATCAGGGTTTTTGTGGTATACGATTGTACAAGCGAACAAAGATGAAGTAAAGAAAGTATAAAACGTTGATATTATAAAGAACATACTAAGGATGTTAAACGCTTTTATTAAAGTGTTCTCGAAACGATAGTGAAAAATGTTCTTCATTTATAATCCCTCCTACGTAAAAATATGGTATAAATATTTTAGTCAAAAAGTAGGCAGGGCAGGACGACTTATTCAGCCTTGGCTTTCAAGCCATTCTAGGAGTCTGTCGCCTGCCTTTAACCATGATAAGTTGGTTGGGTTTTTAACCCTTGTCACCCTGGAGGTTTGGTTCAGCAGGCCCCTGCCCTCGCCTTTTAACCAAATCAATCGAAAGGAGGTTTTAGTATGTCTGAAAACTTCTCCATCTTTGTCGGTATTGACATCTCCAAGGATAAGTTCAATGCCTGTGGTATCAA
>CAYVMA010000017.1:0-7948 GCA_964452455.1 uncultured Fervidobacterium sp. | reverse complement strand
GATGTCATTGTAGCTGCCTTTTGAAGAATACACTAAAGGCTTTAAGATACCTTTCTCATACACATAGTATGGAACATTAACAAGCATCTTCGAAATTTCTTTTACAAACATCTCAAATTTCTTCTTGTAGTCCTTCTCTTTCAAGAAAGCTTCCACTTTATCTTTGTGTTCCTCATACAACCTTAGAGGTATTGCCTCGATTTTTGACACATCTCTAAGTTCTTTATGAACTTCATTCTTTTCCAGTTCATAGGGGACCAATCCGTTCTTCAACAAATTTAACGCAGTACTGAATTCGTTATAATACTTCGTTCCCAATAATTTCTCCTTACTGTATACTTCTCTCACGAGCTCTGATTTCTCTTTTCCACTCAATTCGCGACCATTGAGATTTACAATATGTTCTTTTCCAATTCTGTGAACGTCTTTATCGTAGACTTTTCCTATCCCACTGCACCCGGAAGTATAAACATAAACATTAGGTTTTAAGCCCCCGTAGACTCTCTTTCTGTAGCACCTCCCCATTCTTTGAAAGAGACTGTCCAAAGTTGAGAACTCTGTAAAGAGAATATCAAAATCAATATCAAGAGAAGCTTCAACTATTTGTGTTGATATCCAAACGCCAGGTTCTCTCATGTTTGTTATCTTTTCTTCCTTGACCTGCCTATCACCTCTTGTGAACAATCCATGTAACAGCTGTACATTGTATTCATCCCCATATGTATTTCTTATTTTCTCGTACAACTCTACTGCTTTGCGAACTGTATTGACAATTACCAACACTCTCTTTTCTTTTGAACATCTAACAATAGAATTGATATCCTCTGAAATATCGAAATCCATAATAGCTATGACATTTCTTCTCTCCGTATCATAGAACTCTCCCATTTCAAAAGTCAACCCCATATTCTCAAGTGCATCTAAATATATTCCTGGAATAGTCGCACTCATTAACAAGAACTTTCCACCAAAGTCTGCAATTTCCTTAAGACCGTATAGTATTGAGGCAGCTATCTTTGGAGTATAAGCCTGTATTTCGTCGACTATAACGTTTGAATAAGATAGAGTTGCGAGTATTCTTTCAAAGCCAAAGTGCCTGAATGGAAATGTAAAAAGCTGGTCGATTGTGCAAACTGTTAGAGGAAAAGCAAACTGTCTTGCTAATTTGTAAGAGTAATAATATTCGTCAGAATCACTAGCTGGAGCTTTTGACATTTCAAAGAGAAACTCTAAACTTGTGGAGTGCAATATCCCAACATCTTTGAACCCTATTTGTTCGATGATTCTCTTGTATATATGATTTATCGAAGTTCTAATGGGGAGCGTGAAGAATGTCTTTCTACCATTTGCCCACAGTAGTGCAGATTCTGTTTTTCCCATACCGGTGGATGCTATAAGAACAATATTTTGCCCTTTCCTTTGTCTTGCAAACTCTTGAGGAGGTCTCAAAGTAAAGTTGTTGTTTTTTAGCCAGTTGTATGTCACGACATCCACAGTGTCACTTTCGTTTCTAATCTCTACATCAACATGAGCGGAAGCCGCATAATCCAACCTGTTAAGTAATCCCTTAATAAGAATGTACATCTTTTTTTCAGAAATATCCTTAAAGACTTTAAACGGATTTTTCTCAGCAATTATGTTCATGTTTAGAAAGTAATTGTTCAAGTCGTATTTTGCAACGACCTTTCCAAAGTGGGCATTTAGGGTTTTGTCCTTTGCTTCAGTCTCTTCTTTAACCTTTTTCACAAATTCTCTAGATAGTGTGAACTCTCTATCATGATGGTGAGCAATAACGTGAATAAGAAGCTTAATCTCAGTTTCACTATACTGCCTTTTCAAAGTCTCATAATCTAAAAAGACAGGCGACAAGACCCCATGAGGGATATCACTGCCGCCCGACTTTGAATTTTTATTTTTCAATTTGTTCTGAAAAGACTTTGAAGCTTTACCAAAGTCATGATAGAACGCCGCAAGCTCGAGAAGACTCCATTCCTTTTGCCCTGCAATCTTTAAATCTTGACCATAAAGCTTTCTAAGTCGCTCAAGATTAGCTAACAACTGTTCTGTGTGTTCCTTTAACGTTTCTCCATCACTCTTTGCAAGTATTATACTTTCATTATTCACCCCTTTTGTTCACCCCTAATTCAAAAGCATCTGGAAGTTTGTGGAAAAACACCAAATCATTTTCCGAATCAACGTATACTTTTCCACTAGAAATTGGTGTATCTCTTTGCACATAGTACACATCGACAAGTTCTGTCCATGTTCTGATTTCGTTAATGACCTCGTACCTGTATGGAATGCGCAACAAAACACCGTTTTCAACCACCTTGTAAGATTTTGGGATGTAGAAGTTCCGCTTAAGGAACAGCATTTCAGGTTCTAAATTTTCGACTGGAACTTCTTGAACATCAACAAGTTTAGCTGACTTCAAAACAGCTACGTCTTCCGCCCTTCCTAATGTTAATGTTTCTTCGCTTGACCAAAGTGCTTGGAGTGCTGTATTCATAATATCCTCGTGGGTAGCTATATGTATAACAAGTTCCACATTGTACAATTGAAAAACGCGTAAAGGAAACGTTGTTATTTTACCATTCCTTTTCATAGAATAGAAAGTTGTATAGTTCTCAAAAATGGACTCGTACGTACCTTGTATAGAAATAGCCATGTCAATAAACTCATTAGCATTTAACAAACTATGAATAAACCCCTTCACCGTAGAATACGGAGGCAACGGATATGTTTCAGCAACCTTAAATGCAAACGGTTTTTTATAGCACGCACTCTCCTGAAAAATCTGCAGTTTCAGGCATTTCATGAAATCACTTCCCGTTAACTCCGTAGAACTCTCTCACTTTCGCTTTTAGGTCTTCAAAGAAGGAGTTTATATCCGTAGCACCAGATAGTTTCTTAATCTCATCCTCATTTCCAAATACACCACTTCTTACACCAATTTTCGTGTCATCCTTAGGCTTATACACATTACCAAAGACTTCCAAAGTCATCTCCATAACTTCGTTCAAAGGTGCAAGATCTATCTCAAACCTCCCACCAAAACTCCGAAGTTTTATACTACCAAGGAACAGAGGACTGGGTATAGGATAGATACCTCCTATGGCAAACACAGGAGATAGGTTTTCAATTCTTCCCCGAATATTTCTATTTAGAATCCTAAGTATCTCCAACAACTGTAAAACCCTGTTCGCCCTCTCTTCTTTTTCCAATGTCACAGATTGTTTATCATTTTTATCTACCCCTACATTTTCCAAGTCTACCGTAATAGTATACGTGTAGAAACTCATATGAGTCTCTATATTAGCAAGATTCGAATCTTCGTTTATTCTGTCTGCCATACCTTTGTTTGTTAGGAGCTCTAAATCGTTTCTGTACGGCTCCAGCGAAATTGCATGTGTGAGCCTGACAACAGCTGAACGAGTGAGTCCCGAACCTCCCTTTTCTGTTTTCATATATCCAAAAAGATCCATCTCAACAGAATCCCGAATAGTAACATCATCCCGGAATTGCACTGTGCCTTTCTCTTTGCTGACTACCTGCAAATTCCAACCAAACAACTCATGACCAAGTCTAACAATATCGTATCTTAGAGCCTGCCTAGAGATGAACGTGTATTGTTGTCCATTCCCACGTGTTAGTTTTTTTAACTCCGAATAATTTCCTATACCTTCTCCGTAGTTCAAACTCGATGCCTCAAAAACAAAGCTTGCCGTCAAAATCCTCTTTCTCATTTCCATGAACTCCACCCCCTGTACTGTTCTTTCTTATTCTTCCTCTGCATTTTTATTTGAGAAATCCTCACCGAGCAAACCAGAGATATACGCATATGCAAGTGTTTCAAAATCAACCTCGTAATCATTGAGCATACTCAAGAGAATGTCAGGAACTTTCATAGATTGACTCACATAAAGCCTAATGATGCTATCAGCAAAGGTGTTTTTATCACCAACACGTGCAAAATTCAGCAACCTGTAACCTATACCAGGTAGTTTGTTTGCCGCATTGTTTTGCTCCAAAGCACGCCTTAACTCCTGTCCGCTTCGATAAGCCTTGTAAAGAATAGCCTTAACTTTCCCCTTTTGTTCTTGCATACTATCCCCTCCATTTAAACTTCTGTATGTATCTAGCAAAGCCTTCAAAACAGCCATTCTATATACATCGTACATTTCAAATGTTCTTTCATTTTTCAGCAGCTCTCGTAGTTTGGCATACATTACCTCTGTCAGAGAACCACCAAACAAAATTCTGGAAAGAAAGATAACTTTGTACTCATCGTTCTTCATCTTGTCGATTTCATCCATCTCGTTTAATAAAAACTCCGCAGTACCTCTATCAATATATGAAAACCTAATATGTGACCTTTTAGATTCGTACCCTGCTCTAAACTCAAAAAGGGTCACATTATCAAGCATCCATTTAAATTTAACCTTTTGAAACTCAGCCATGTCTTTAAAGAAGTTTTGGAAAGGAACATCTTCGCTTCTTCTAAGTAAAAGCATGTTATTGTATTGGATTAGCAACTCCAAACTATCAGTAACGTTCACAAAGGCAAAAAATGTGTTGTCGGCAGCATTTTTGTTCCCTTGAAGTGTTGATATAAGGCTATAGTCTGTTATTTTGGTTGCACCAGCTGGTGTACACATAAGTACCAGTATACAAATTTCGCAAATTGGCAATGCCAAGTTTCCGTTCCACATGAAATTTGTTGCTTCTTTTGTCATCCCAAGAGGAATAAAATATGAACCAAAGAAACTGTCATCATACACCTTCGCTTTGTGCCTTCTACACAACATACATGTATGTTCTTGAATCCTTTTTCTTCGCTTTCCTTCGACAGTTTCTCTGCTATTGTTTTCTTCCTCTTTAATCAAAGCCTTTACAGGTTGTACAAAATCTTCTCTGAATTTATCAAGATGAACCTCAAAACTTTCTTTGGTTAAAGTCTTCTGAAGGAAACTGATTTGACCAAAAAAGTTGTCATAAAAGTCGTTTCTAAGAAGACTCAATCCCCTTCGTCTTTTAACCACATCGTTTCTGACCATATATGCAAAGATATTGCGAAGAAATCCTGTGACTTTCAAAAACTCCTCATCGCTAAGCTCGTTGGCTTCTTCCCCATTTTTCGACCTGCTGCGCTTTGTTTTTTTGACCTTTTCCAAAACTTGCTCAAGCTCTTTCTTTTCTTCTACACTTAGAACTTCTTTTATTACTTCCAATGTTTTTTCTACCCTGGAGCTTTCTAAAAAACCTCTCAAGTTTCCTATTTTCTTTGAACTTTCTATTCTATCAAGCTGCACAATCAAATCACTGTACAGTGTCTGAGAATACTTTTCCGTGAAATAATCGAAATAATACTCTGCAAAGTTATCCAAAATCTTTTCATCAATCGCTAAACAGTTCCCGTTGACTGAGTAATTAACTTCAGCACCTTTTTCCTTTGCATACTCCAAAATACGGAACAAGCCTAATATCCCCATGTTGTAAAACCATTCATCCATGTAGAGTTGTATCACCTTACATCACCTCTGTAACAATATCAAGTAATCCAAACGCTTCAGAACGCCTGCATGAAAGGCCAAGCTTGTACAACATGTTTAAATCGTCTGGATGAGCTTTTAGAATGAATACTCCATGCCAAGAGTTAACATAATAGGTCCGCCCATCAATTAGTTCCTTGCTTAATTTTCGAACAACCTTTCTCATTTGAATTGGCTTGAATACAAGGTCCTCTTTTAAACCAAATCCTCTGTAACTTTCTAGAATGCCATCAGCATAGTATTTCAATTCCCTTTGAAAGTTATTGTCATCTATGTCCAAATATCTCCCTTGCTTGTTCTTCACACATATAGGAGAAATTGTCTTAAAGACGACAGTATTAGATTTGATTTCCTTTTCCTTCAACATCTTTACACTTTCGAGAACATACTTGTATCCTTTGTATTCAAACTCTTTAACTGAAACCATACCGTTGTAAAGGTAAACAAAAAAAGAATAGTCTGGTGTAGAAACCAAGAATTCAAAAGGAACTTCCAATTTAAACTGCTCACCGTCAAAGTTTCGGTATTTCAATAGAACGGCTGTACAGAACGGTTTGGGTTTTTTGTTGCTTTTCTTACCATCAAAATAAAAGAGCGACTCATAATATTCTGGGTTTGAAGTTTTCAACGATTCCTTTATCATACTAAGAGTCAAAAAGCTGTAATCAACAGGTAAGATGTCCCCCTTAATTTTGAACTTTACCCTCATAATGTATCCTCCCTTTAAATCAGTTAACAAATTTATTATATCACAATATCAATTCTCAAACAAAACGCTTCATTTTTTAATTCTTAACTTAATTATGCTTCTGATAACCGATTACGTTCTAATGACAGAGAATATATATAATTTGCTATTTAATACGCTTACAAAAACCACTGAATTGTAGAGAAGAGTTTTTATCTTGGAATGTTAACAACATTTTTTCTCTTTAAAACCTAAAAGATTGGAAAAAGTTTAGGTGAAAAGCTTTGTGCATTAGGAGGACATAATTAGGAGAACACAAATAGAATACAAACCGAGCATTTCTTGAGAAAACTCCAAAAAAATCCAGATGAGAGTAGCAAAGTTGGGTAACCTTTATCCATTTAGCTTCAGTAGGTGGTCTATACAACCTTTTACTCAAAATCATTAAGCAGATGAATTACACTGATTTATAAAAATAAAAGCTGGGTAATAAATTAAACTACCCAGCTTTCTGATTCTATGAGAAAACTTTGTTGGACAAACCCAAGAACTCTTCAAAATGATTCGCATGATTATCAATCTTTTTAAACAATCAAACGCAGCAATCTTATCCTGTTCTCCCATTATTTCACTACACTTTTAATCCCTCATAGGGAAGCTCAAAACGGAGAATGCCCCGTGTACGTAATTCCAGAACTCTAATTTCAATCCCTCATAGGGAAGCTCAAAATAGGACGTTACAAAATGCGTTCTGATGGAAAATTTCTGCTTCTTTAAACTTTTCGTATATATTATACCACAATGATTTTTATTTTACAAAACTCATTTCAAAAAAAAATCACTGTTGTTTCTCAAAAATCTCCATTCAAGCATAACATTGGTTCTTTCTGACTTTGAAAAAAAGCTCTTTTTTAGAGCACCTGCGCAACTATATAATCAGTTCTACATTCAACCTCTTACATCTCTTGCGTGAGGTGGTATCTTATAACTCTCAGGAAGGACATCTCACCAAGGCACATTCTGAGAGCTATATCTAATATCACCGTCACTCGCTTTTTTCATATATTTCAGAGAGTAATTCTTTTTAAAGCTGACAATCTTTGCTATGCGCGGTTGCAGTAAATATCTACGCTTCCATCTCTTTCAGAGAGTAGTGCCTTCCTAAGACATAGAACTCGTCAAAAAATTAGACTACGAGGAATTTCGTTTCCATCTCTTTCAGAGAGTAGTGCCTTCCTAAGGCAAAAGATGTTAAAACCAGCCAACGGGGTTAACTACGAGTTTCCATCTCTTTCAGAGAGTAGTGCCTTCCTAAGCGAGCGGCGAACCACGCGAAATAACCGAAAGGCTTGCTAAATTTCCATCTCTTTCAGAGAGTAGTGCCTTCCTAAGTTAAGAAGTGCTTAGAAAGTGAGGAAATGAGTTTTGCTATGTTTCCATCTCTTTCAGAGAGTAGTGCCTTCCTAAGGGAGTATCAGGAAATTCTTCATGGTGAACTACAACGGTGGTGTTTCCATCTCTTTCAGAGAGTAGTGCCTTCCTAAGAATCTAGAGAAGTTTAAAAATGCAAATTCATTTGAACGAAGTTTCCATCTCTTTCAGAGAGTAGTGCCTTCCTAAGAATCAGATGGACAAGACAATGGTTCTAATCAGAGCAATGCGTTTCCATCTCTTTCAGAGAGTAGTGCCTTCCTAAGACTTGTTGGGC
>CAYVMA010000016.1:0-5477 GCA_964452455.1 uncultured Fervidobacterium sp. | reverse complement strand
TGTCGTGACCGTTTTTGTAGAAGTTGGTAGAGCCACACTTTGGGCAAGAAAGCATTGAGTTATTCATATCAGGATACCTCCTTTTGTTAAGAGTTGTTGGGAGGTGTCCCCTATTTAAAGAATAATGCGGTTTTTGGAGAGTTTCAATACTTTTAGTTAACATTATCGAAAACGGATTGGGGGGTATTTTTCATGGATGGACACCAACAAATGGTTTCGAAAGAGGGCAGCTATTGGGAAACGTACGTCGCTGATGTGCTCTGTAAGGATCCAGTAATCAGGGAAAAAGCCTTAGTTGCTTACGGGACGAATAGTGAAAAACGCAAAGATGTTTGTCCTATCGATTGTTCTAAAGTCACTAAGAATGAGCAGAAAAAACATGCTTGTTCTGAGGAGAATCAAGGTTTTTCGATACCAATTGATGAGCTAAAAATCATTTATGAAGCAAATCGAACTAAACTTATTGGCAACGATTTGATCGTTTACAGTAAGAACAAAGGAAAAATTGTATGTGTACTCTCTGTGAAAAAGAGTTTAAGAGAGCGGGCAGGACAAACAGCTTATTGGATGATGAAGAAAAAGGAACAAGGTAAAGATTTCAAATACATATTTGTTACACCGGATGTGGATAAGGAGTTGCTCCCAAACAGAAAATGGAGGGTAATATTAGCATCAGAAATGGATGCGGTGTTTGTTATCGAAGAGAACAAAACCAGCGAAGAGTATGAACCAGATGGAAATTTTTATGTTGGAGAAGATAAACTTGTAGACTACGTAAAAAGTTTGCTTTAATATTCATAATATATAAATGGCGGTGGGAATTTCCCACCGCTTTTTGTGTTTTTTTGGTGCCGAGGGCGGGACTTGAACCCGCACGGGGTTTGAACCCCTGTTGATTTTGAGTCAACCGCGTCTGCCAATTCCGCCACCTCGGCACTTAACCCTGAGCGTATGTTATTTTATCATTTAAATGCGAATTTTTCAAGATGTTTTTTGAGATTCCTTGAACAAGAAAATCGGCGCCCTTGCGAGCGCCGATTTTCGATTTTTGAACAGAGTTTTTATTTTACTTTGAATATCCAGACATCGCTACCGCCTATGTTCTTGCCAATATCTCCGTTCTTTGAGAAAGAGGTACCTACGATTACTATTGTTCCATCTTCGTCTATAAACACATCGCTTGCATAATCAGCAAGGCTACCACCGTAGGTCTTAAACCATCTAAGGTTACCATCGTTATCGATATCTATCAACCAGACATCAGCGGCACCTTTTTGACCATCAACTTTTGAGAGTGTGTGTCCAATTATTGCAAATCCACCATCTGGGAATTCTGCAGCCGCGTATGCAATGTCTTCTTCAGAACCTCCGAATGTCTTTAGCCATATGACTTCGCCTTCTGGATCAATTTTTGCCACGAGTATGTCCCAGAATCCTGCGTTGACTTGAACATCACCATCAACAGATGTCGTATAACCAACTATCAAGAAGTTACCATCACTTGTCTTAACAATTCTTGAAACTTCATCTTGGTCACTTCCGCCGTAAGCCTTGTTGAGTGTTATATCTTCGAGGTCCTTGGTTACTTTGAACAACCATATATCAGATGTTCCGTGGTTGTATGGAATGTTACCTTCGAGCGAGTACGTGACATTTGCTACAAGGTACCCATCTTCAAGCTCAATAACATCAACAGCTTTATCCCTATCCAGACCACCAAATGTTCTGCTTGCTAAAATGTTACCCTCTGCATCCAATTTAAGCAACCAGCTATCCCATGTTCCAATATTTCCACCAGTATCACCATTAACAGAGTTTGTTGTACCGACAATCAGGAAGCCACTTTCAGATGTTGGTATGACTCTTGATGGTATATCGTTACCTGTACCACCGTAGAGTTTGAGCCATTTAGTATTGCCTTCCTTGTCAAGTCTTGCAAGTAAGTAATCCCATCCACCTTTGTTAACTTCACCGTCAATTTCTTTCGACAACGTGTATCCAAGAACGATGTATCCATCCTCAACTTCTTTGATATCCGCTGCTTCATCCCAGCCAGCTCCACCAAGTAGTTTCATCCATTCAACATCGAGTTCTTTTGTTAATTTGACCACAAGTATATCAGATTCGCCTTTGAAACCTTCAAGTTTGTCTGATTGCGTGCTTGCAACAAGTATATATCCTCCATCAGCAGTCTTAATAATTCTTCTTGAAGTGTCTTGACCAACTCCACCTAAAACTTCTTGCTTTTGAATTGTTGGAAGTTTTGTTCTGAATGTAAACACTTCGCTTTCAACTTCTCCGAATATATTTCTTGCAACGACTTTCCAGTTGTACTGCGTTCCAAAGTGGAGTTGTGGCAATGTGTATTCATTTGTTTCAAGTTTTTCAACAAGCTCCAATTTAACTGTTCCAAAGTAAAGTTCGAATTCTTCTGCTCTTTCACTCATCCACTTGAGTGTTACATCAACAGGCACCTCTTGTGCTCCGTTTTCTGGGTAAATAGCTTTCGGTTGCTCTGGCACCTGACCAGTTGTAAACTTCCAAACTGGACCTTCTGTGCTGCCAAATCTGTTCTTTGCAACAACTTTCCAGTAATAGGTTGTTCCAAATAGTAAGTCCGTAACTTCAACCGCACTTTCTTTACTATCTTCCAAGTAAAGTTCAAGCATTTCTTCCGAGAATCCCAAATAGAGATCATATGAATCGGCTTTCGAACTTTCCCATCTCAAAACCAAGTTGTTGAATTGGTCAACAGCACCATCTGGTGGTTCTGGGTTGAATGGAACAGCTGGAACATTTCCTACTGTGAATTTAACTACCGGGCTTTCTGCTTGACCGAATCTGTTCTTTCCAACAACCTTCCAATAATACGTTGTACCAAGTTCAAGGTCTTCCACAACAAATGTGTTGCTTGTTGCATCTTCTACAATAAGTTCGAGGTCCGTTGCTTCTTTCCCAAGATAGACATCGTACGTATCAGCACATTCAAATTCCCAGCTAAGCTCTGGGGCTTTCCAAACGTCTTCCTCACCGTCCAGCGGGCTCACAATCTGTATGAATTCGGGTGCTCTACCAGTTTTAAACATTTCTAGTTCGCTTTCGTTTGTTCCAAAGTCGTTCTTTGCAACTACTTTCCAGAAGAAGGTCGTATCCATTGGTAATTCATATGGTAAAGTAATTTCAGATTCTGTAGTTGTAGCTACAAGTTCGAGTTTATCCATTTCCTCACCAAGATACAACTCGTATTCGTTTGCATCTTCGCTTGTCCATTTGAATGTTGGCTGGATCCATACTTTTTCACCTTTTGGCTCGACAAGTTCAGGTTTTGTTGGAACGTCACCTGTAGAGAATATCCACACAGGTCCTTCCGTTTCACCATAAGCGTTCTTTGCTACAACTTTCCAGTAATAAACCGTTCCAAGTTCAAGTGGCTCTGTATCGTATTCAGGTTCGTCAACAGTGGCAACAAGCTGTAATTCATCTGGTGATTTTCCAAGGTAAATATCATAGCTTGCCGCTCTTTCTGCTTGCCACATTAAGCGTGGTTCAATCCAAACCTTCTGTGCACCATCGTATGGAACTGGATTCTCTGGAACTGTTGGAGCATCGCCTATTCTGAACGAAAACACTGGGCTTTCTGTTTCACCAAAAGCGTTCTTAGCAACTATTTTCCATTGATAGGTTGTTGATGGCTTAAGGTTTTTAACTTCGTATTTATTGTCAAAGTAGTTCTTTTCCATCAACTGTAGATTTCCTTCTTCTCCAAAATATATGTCGTATAGTTTTGCTCGTAAAGAATTCCAGCTTAAGGTTACGTCAGGTAAAACATCGGTTGCACCATCAGCAGGTTCGATATCCACAATCTCACCTGGAATAAATTCGGAGTTCTGAAAATCAACCAAGGCATTGATAAGAACTCCTCCTGAACCAATGAGGACGTTCAATGGAATATTGGCTAAAGAAATTCTATCTCTTACAACCTCTACGCCATCTTTTCGACCGTACGCAACCACTCTTTCGTCTTTATTATCAATGAGTCCCAGAACTTTGACGATAACATTGTACTTACCAGCCTTCAGTTTTGTTATTAAACCTGTTGCTTGTCCGGTCTCTCTGTCATAATTCAGAAGGAAAGGACCTTCAACAACTTCCTGGTTAAAAATTTCAACAGTTGCCCTTGTAATCCAGATTCCGTTTTCTAAGAGTGCCTTGTCTAAGTCGGACAACCCAAGGCTGTACTCTTCGTATTCGCCTGGAGGTAAGATTGGCTCAACAACAGGTGCATACTTTTGAAGTAACATTTCAAGCGCTTCTCTGATATCCACGTTTGGATTTTCAAGTAATGCCTTTAGTTCGTAGTAGAACCTCGCTAATGGTGTTGTGTACGTTACCTGGGAGAACGCAATAGTAGATACAATTGTAAGAAGAATAACTATCCCTAGGAAAACTTTCCGCATGTAATCTCCCCCCTTTGGTTGTGATTGAAATCATGATTTAAAAATTATTCTACTAATTTGAAAGTTACTCACTTGTATATTATACCACTAATCTTTTCAAATTTTGCAATACTTTTTTGAAAGAATTCCAAAAAAAACAATGGGATTTTACTATGGAGATTGGCAAACAACGAAAATATGTGAATGTTTTTAGAAAAATGTGTTTAGCAACGGTTCTATGCAACATTATTTTACAGGTCAAAATTTAAACATTTTTCAAGAGTATGAATGTAAATATTTACATAAATAAAATACAAGCGAATAATATCCATGCCCTTATGGGCAAATCATCTAGATAGGAGGGGTCGGTATGAAAAGGTTTTTCCTGTTGATACTTCTCATGATTGTCTTGACAACAGTCATATTTGCCGATGTCGTTTACAAACGCGATGAAACGTTGTATGCAGGCGGAGGTATGTGGTCACCACCGTCAAACTGGAACCCAATCACTCCATGGAATGCGGTCACAGGAACTGTCGGGTTGATTTACGAAACGCTGTATGGATACGACCCACTTAAGGATGAACTAATTCCTTGGCTTGCAGAAAGTGGAAGGTGGACCTCGAAAAATACTTTCGAGATTAAACTAAGAAAAGGAGTTACATGGCATGACGGGATACCATTCACTTCGAAAGATGTAAAGTTTACACTTGAACTTGCAAAGAAGATACCTGAGATTTCCTACAGCTATCTGTGGAATTGGATAGCAAAAGTTGATACACCTGACGATCATACCGTAGTATTCACATTCTCATCGCCAAGATATCACGAATGGTATTACCAGTTGTATCAATTACCAATAATCCCAGATCATATTTGGTCAAAGATGTCAAAGGACGAGGTTTTAACAGGTGCAAACGAAAAGGCGATAGGCACGGGACCTTACATGCCTGAAACATATTCCGATGACAGAATGGTTTATTTAAGAAACGATAACTGGTGGGGCAACAATGTCTTCGGGCAACCAAAACCAAAAAGGAT
>CAYVMA010000015.1:0-9851 GCA_964452455.1 uncultured Fervidobacterium sp. | reverse complement strand
ATTAGTTGTCAAATCTTCTCTGGCAGGGGGCATTTGCGTTTTTTCAATCCATAGTACATCATTCTGGACATTTGAGAAGACCCACGATATGAATTCAAATGCTGCTCTCTTATCTTTACAATTTGAGTAAATAACAAGACCTTTGGTATCTGCAAATGTGTAGATAGGCTTATTTTTGGGATAGTTGTCTGGAACAGGAGGAGCAGAAAACCAAATGTTTGGAACCACCTTCGGGAAAGTCTCTTTAGCCCAGTTAACTTCCCAAGGACCTGTTATCTTTGCCAGTATCGTGCCATTGTAGAATGGATTTGTGCCTAATTCAACTGCGGTCCACTTATTCTGGAACATTGTATAGATGAACTGCACAATAGATTTTCCTGCTTCATCGCCAAAATTGACCTTACGTTTTTCCACGTCTATATATGTTTTTCCTCCGGTAGCGGCGTAGTAATATGTGATGAAATCAAACCATCTGTCCCACCAGTTTCTACCAGATATGACTTGCATTGTGAATTTCTTTTTACCATCAGCAAATTTCTTACTAAGTTCATAGATTTCCCCGTATGTTCTTGGAGGTTCGTTGTAGCCCAAACTTTTTAGAATATCGCCACGCCACCAAAAAATCATCGGGTTTGAGTAAATAGGAAAGACATAATATTTACCTTTGATTTTCCATGTTTCCATGATGTTTTTCATTTTCCTGGTCTCAATAAGTTTTTGGAAATCCGTTCCGAAGTTGTCAAAAGGATAAATTGCACCAATCTCGGCAAGTTGCGCAGCAAAGCCACTGAAGATATTCTCTGAAAAATCTGGAGCATTCCCTGCTGCAATTGCACTTAAGATAGCTTCTTCTGAGCTCCCAGCGGCTGGAATAGTTTGAACTTCGATTTGAATATCAGGGCGCATTTTGTTCCATTGTGCTACAACTGTTTTCCAGAACTCTTCTTGAAAAGCGTTTGGGGCTGTCCAGAAGGTTAACTTAACTGCAAAGCTGACTAGCGAGAACACCACCATCAGAAACAATACAAATATCCTTTTCATACTTTATCCCTCCTCTTTGGATAGTCTGAGCAATATTTCCAAAGCTCTGAATTATTTCTATATAACCGAACTATTCCTTTTCACATAAGTTGTGTAAATACACTGTTTATATGGATGAATGAATTGCTTACTAAGAATCTCGTTAATTCTTTTTACAGCATTTATACCCAGTTCAACCTTTTGGACACGTAAAGTAGACAAACCTTCCTTTTCAGCAGCTGGTATATCATCAAATCCAATAATACTCACATCGTCTGGTACTTTGTACCCCCAGTCCTTTAACTTATGAAGTACCCTAATAGCAATTGGATCATTGGAACATATTATGACTTCAGGCACCCAATCACGGAGAGCTCTTTTTAAGACAGTGTCAATTTCCTCGTGTAGGTCGTCGTACTCAAATGTAATTGGGAGCTTTCCAGATTTTGTCATAGCGGCCACGTAACCATTGTATCTATCCCGAAAACCATAGTACTTTAAAGGTCCATGAATGTGGATAATCCTATTAAAACCGCTATCTATGAATTTTTTGGTTATGTAGAATATACCATCGTAGCCATCGCTGACGATACTATCAATCCTAAGCCCGTCGATATAATGGTCTACCAAAACAACTTTACCATTTTTCGAAATTTTCTCTATCTCTTCCTCAGAAGCGTCGCTCCCAACCAGTATGTATCCGTCGTATTTTTGATGTTTGCTTTCAAAAATCTCTTCCAACAAAAGTGTATCTAATGAAATTTTGTAAATACCTGCCGTGTTTTCAATCGCTTCAAGGATTATTTTGTAGAATATCCCGACGTCAGTTTGGATGAGTTCCTTTATCCTCTGACTTATAACAACTGCTACGCTGAATGTCCTTTTACGTGCTAAATTTTTGGCAGAGACGTGCGGGACATATCCAAGTTCTTTGACGGCTTTTAAGACTTTCATCTCAGTTTGTTCGGAAACATATCCAGTTCCGTTTAGAACCCTAGAAACTGTTGCAGTTGAAACTCCTGCTCTTTTTGCCACATCATCTATCGAAACCATAATTAATTCACCTCCAAGAGGGATTTTACCAAGTAATTAAATCCACCAAGCGGGCATTTTTAAATGTAAGCGTTTACACATCAAACATATTATACCAGTTGTGAAGAATAGTTCAAAAAAATAGAAGTTATAGAAAAAACAAGAAAATTTTAATTTAAAAGAGTAGAATCAATGTTTCTATTTATAAATGACTGTATTTATTAATTTCCGAGATTAAAGTGGTTTCGAATTGTGCAAAAAAGAATATATAATACAACCAGTATGAAATCGCTTACATATTTCTTTTTGTTTATACTCTTCCAAGGAGGTGGGTTAGCATGAAAAAGTTGTTTCTATTGTTTGCTATTTTATTAGGTTCAGTGGCGTTTGCAGGGTCTTTTTCTATACCTGTGGTTGCTGGCCAAGTTGAGGTACCAGTAGTTCTGCAGATGGGGAAACTGGTTGACATGATTCCCGAAGACTTTGAACCAGAGTGGACAAGTTTGAGAATCTTAGTAGAAGGCATGGAAGTGCCTTTCCAGCTCGAAGATATTGACGGTAACGGACGTATATCTGCACCTGATTATTTAGTTTTCATCGCAAAAGGGAATACACAGATAGTTATTCAGGATACTCCAGGAAAAGCAGTTGTATACCCGAAGGCGTTTGAAGTTGTAAAAGACTCAAAGGGGTGGACTATTAAAGCTGTTGACGAGAGTATAGAAGCTGTGGTAAATGACCACGGACTTTTGCAAGTTACCAAATTTGGCAGTGTAAAAGCAAAGTTAGTTGACGAAGTTGGAATTGCAAGAGTTAGCGGTTGGTACAATTCTACATATTACGTTGATGGAAAACTTGGAGATCACCACGAGGAAACAAGTGGCGCTTTTAGGGTAGTTTCATTAAAGGTGCTTGATCCGGGTCCTGTTGCAGTATGTATTGTTGCAACTCTTAAATCTGAGAAATTCAATGGTCTAAAGCAGGAGCTTGTCACTCATCTTTTCAAGAATGGTGATATTCTTGTCGACAATAAATTCGTTTTTGAAAACTACGCTGATATGATGAAACTTCAAACAATGATTACAAGACCAATAATTCCAGCGTTTGATGATGCTTTGCATATCCTCCCAGTTTTCAGACGGCTCGTATGGGCAGACCAACTTAACATCACTCCATACGAGTACTGGTTGCAAAGAAACGCAATTACATGGGTTGACAACATGCCATATATCACATTCCCCGCTGGAAATAGTATGAAACCACTATGGTGGGGTGCTACTTATATATTTGCTTCGATGGAAAGATGGAGAACCAATTTCTCACCAAAAGGTAACGTTGGAGTTGCTGAAATTCTCCCAGAAATCCCGGTTATCCCCGCTGACTACAAAAAGTGGTTAGATGGCGACACATGGGTTTACGAAAGTCTTGAATTCCGTGACGGAGTATTCAAATGGATGCCAGGAGAATTCGAAGCATATCCGTCAACTACAGGGGTTTATTCAATGAAAGTCGAGGATATGCCAAATAGATATAAAGCGGGGGACGTTGTGCAACACTTGAGACTGTTCAGCTTATATAGTGCCAAGAATGTAGAAGAGGCTATCAAATTCATCGAGGCAAAAAGTGATTCATTTAGAAGCTTGAAAATAGGCGAATAAAATAGTAATACTTTTCCGGAGGCCGGGAGTCCGGCCTCTTTTATTTGATTTGCAAATAAGTATGGTTCATAGAGAGGGTGATGCTCCAGATGAAGAAGATATTTGCCACTTTTCTTACGGTTTTTGTTTCTTACATTTACTTCGGGGGTATGATTTTCAACAATACACATCTTGAAAGACTCAGTCAGCAATTCACTTTGAACGGTGAGGTTGTGAAAGGATACTGGGTTTACGCTAACAATAAAGGTGATTATTTCGAGGTGACAACAGCTCTAAACGAAGGAGACTTTTGCGTAGACGATGCAGCCCGCGTTGTGCTTTTGTATACAGAGGCATATGAAATTCTGAAAGACGAGAAATACCTTTTTCTTGCAATCGAAGCTTCGAAGTTCGTACTTCAAATGCAGTCAACCGATGGTGAGTTCTACAACTTTGCTTGGCAGGATGGCACAATAAACAAATATGGTGCCACGAGTGAAAAGGCATCGTCTTGGTGGACTCTTCGCGCTTTTGCGGCACTATCGAAACTTTCGCAACATTATAACGATAAGAAAGTTCTTAACGCAGTAAGAAAAGCGTACAGTGCGATTAAGAAATCGCCACCTGTATATGGGGATCAGCTTTCAATGTATGTTCTTGGATTGTCTTATTACGTCACTTCAACAAAAGATGAAAATGCAAAGAAAGAACTAATAAAATACACTAATGAACTTATCAATTATCACTGGAAAGACTACAAGTATTTATTGGGTTTCTTTTCTGTTTACCAAGACAGGTTCAACTGGAATGGATGGGGGAATCATTATGCTGAGGCACTTATTGAGGCGTACAAAGTGCTTGGTGATAACCGTTATCTCTCAGTTGCCCGAGAATCTTTAGATGTCCAAGTTCCGTTGCTTCTCTCGACAGGCCTGATTTACTCCATTGGAAGATACGTAAAACTCTTTCCCGAACTTGCTTATGCGCTTGAATGTGTTGCTGTCCCTTCAGTTAAATTATATGAGATAACGAAGGATGAGAAATATGCTTATTATTCAGCTTTGTTAGCTGCCTGGTTATATGGTGGGAATAGGTTAAATGTAAGGATGTTAGGTGAAAATGGAGAAGGTTACGATGGTTTAGAATACATGCACTACAACCGGAATGCAGGTGCGGAGTCAACCATCTGTGCATTAAGAACATCACTATACGCAACTAAACTTCCAAGCAATTTTCAGGACCTTGCGACCGATCCTGTTATCTTGGGAAGGAATGGTATGAAAGTTTTAGAACTTGAAGCTTTCGATCCAGGACTTTTCAGTGTCCGGTTCCTTTCTGGAGATTTCGGCGGTGGTGCAGCGTTTCAAATCGAAGGCAAAGCAAGGTTGAAAAAAGAGATATTGGAGATACCGGAAGGTCATTACTTTGTTCTTCTGTCTGGCGATTTGAAAAATACGACAGTCACCGTTTCTTCGAAATCGCAAGCAAAGAAAGAAATATCAGGAAGTGGTATTTTTGAAATAGGTGAAATTGAAGTTAGCAGAACTATAAACGTATCGGTTTCCAACTCATGTCTACTTGATCAATTAATATTAATTCCTCAAAATACAGGAATTACGTTTAAAATGAACGACGAAGTAATGACACTTTACTATGATTTCAACGACGGAAAAACTAAAATAGTTGATAAGGCTCTTTTTTTGAGTAGAGAACATAGTGTTTTTAACACGCTAATTCCGAAATTAAAAGTTTTGGACGGATTTACTATTCTTGATCTCCGAGAACTCTTCAATAATGATGGTTTTGCCATGCCTCAGAAGCCTGGGAACTTCGATAATCTTGGAGGTATTGTGGGGGCATACCTTCCTGAAAACGAAGTGTCAGAGGGAATAACAAGAATTAGTGGTGTGCCTTTTGAAGTTGTAGTGAATGGAAATGATAACGTTCGCTGCAGTGGTCAAAAGATAATTTTTCAACAACCAATTAATTGCACTAAGATATACGTACTGGCGGCTGCAAATCATGGTGATTACAAGGTTGACTTTCTAATAAATCACATGGCCTATTCTGTTAAAATTAACGATTGGTGTAATCAACCTAATGCAATTGAATTTGACTACCGATACATACAAAGTGGGGAACGACAATATATAAAGTGTGGACTGAGCCTTTACGAATTGGATATTTCAAATTTAAACGAGGCATTGAAGGAAATAATTTTGCCACGTGAAATCAATGTGCATATTTTTGGAATAACACTCAAATGACTCATTTCGGACAAATTTAAAAAAATACCAACAAGCTGCCGCATTTCGCGGCAGTTTTTAATGTATACGCGCATCTCACGAACTTTGGGATGTGCATATTTGGTTAGTTTTGCCCGCCTTTTTGTGTCTATTGAATTTTCCCCATTGATGACGTACCTCACAATTCTATCTTTTTGACGCGGCTGTAGAATTTTCTGGAAATGTTCCAATTTGTGTAACAATTTGGCACGGATATGGGAAAATATAAACAGGTTGTAATTCTACACCTCAAAAAAAAGGAGGGATACGCATGGCTTGGGTGAAAAGATTGGTAGTTTTTGCGCTCTTGATTAGCATTCTTTCACTTGCGGCTTTAAAAGTTGAGGGGAACAAGGTTATTTTCACATTCACCTATCCACAAGCGAATACGGTCCATCTTGCTGGGACATTTAACAACTGGTCGACCACAGCCAACCCAATGAGAAGAGAAGGCGACACATGGATTACGGAACTTGAGTTGAAACCGGGGACTTACCAGTACAAATTTGTTATCGATGGTGGTAAGGTTTGGAAAGAAGACCCTGATGCGCCAGGTTACACAGACGATGGCTTTGGTGGAAAGAATGGTGTATTTACACTTGCTCTTAAGGATGGAAAGTTGGTTATAGTGGCTCCTGCTCCCGATATCGCTGGAAAGATTGAAATTAACGAAGAAAGAGAGGAGAATTTCTCTATTGAGGAAAACGTGTATGTTGTCATCCGCTTTTATAAACCAGATGCGAAATATGTCTTCATTGCTGGCTCGTTCAATAACTGGAGTTCATCGGATACAGAGTGCTACAGTGCAGGCGATGGTTGGTGGGAAGCTGTCCTTGAGTTGACACCTGGTGTTTATCAATACAAGTTCGTAGTCGATGGAAAAGATTGGGTAACTGACCCAAATGCACCAGCATATGTAGATGATGGATTTGGCGGAAAGAACGGGGTATTCGAAGTTTGGAAAGAAGATGGTCTGCTGAAAGTAGGGGCACCAAGAGTCCAGTTAGAAGTAGAAGAAAAGAAAGTTGAAATGCCAAAAGAAAACATTGTGAGGTCAGTTGAGTACTCAGTTGATGGTAAACTCACTGATGTAGAAAAAGCTACAGCTTACTTTGAGGCAACAGCAATTTTCAAAGGAGCATATGTAGCAAGAACATCGTCAGCGTTTTACGTTGCAGTAGAGCTTGATAAACCTGCAAAAGATTATCTCAACCAGAATATTCTTGTTGAAGTATATACCGATTCTCCGAGAATGACTTCTGCAAATACAAAGACCTACAACGGAACGGAACTTACCAAAAAAGTTGGCTTCAGATTTTCTATAAATATGAAAACATACCCAGTAAGAAAACGTGGTTCATTCTTTGCAGCCATGGGAGACAATACATGGGTTCTTCAAGCGAATCCATTTAAGACTGCTGTTGATGAAGTGGTAGAATTCGAAATACCCTACGACATAATCGGTGTGAAAAGTGGAGAAACGTTCAACGTTTTCGTTGTAGTATCTGTTGATGGGAAAGACCAAGTAGTTCCAACCGAAGGTGTTGCTATTAGGACACCAAGTATGATTTCAGGTAATGTTATTGCTAAATTCGTTGACAAAGTCGGAGATGATTACGGCTTTGGAACATACACATATCCAAAAGACCCAGCATTTGCACCTTACAAAGGACTTTGGGATATAACCGAGGTTACTGTGCTCGAAAATGAAGATGCATACGTATTTGCAATTAAATTTGCAGAGATGACCAATCCATGGGCATCACCGAAAGGATTTTCACACCAACTTGTGAATATTTACCTTGACACAAAAGATGGTGGGAGGACTGATACTTACAAAGAAGGTGCAAGAGTCCAATTCAAGGAACCTTGGGACTATTTCATCAAGATTGCAGGTTGGCCAGACTATGGTCAAGTCTTTGCGACAGCCGACGGGAAAGAGATAACAGAAGCAATAACATACGAAGCGGATCCTGCAGACAAGGTAATATACATCGTCGTATTCAAGAAATTCCTCGATATCCAGAAAGGCATCAAAGCTTATATACTTTCAATGAGCCAAGATGGTTTTGGAACGGATCATATAAGGGCGGTTACACCAAATGCATCACAATGGACACTTGGTGGTTACCCATCAGATTCAAAAGACTACGCACCTTGGGTGCTTGATATCGTTGCCCCAGAAGGATACACCCAAGAAGAAATGCTCAAATCTTACATTCCTGATCAGGCGTATGCAACGTTGATACCTGTGGTTATCAAATAGTCTTGAAATTAAGCAAAGAAATAATAACCTGCCAGCTTGCGCTGGCAGGTTTCATTTTTGTATTTTTGTATTTTTCTTATTTCATTAGCTGATTTCTGCGTTTTTTGTCTCAATTCCGAATATCAAAACAACAACCGACGCGATAAGTGATAAAAGAGCAAGCCAAGAGAAGATTTCCAAAAGTGATTTATTCAAAGCAAACATATAACCGGCAAACTGTGGGGCCAAAATACCAGCAATCCTTGCAATAACTCCAGCCATACCATTTCCAGTTCCTCTCATTGAAGTTGGGTATAACTCGGGTGTGTAAGCATACACAAGCCCCCAAACACCGAGCGTGAAGAATGAAAGTAACAAGGCAACGATGATTAACTGAAGAGTATTTGAAACAAATGCCCAAAGAATGGCAGTTACAGCCATACCAAGGAAATACAGCATGAGTGATTTTTTTCGACCGAGTTTTTCAATAAAGTATGCAGCTGAGAGATAACCAGGCAATTGTGCGACCATCATAAAGAAAGTGAACCACAGCGATTTTGTCGCACTTAATCCTTGCTGAGCAAATATCTTTGGAGCCCAGGAAAATAATGCATAGTAAACAAAGCTAACAACAAACCAGCTTGTCCAAATCATGAGCGTTCGAGTAAGGTAAGGTTTTCTTAAGATATCCAATATTGTGATTTTACTTTCAGGGATTGGTTCAATTTCTTCTCTTAGCTGTATTCTTAATACCCTTTCTAAACCAACCTTCCCATGTTTTTTAAACGCGAATTTTGGAGATTCGGGTAACTTGAGTAGAACGGGAAGTAATAAAAGTCCAGATGCGAAAGCCCAGTAGGTTATTCGCCAGTTGTTTTGAACTGTCAAAACAGCAACAAGCCCTATCAGTATACTTCCAAAAGCCCAGCTTGCTTCCAGCAAAACAAGGTAAGCACCCCTGAGTGCTTTGCCTAAGAATTCGGCAAAGTAAGCATTAACAGATGGCATCAAACCACCGTAACCGATACCTGCAAGAAAACGGAAAAACATAAAGGTGTTTGCTGAGTTTGTAAAGCCAAGTGCTGTTGAAAATAAAATTGTCATCAGAAAATAGATTAAATTTGAAAGCTTTCTTCCAAACAAGTCGGCAACCAAACCAACACTCAAAGCACCAACGAGCATACCAAGAAATGTTGAACTTAGAATGTTCGCAGATTGCTGAACGGTAAGTGCCCACTCTTTACTGATAGAAGGGAGTGTGAAAGATAAAGCAAGCACACCGGCAGCATCGAACATCCACATGATGGAAGTAAGGTATAACAAACGTTTTTTGGACTTCTCATTTACGTGCATTTCAACAACACTGTCAATAGGCAAAACATTTTCTGTAGATATATTTTTGCTCACCCGAATACCTCCTTTCAGCGAAAATTCTTAATATGTCCTGTAAATTTTGTCAACAGCGTTCAACATAATTTTACACTACATGTTTTTTTGTGTCAATTGATTAGAATCTCTTTGATTTAACAACTAATTGAAATTTGAAAAATCATTTGGAATTTTTTTTTTTTTTTTTTTTTTTTTATAATATAAACCGGGTAAGGGGGTGCAAAATCAAAAAAAGGGTGGTTA
>CAYVMA010000014.1:0-17209 GCA_964452455.1 uncultured Fervidobacterium sp. | reverse complement strand
CCCCATACCATCAGGAATTTCAAATGGCAAATTGTTTGTTTTTGGCAATCCCGGACCTATGACTGCAACTGCTGGCTTTAATTCTTTGTATTTATCAGTTTTAGGTGTACCCACCTGAAAATACAAACTCTCGCCTTTTTTGCCTTGGAATGTCAACCACACAAAACTACCATCCTTTTCAAGGACTTTGTACAACACTTGCGAAATCTGTATATTGTTTATTGGAATAGCGTTGGATATATTTGCACCGGACATATTCGAAACTACCAGTGCATGGGAAAAGATGAGTATTGAAAAAACAATAGATATAAGAAAACTTATGTGCTTTTTCATATGCACCATATAAATCTTCTCCGTTCGCGTTTTAATTAACCTATTGAAGAATTTTTATACTTTCCAGTTTCTAACAAATGTACTTATCAAATAACCAATTTCTTTCGGCTTTTCAACTACAACTGCATGTCCTGAGTTTGGAATTGTTAAATGCAGAGCATTTTTTACATGTTTGTAAATCTCTTCGCTAAATTTCTTTGGTTTTATATTATCTTCTTCAGCCGAGACAATTAAAACTGGAAATTCAAAATTCTTAATTCTTTCGAGCAGGTTCAGTTCATTTAATCTGAGAAACGCCTCGAGCAGCCTTTCTGCGCCTTCGTAATTAAATCCTGTGAGTCTTGAGGCAATAATCTGGGATAGATTGCCAACAGAATTTATATACAGTTCGCTATAAACATCCGAAAGCCAGCTGTTGACAAAAATTTCAGAGTTTCTACTTTTGGCACCATCTTTCCATCTCAAAGCTTTACTTTTCATGACATTGTCAATGCGTGCTGTAGAAGTGATAATCATCATCGACTCTACGTACTCTGGATACTTTGCTCCAAACAGCATGCCAACTTCTCCACCATACGATGTGCCAATAAATTTTGCCTTTTTGATGCCAAGGTAATCCAAGAGCTCTTTTAAATCTTCCACATGCCTTTCAAATGAACATTCTTCATCTACTGCACAGCCAGAACCCCACTGACAGCGGAAATTATGAAACAACACTGGAATGTTTTTTGGAATGTTTTTTGAAAAAACTTTCCAACTTTCATAATGCATGAATATACCATTCAAAAAGACTACTGAAGTCGCTTCATCGTTCACATCACAATGATTCACATATTCGTATTCAATCTTTATGCCGTCAGATGTCAAGAATTCACTACCCATATATTCTCACCTCCACAGAGCGGCCTGATGATTATACACAGAGAATTTTTGAACTCGCAAAAAGCTCAGAACCTTCCTGTCTAATTATTCTTTCAGGAAAAGAGGTTTTGTTTGCTCTAACCGAGCTACCAACTTCCACAGCCAAAGTAATGATTTCGTATTTGTACAGGAAGTGATTTAAGCAGGCAATAGTAACCAACTTATGAAAAAACGGGGGACTCATCCCCCGTTATTCTTTTTTTTTTGAAATATTCAATCAATGTCTTGCCTTCCTTGCTTTCCAACCGTGCATTGCAAGTGCAAATGCGATAACAGCATAAGCCATAAATTCTCTGAAGAATTCTCCTATCTGTGGTTGTCCGAACAATCTGTTACCTGCGCTCGGTGCAACGACAAAGAGTGTATGGAAAAGTATTACACCGATTATCGCGTTCCATATGGAAGCTTTTTGAACGGATGCACCACCAACCAAGAGTGCGGCGATTGAGAAAAGACCTATCTGCTCATGGCTGTTGTATGTGTTTATCGTTCCTATGTCTTGAAGATATATGACCTGACCAATTGCCGCAAGAACGGTTGAGTAAATAACTGCTATAATTCTTGTTTTGTCAACGTCAATACCGGCGGTCCTTGCAATATGCATATCCTGACCAACCGCTTTGAAATCCTGACCTAGTTTTGTCTTCAAAAGGAAGGTTATGAATAAACACAACCCCACTACAAATAGAAGCGGGACGATAAATATGCTTACATACTTTATATTCACAACGAATATATTATTCAACGCTCCAGCAACCGTCCCATAAAGGTCTACAGTATTTCTCAAACCCACACCTTGTGGTAAGAGCATATCTGTCTTCGAAAATGGTATTAATGAACCAATAAAGAATAAGAATATGAGCTGATAAACACCATTTGCAAAGAACCCAAGAATCATAGAAGTTATCATCTCTCGTCCTTTTGCCCTGTTTAGTGTTAAACCAACAAGCCAACCAAGAAAGATTGAAAGTAAGCTTGCGATAATCATTGACAGCAGAATACCTTTTATACCCGTGATGTTCCAATCCACAACGAAAAAGAGTGCAGCTTGAGCTGCCATAGCACCCAAGACTATCGCAAAATTCAAGCCAAGCCCCGCAACAACTGGTATTATAAGTGCAAGGACTAAGAATGTATTTCTACTAAGTCTTCGAACAACTTCGGATATCAGGAACAAAGGAGGAATCTTTGCTGCAATAACTGCCCCTAAGGTAAGTACAAAGAAAGCTATGGGAACTATATTGCTCAGAAGGATTAATTTTATTCTGTTTTTTACGTTCTTTTCCATATCAGTTTGCCTCCTTTGGCGCGCGTGTCAGTGCGTAGAGTATCATGCCATTACTGACTATGAGTCTCATAACCTCGGTAATATCACCACGTGTTACTTGACTCAGCACTGGCAACGCGACAGTCAGAAGAGTTTGAAAGATGACTGTTCCCATTACAACGTTTGTTATAGTAGCCCGCCTTATTGAAGCACCACCTATTAGAATCGAAGCAACCGCTGGAAATGTCATAAACAAAGGCGCCTGGTAAAGTTGTACAAAACCATAGCTTTGAGCATAAACAATGATACCTATACCTGCCAAAACCGTTGACAGGATAACCGCATTTCTTCGCGCAGTTCTTGGCTTTACACCTGAACTAATCGCGTACATTTCATTTTGACCTACCAAATCGATAGACAATCCCGCCCGTGTTTTGAAGAATAAATATACAATGAAACACATTAAGGCAAAGAACAGTATCAAACCAGTTGGAAAGTATAGGTCTCCAAAGATTCTAAACCTTAGAAAGTTGTTCAAAACTTTATCAAAGTATCCCTGAAGTGTTAGCGTATATCTCAATCCCACGCCACCAATTGCCCATACCATCTCAGGATTTCTAAAAGGAAGCACAAGCCACATGATGGACATAAACGCAACTATCGAGTATCCAACATATGTTTCCACCATCATTTCCTGACCACGTACCTTGTCAAGCAACCAAGCGTATATCCAACCAAAAATCAGGTTAAAGCCTATCGAAATAACAACTGCCACAAAAAATCCGATAGGTCCCATTATCTGATTTTCCATGACAATAAGCATTCCCAACAACCCACCAATAATACCAACGGGCAACCCAAAGTTCGGACCTATGCCTGCTCTAATTGTTGGAAGCATAGCAAGAACTAATACACCGTTCATACCAATCCTCACCAATGAATCACTTATCAATCCTGGTATCGAAACTGTAGTAAATGCAGCTAAAACAAACAAAGATAACAAGAAAAGAACGATAACCAATATTGGGATATCGATTTTCTTAAAAATCTGAGTAACCAAGCTCTTTATATCCACAGTCTCACCCATTTACTTTTACCTCCTTTAACTCGCCAGCCATAGCTAAACCAAATTCAACATCTGGAGCTGTTGGTGGTAGGACTGCAGCGAGCTTACCTTCAGCAACGATTGCTATTCTGTCACATATAGACTTCAATTCTGCTAATTCACTTGAGGTAAGTACGATGGTAATCCCATGCTCTCTGTTGAGTTTTACTAAGTAATCAAGCACAAGTTTTTTTGCACCGACATCTATTCCTCGTGTCGGCTCTGATACAAACAAGAGCTTTGGATTCAATGTAAACGCACGTGCAAGACAGACCTTTTGTTGGTTACCACCGCTGAGTCTCCTTACAGGTTGTGTAGGTCCTTTACATCGGATGTCCAGTTCTTTTATCAAATTCTCTGCATGTTGTCTGATAGCTTTTCTATCGTATACAGTAAAGCCCAAGAATTTCTTTGTAAACATTCCAAATGCTGTGATAGCGGTTGCAACTATGTTCATTTCAACAGACTCGTCAAGTAGTAAGCCAACACCCCTGCGGTCCTCAGAAACATAAACAATTCCGCTCTTCAATGCATACATCGGAGAATTTAACTGATAAGGTTTTCCCATATAATTTACATCACCTTCGGCAGGGTAGAGTCCAAAAATACCGTTCGCAATTCCGAGCTTACCCTGACCAGCCAATCCACCAATTCCTAAGATTTCTCCCTCTCTTATATCAATGGAAAAATCTTTAACCTCTTCACCAGGCATATGAACTTTCAGATGCTTTATCGACATTATTACATTATTTTCACTTATCTCTTTCTTTCTAGGCGGGAGTTGAACACTTTCTATCTTTCGACCAACCATTTTTTCTGCAATTTGGTATACTGTAAACTCGTTTTTCCTACCTTCAGCAACAACTTGACCGTCTCTAAGTATAACTATCCTATGCGCCACTTCGAGTATTTCGTGCAGACGGTGTGAGATAAAAATTACAGAAATCCCTTTTTCCGAAAGTAATCTGATAATGTTCAATAAATTCTCCGCCTCTGATTCGGTCAAGACTGCGGTAGGTTCATCTAATACAAGGAGCTTCAATGTTCTTTTGTCAATTTCACGTGCTATTTCGACAAATTGTTTGTGAGCAACAGGTAACGAAGCAACGTATTCCATCTCGTCAATTGAATGCATCTTAATGGTGTCAAGCGCTTGGCGCGCATCTTTTCGCATTGCCTGTATGTCTAAAGTTTCGAGTCTTCTTCCCTTTGTCCCTAACATCTTACTGAGAAAGTTGGGTTTGGTAATTTCTCTGTTGAGTTTAATATTCTCCGTCACTGTAAATCCAGGAAGTAGCATAAATTCCTGGTGGACCATTCCTATTCCAAGTTCCATAGCTTTTGATGGAGAATCTATATCAACCTTTTGCCCTTCGAAGAAAATTTCTCCTTCGAATCCTCCTGTGGAATGTATAACTGGCATCCCAAAAAGAATGTTCATGAGAGTTGATTTACCCGCCCCGTTCTCACCTACCAGCCCGAGTATTTCGCCTTCTCCCACTGAGATAGAAACGTTCTTTAGAACCTGGTTACCATAGTAAAACTTTGAAATGTTCCTCATTTCTAAAACAGTTTTCATAGCTCATCCCCCTATTTAAAGGCTCTAAAAGACATCCGACACTTGAAAGAAAGAAACAAAAAGCCATAAGGTTTAATTGAAAGGTGTCGGCAAACAGCCGACACCTTGATTTCAGGAATTAAGTTCAAACGTATTAGAACTTGTCAACTCCAAAGATAACTGATTTGTGGATGAACATATAGTAGTTCTTGTAAGGTTCAAGAGTTCTAACCTGTATCTCTGCTTTCGGATATTTCTTCTTAGCCTCTTCCGTTACGATAAGTTTTATACCGTTGAGATTAGTCGGGCTAACTTTTTTCTGCACCAGTGCTTTAGCAATCTCTACTCCAGCTTCAACAAAGAGCATGTTCATTGGAACTGGCCATGTTGCAAATCTACCCGCACCACCCATTTCAACGATTTTTTGGTTCACAACTTTAAGTATGTACATCATATCGCCTTTCTTGTCTTCAGGAATCTTAATTCCGAGTGTCCCTGGGAATCCGTGTGTTGGAGATGGACAGCATGGTTCGAGATAATAACCACCGTGCTTGAGAATTGCTTTCTGAAGAGGCTCTTGCATACCACAGTTTGTTGAGAAGAAACCTGTCTTTGGACCGTATTTTGCAAGTTGTCTTGGAACGTCTTCGAGTATAAACTGCTGTGCACCTGTCAAACCTTGTTCACCAAGTGGGTCTGGGGCAGAAACGAACACGAAGTTGATACCCATTTCCTTAGCTGTCTTTTCCATGATATCTTTTCTCTCAGCAAGTAGCTTATAGCTCATATGTCTTGGGAAAGAATAGTGGATAATCGTTTCAACACCCATTTTCTTTGCGAGCTCTACGATTGTTCTACCACGGCCAGGTGTGTCAACTTCAAGTATGACGTCGGCTGCGGAAGAAATAACTGCTGGGTCCTCGTGAGGAACACCAACAACAAAGACGATATCCTTTCTCATTTCCTTAACCCGTCTAATAGCTGCTGTTGTGCCAGGAACAGCTTGACAAATAACTATCGCCTTAACTTGCGGATCGTAAGCAAGTTCTACGATTCTTGCAATCGTTGTTTCTTGCTCTTGCATGAACTTGTCTGGGTATGTTACGTGGATAATTTCTTTTCCGTATTTTTTAACAACGTTTTCCGCACCTCTGTACTCATCCTCACCTTGTGAAACAGTTCCCGTAACAACACCTATCTTGAAACCGAGTGCAGCGTAAAGAGACGTGATGAATAGAACAACCACAAGTAGTACCGCCAGTTTCTTCATACCCAATCCCCTCCCTTGGAATAGTATGGGTCAAGATAATTATATCACAAGTGGTTGGTGTTTCAAAAAGCCGTGTTTGTTTTACTTAAGTTGTAAATTCTGTTAATTTACCACCTTCTTTGTTTCTTTTCATCTCTTTACAATGTGTGATTTCTAAATACTCATGTTTGAAATTTTGAAAATATTGTAGTTAACAAATGCCCACGAATTATTTTTTCTTCTTACTTTTTTGATACACTGTAAGTCCCCACAAGCCTTTGCCAGCTTCCATTGCTTCGCGTTGATACTGCAAGAAATAATCAACATACTTTACATTAGGCTGGACTGTCATAACTTGTGCGTAACCTTCAAGAAGAAGTATCGCATTGAACATCTTGGTTCTTATTTCTTCATCAGTTATCTGATCTGGTTTTTCAAGCCAAACATATGCAAGTAGCCTTCCGTATCTATCTTTTTCCTGGACATCGAATTCCAAGTAAACCGCTCTTCCTGTTAGCATTTTCTTTGTAAAGGCTTTTGCTTCCGGACCATATGGTTCCACGCGTTTAACAGGGTGATTGGTCTCTGGTGTATTAACTCCGATAAGTCTAACTTTGTACTCTTCACCCGCTAAATTTACCTTTAAAGTATCTCCATCAACAACTTCAACAACGTAGCACTTTTTGTATTCACCTTGCGATTGGAAAAACAAAACAAGTGCTACAATAATTGCAATTAGAATACTACTTAGCGAAGCAGTTTGTTTTTGACGTTTCCTAGCCATTTTTACCAACTCCCCCCATTTCCGTCAACCTTTTAATTCTCTCTTCTGGTGCTGGATGGTTGTAATGCCAGACCTTGTAAAGTGGCATTGGGTTGGGATTTGATAGATTCTCTTTTACCAATCTTTTCAAAGAAGATATCAAAGGTTCTGGAGTGCCTAATAGTTTGGCAGAGTATTCATCAGCCTCGTATTCCATCTTTCGTGAAAGATAATTCAAAATTGGTTCTAAGAAGAACATCAGCGATGAAATGAATAAAAAAGAATAAGCAAACACCGTGTATGGTTGAGAGACCCCAAAAATTTTTGTTTCGAGAATCAATCGGTAAACTGCATTTGTAATGTAAAGCACAAATGATATGAATCCAATGTTTATTAACAAAAGTTTCGGTATATGCTTTCTCACATGATGACCAAGCTCGTGTCCAACAACCGAAAGAACTTCATCATGATTGTAGCTCAAAATCGTATCGAACAACACAAGTCGTCTTGACTTCCCAATACCGGTGAGATAGGCATTCTGCTTTTTCGTTCTTTTGGAGGCATCCATTTTGTAAATATTTGGAACCTTAACACCCGACTTATCCAACAACGATCGCAATTTCGATTTTAGCTCCTCATCGTCCAATTCAGAGAATTTGTAAAAGAGAGGAGCTATAACTAACGGTTGGATAATCATGAAGAACAACAAGAATGCGGTCGATAGAATCGAAAGCTGCCACCACCAGATTGTGAATCTATTCAAAAGCCACATCATGACGGAAACTATGGGCGCACCTATGATAACACCAAGTATGATTCCAATTATCTGGTCTCTTACAAACAATTTCGGAGTTGTTGTGTTGAACCCGTATTTTTGTTCAATAACAAAGATGGAATACACTTTGAATGGCAGTTCGACTAAATAATCAATCAGAGCATAAATTCCAAAGAATAATAACGACTGCAACATGAATGTTCCCTTGCTTTCCAGGACTTTTTCAAGAAATGGAAAGAGGAAAAATACATAGACCAATGTGAGAATAAGCGATGTAATTTTCATAACCACTCCGAGGGTAACTCTATCTTTGAGATACATCTTTGCTTTTTCAAAATCCTCTTCAGAAATCTTGTCTTTTAGTACATTTGGTATTTTTGCATTTGGACTTGTAGAGTATCGCATGTTCAGAATATCAAGAGTGATATCCCACAATACTTTGAGGAGAATCACAGCGAGAAATAGTAACACGAAAGAATTTAGCATCGAAATCCCCTCCAGTTTTTCAAACTCTCAATTTTTTTATCTCACCATAACTAACACCAATTCTCCGAGCTAATTTTATAAGCCATGGTACTTCTAAGTGAGCCTTCTCCAAAGTTTTATCATCAGATAGCACGTTTTCAGTTTCACCATCTGATATTACAACACCATTGGTAAAAACTATCGTTCTGGAAAAATTCTCAAGAACAAAGTCCATATCATGCGTAATTGTTATTACGAACTTTCCTAGAGATACAAGCTGATGGATAATTTCGGCTATTAACTTTGTTGAATACCTATCCTGAGCGATGGTAGGTTCGTCGAGTATTACCACTTCTGGTTCCATAGCAAGAACTGAGGCAAGACAAAGAAGTTTTCTTTCAGAAAGGGTTAAATCATACGGATGTTCTTCCTTTTTCTTACTAAGTCCCACAATTTCAAGAGCTCTTAACGAGGTTTCGTAGGCCTTTTGTTTATCTTTAAAGACATTCAACGGTCCAAACATGACCTCGTCCAAAACCCTGCTTTTGAATATTTGATCCGATGGATTTTGAAAAACCAAACCAACCGTCTTTGCAAGTTTTGCAGCAGTTGTATCTTTTGTATTTCGACCAAATATCCAGATATCGCCCTTCGTTGGTTTTAACAAAGCTTTTAACAATTTCACAAAAGTAGTCTTACCAGCACCGTTCTGACCAACAATAGCAGTTGGTCTCTCATCAATGGTGAGCGAAATCTCTTTGAGAACATATTCTTCCCTCTTATACGCAAACCACAAATTCTCAATCTTTATCAACCTTTCATTAACTATTTGTGCCATAGTTTTTGAGAGCCCCTTTCAATACTTCAACCGCTTCTTCAAAGCGCACTGGATAATTGCCATTAGGCTTCCTTGCGTTTAGTTTTTTACACACGGATGTATATATTGGTTCGCCAACACTGTATACACCTATTTCCCTCATTGAAAAAATCTCTTCAGGAGTGCCATAACCTAACACTTTTCCTTCATGAAGAAAAACAAGCTTGTCCACATATTCAACTATCTTTTCAAATTTGTGTTCCACTAAGATTATCGTAATTCCCATCTTCTTCAACTCAGATAATACCTCAAAAACTTCCGTTGTGCCCTGTGGGTCAAGTTGTGACGTTGGTTCGTCTAACACTAAAATTTCTGGTTCTAAAGCAAGTACACTAGCAATAGCAAGTCTTTGTAACTGTCCTCCGGAAAGTTCAAAAGGGTTTTGGTCTTTCTTGTCCCAAAGGTCTAACCGGCGTAGAACTTTCTCAACTCTTTCAAGCATTTCATCTCGTTCTAAGCCTATGTTTTCCAACCCAAATGCCACTTCCTCAAAGACAGTCATTTTGGCACCGCTGATTTGTGAAAATGGGTTTTGAAGAACCAAACCTATTTTCCTTACCAATTTCTCTTTCGAAATTTCAAGCACATCTGTCCCATCGATAAGAACTTTGCCTGCACGTATTCCACCAAAAAATGATGGAACCAATCCTGTAAGCGCCAAACACAACGTAGATTTACCAGCTCCGTTCCTGCCAATAATTCCCACAACTTCCCCTGGCAAAACCGAAAAACTAATATTGTCTAGAGCTTTAGTTTTAGAAAGTGGATAAGTGTATGAAAGGTTTTCTACAACAATTTTTTTCACTTCATTATCCACAAGGTAACCCTCCAAACAACAGCGATAACCAAAACGAATTTCATTATAAATTTAACAACCTTGTCGGGAGGCGTTTCCGGTATCAATGTAACAAATGTAGGTCTTTTAGTGGCACCGAATCCTCTCATCTCAATAGCAATAGCTCTTTCCCTTGCTTCAACAAGGGAACTCAAAACAAGAGGACCGATAAGAGCAAAAAAAGCTTTTAACTTTTGAGAAAAGTTTCCTTCTGTCTCAAGCCCTCTAGAGCGTTGCGCATCCATTATTGTTGATGCAGTGGAGAGCATCTGAGGAATGATTTGGAGAACTGATGATAAGATATAACCTAACTTTGGTGACAACCCTTTCTGAACGAGATTTGCCACCATATCTGAAGGTCTGGTCGTTAATATCAACAACCCAAAAGCTGTTATCATATTCACAACGCGTATTATAAGCAACGTTGCATGGACCAAGCCTTCTTTGTAAAATTTCAAGTCACCAATTGTAAAAACGAGCGTGGCGTTTTCTTTGTAGAACATCCCTTGAATTACCAACATCGTCAGTGAAACAACCAAGACAGCACTTACAAGCCCTATCATATTTTTTAAAACACGCGCCACAAGTGAAAGAAAAACGGAAATTGAAAGAAAGAGAAGTCCCATCCAAATGGATGGGAATATAAAGGTCAACATAACAGATGTAAATGCATACCAAAGTTTTGTCACAGGTTCAAGCTTGTGCACATAAGTGTCTTTATCAACATAAAGGCTTATTGTTTTCAAAGCCTCAACCTCCAGAAGCAAACGGTGTGTTATTGCTCCTGTCTAAAGCTATACATTAAGGATTTTGGTAGTGCTTTGAAAATTCCGTAGGCAATAAAAACTGTAAGAACCTTGTCCACCAAATCTACCACGAGCTCATCAAAGAAGGAAGCCAACCAAATACCAACGTTTTTAGACCTTAGGAAAGCAAAAAGTGCGTCTCCCCACACATTTCCCGTCTGACCTTCCCAGAAAATAACATTTATTGGAACAGATATAACCGTTGCAACAATAGCTATAATTAACCCACTTATCAAAGCTCTGAACGCGTTTTCAAACATCTTTGCTTTGTAAAGCAAACCTGCTGCAACACCAATTCCAATACTCGTGAGTGCGTATACAAAAGATACAGGACCAACAGTTAAACCGTAAATAATGTTGTTGATTGCCCCACTGATACCACCAACAATCGGACCAGCAAGCATAGCTGCAAGTACAGTTCCTACAGAGTCAAGCCAAAGAGGAAGTTTCAAAGCCTCTGCAAAAAACTTACCTGCATAGTTTATACCTACCGCTACTGGAATAAGCACGATAATCATAGTTGTTAATCTCGAAGACTTCGCCATAGAACCTTCCCCCCTACATCGAGATAATACCACCTCACTTTTTTATTATACCTCATTCCCTCCACCTTTCAAAATTTGTACAAAGTCTACTTTACAATCCAATACCATATGGTATAATAAATTAGGAGTAACTAAGTAGATAAAAATTACTAATTTTTGGAGGTGCGATTATGCTGTTGCAAGTAAAAGATTTGGTTGCAAAGCTAAGAGATGAAGAAAAAGTTATACTAAAAGGTGTAAATCTGGAAATAAGCACAGGAGAAGTTCATGCAATAATGGGACCCAATGGGTCGGGTAAGTCAACACTCGCAAATGTGATTATGGGCAATCCGAAATACGAAGTTGTCTCTGGTGATATATTGTTTGAAGGTGAATCGATACTTGATTTAAGAACAGACGAAAGGGCTCAAAAAGGTATAATGATGACGTTCCAAAATCCTTACGAAATTGAAGGAGTTAAACTCGACCAGCTACTTTTAATTGCCTACCGTAAGCTGCACGGAGAAGATAAAACATTTTTCCAACTCGATAAAGAGATGAAAGCTCTTTTGAACGAAGTTGGCCTTCCATCAGAGTTCCTGGAAAGGTTTGTTAACCTCGGATTCTCTGGTGGCGAAAGGAAGAAGGGAGAAATATTACAGGCTAGGTTTTTGAAACCAAAGCTTTTGATTTTGGATGAGATTGACTCGGGTCTCGATGTTGATGCGTTGAGAATTGTTGCGGAGCAGATTAATAAGCTGAAAGAGGAAGGCACTTCGTTGTTGATAATCACACACTATGCAAGGATTTTGAATTATTTGGACGTTGATAAGGTTCATGTGTACGTCGACGGTAAGGTTGCATTGACAGGTGATAAATCACTCGCATACGAGGTAGAAGAAACGGGATACGCGATAGTGAATGGCACAGTTGATGCCAAATCATCCAAATAAGGGGGGATAATGATGAGTGACCTCCATGAACTTTTGTATGAACTAAAAAAACGCGAAGATTTTGAAATAAAAGTAAATGTCAAACCAGCGATAAAACTGCCAGCTGGATTGAATAAAAAGCTTATATACGAAATATCAGAAGCAAAAAACGAACCTGCTTGGATGACTGAGCACAGGATTAAATCTTTTGAGATTTTCGAAAAATGGCACGAACCTGACTGGGGTGTTAGCCGTGAAGAACTGGACTTATCAAAGATAGTTCCATATGTAAAACCCAATGCTAAAAAAACAACCACATGGGAAGAAGTGCCTGAAGAAATCAAACAGGCGTTTGACAAACTTGGTATACCAGAAGCAGAGAGAAAATACTTAGCAGGAGTCGGTGCTCAATTTGATTCTGAGATGATATATAAGAACATCAAAGAAGAATTGAAAAAGCTCGGGGTTATATTCACAGACATAGAAACAGCTGTTAGAGAATACCCTGACCTTGTCAAAGAATACTTCATGAAGCTCGTTCCCCCTACGGACAACAAATACGCTGCACTCCACGGAGCACTCTGGAGCGGTGGAACTTTTCTCTACGTTCCGAAAGGTGTGAAAGTTCCTCTGCCACTGCAATCTTACTTTCTTTTCGGTAACCCCGGTGGTGGGCAGTTCGAACACACGGTTATAATTGCTGATGAAGGTAGCGAAGTAACTTATATAGAAGGTTGTACAGCTCCAAAATACGATGTTGTAAATCTACACGTTGGAACTGTCGAAGTGTATGTCAAAAAAGGTGCGAAGATGAAATACTTAACGATGCAGAACTGGAGTAAGAATATGTTCAATCTCGAAATTAAACGTGCAATAGCGGAAGACGATGCAGTTATGACCTGGGTATCAGGTTCGTTTGGTAGTTACAAAACGATGGTTTACCCCGCAACGATACTCAAAGGTGATAATTCCGTTTCTGAAAATGTCTCAATTTCATTTGCAGGTCCAGGTCAGCATATAGATACAGGTTCAAAGGTAATTCACATAGGTAAGAATACACGTTCTACGGTAGATGCAAGAAGTATAAGCATTGGTGGTGGCTGGTCATTCTACAGAGGTCTGCTCAAGATTATGGAAAGTGCAAAAGGTTCAAAAGCAAGCGTTAGCTGTACAGGTCTTATGATAGACAACAAATCAAAAAGTGACACAGTTCCAATAATCGAAGTTTACAATACAGACTCCGATGTAGGACATGAAGCGAAGATAGGAAGAATCAAAGATGAGCAGATTTTCTATCTTATGAGCAGAGGACTAAGCGAATTGGAGGCAAAAGGACTTATCGTTAAGGGGTTCATACAACCAGTAGTCCAAGAACTTCCATTTGAATACGCAATAGAATTGAACAGGCTTGTTGATATGGAAATTGAATCCTCGATAGGTTAATTAGGGTGGTGAATGATATGAACACAGCGAAAATAGAAAAGACCTTAAGATTGGAGCATCAAAATTTACGAGGCATTGTTCCTCAAAGAAAGACAATAGACACTGAAGATTACAAGGTTGATGATTTCAAACCCAGTGGGAATAACCTGCTTGATGAATGGAGAATTAGAAGGTTTTCTGAATACCTAACCTATAAGTTCCCCATGTGGAAAAGGACAGGTTTAAAAAGCCTTCCTTTGCCAAATGTTTTACCATACAAAGGTTTAGAAGCACTGGATATTGATGGTCTGAACTTACTTGAAACGCTTGACTTCGAGGGGACTGACAGAAAATTCGTTCTACTTGCAGATGTCTTTTCTTCGAGTGGAGAATATATCGTTGTGGAAAATGATACAACGATTGTTGTCAACGACGTTAGCCAGATTGACAACACACTAATCGATGTAAGAAGTGGAGAGTTAAATTTTGTCCGAATCGTTGAACACCCGTTTTTCATTGGTAATCTTAGAATAAAAGTGAGAAGAAACGCAAAACTTAATCTATACAACCTCTATTTGGGGACTTCTAAGGACGACTTGCTAATTTCAAATGTTTTCATAGACGTCGAAAATGATTCAAAAACTATAGTTAAAGATTTCTACTTTGGTGGTAAAATAAATGTAGGTTACGTTGGTGTGCGAGTCAACGCAGAGAATGCATATGTCGACGTACGCCCATACTATCTTGGTAATGAAAAAACAGTTATCGATATACTTTACCTAATGAGATTTTATAAACCGAACAGTTATGGAAATGTTGATGCAAAAGGTGTACTCACAGACGAAGCAAAGGTAGTTTTCAGAGGGATAATGGATATTCTTAGCGGTGCAAAAGAAGTGGAGGCTCATCAAAGTAACCATGCCACTCTGATTTCGCTTAAAGCAAAAGTTGAAGCCATTCCAAGTCTCATGGTTGATGAAAATGATGTCGTCGCATCACATGCAGCAAGTAGTGCTCCAATAGATGAGAACATGGTTTTTTACCTGATGAGCAGAGGTATACCAAAAGAAGATGCTCAGAAGCTGATTGTTCGCGGGGTCTTTGAGACACTGAAAGATGAATTAAAACGATACAATCTGGAAGGGGTCGTTGAGCATGCACTCGACAGTGTTCTCGGCTGAAGAGTTTTTCAAAATACTTGAAGACTTTCCTGTGTTGAAAAGAGAGGTAAATGGAAAACGGTTAGTCTATTTGGATAATGCTGCAAGTACTCTTAAAAGCAAATCCGTCATCGAAAAGATGACGGATTTTTACCTTTACCACTACTCTAACGTCCACAGGGCAGTGCACACACTTGCAAGTGAGGCAACCGTTGCATACGAACAAGCAAGAGAAAAAATAGCAAAATTCCTTAATGCAAATACAGAAGAAGTTATTTTCACAAGTGGAACAACGATGGGAATAAACTTCTTGGTAAATTCACTTGTAAAAAGTGGTATGTTGAATTCCGAAGATACAGTTCTTCTGTCTCAAGTTGAACACCATGCGAACCTTGTCCCATGGGTAAGGCTTTCAAAATTCTACGAGTTCAAGGTGGAATACATAGAAGCAGATGATAAAGGTGTCATCACAACCGATGCAATTCTAAAAGCGAAATTGAAAAATCCAAAAGTAGTTTCAATAACTGGTCAATCAAACGTTACTGGACAAGAAATGCCTTTGGAATTGATTAGGGAAACATTTAAAGACTCAGTTTTCATAGTTGACGGTGCACAACTTGTGCCTCACAAGAGAATAGATGTTAAGAAGCTCGATATAGATTTCCTAGTCTTTTCTGGCCACAAGATGATAGCCCCAACAGGTATCGGTGTGTTATACGGGAAGAAAACTCTTTTGGAAAAGTTAGAACCATTCTTGTACGGCGGAGAGATGATAGACAAGGTTACATTTGAAGACGTTACTTTCAACATCTTGCCATACAGATTCGAGGCAGGGACACAACATATTGCAGGAGCTGTTGGACTAGGATACACGATAGATTATCTTGAATCTATCGGATTTGAGAAAATAGAAAAACATATTGCAGAACTTTCGAAATACTTAATAGAAAGATTATTAGAACTCGATTTCGTCGAGGTTTACGGTCCAATCGATGATTCTCACAAATCTTTAGTATCATTTAATGTGGAAGGAGTCCATCCACACGACGTTTCGCACATACTTGATGAAAATTTTGGAGTTGCAACAAGGAGCGGGCATCACTGTGCACAACCACTGATGAGTGTATTAGCACGCGGTTCCAAGATAGGTTTCCCAAATTCCACAGTTAGAGCGAGCGTATATTTTTACAATACAAAGGAAGATATAGACGTCTTAATCGAAGGATTAAAACACATAAAGAGGTGGTTTGAATGATATATTCGGAATTCATAATGGACTATTCAAAACTGAGAAAATTCCACGGGAAAATAGAGAACGCACACAAGGTCGAAGAAGGTAAGAATCTCTCGTGTGGAGATGAAGTTACATTGTATTTCCTTTTCGATGGTGATAGAATCGTCGATGTCAAATTTGAAGGACATGGATGTGCAATAAGTCAGGCATCGACAAATGTAATGATCGAACAAATTATAGGAAAAACAAAAGAAGAGGCTCTGCAAATCATGAAAAATGCAGAAAATATGATGCTCGGCAAAGAATTTGACGAAAATGTTTTGGGACCTATTGTGAATTTTTACGACGTGAAGAATTACCCAATGAGGGTGAAGTGTTTCCTCCTTCCTTGGAAAACTCTTGAATTAGCGCTTGACGATGATAAAAAATGATAAAATAGAAATGCACCATATTGTTTTATAGTGCTAAATTATAGCGACGAAAGAAAGCAATTGTAAAACGATGTCGTGGATATTGCCGTTGGAAACTTTCCTTCTTGAGACGGAAAAAGTATTTAAGTAAGAGCAATTTCGATTTGCAATAACTGTTCTTACCAAGTGGCACTAGATGATTAATGTTCTTGAAGAGTGTCTATGTGTTTTTATATCCATCAACTCTATCGGTAATGAGTTCAATACTTTTCAATACTTTTATCTTTTGCATCATTTAAGAACCTTAATAACACTTTGATTTGTTCTATCTTAAGGGAGTTCTACCCACCTTTAGAAAGAGTTTGGTTGTATTTAAATGCGATGAGATTTTTCGAAAAGTTTCAACATTTTTTGGTTAATATCACTGTTGCTTGATAGTGTTAACTTGTAGTGATGGAAGTAGCTAACTGAGAAATGACATTATCGATGTTGCTCTTGTTGGTTTTCCAAAGATTCTTCACTACACAAAAACCATGAATATATAAATCAAGATTTTTCAACTTCTTCAGACCT
>CAYVMA010000013.1:0-7339 GCA_964452455.1 uncultured Fervidobacterium sp. | reverse complement strand
GACCCAGGAAGGATTACGATAATTCTACAAGACAAAGGAACAATTAGTAATGGTTTTACAAATCCTATCCTCCACAAAACGATAACTTTGTACACATGGCCTCCAGAGAGCTGGATGAATTTCGAACTTCCGCTTGAAGATTGGTATACATATTTGATTATCCATGAGTTCACACATATGGTTCACCTCACATATCAGGATTGGTTTACAAAGCTTGTAAGTATCGTTATGGGATTTCCGTATTTGCCACAGATGAATGGACCGTTTGTAGAAGGGACGACGGTATTTGCAGAGAGTTCTTTTTCTAAGAATTCTGGAAGGTTGAACAATCCGTATGTTTCTGATGGGTTATATTACTATGCCATACAAAACTTTCCATCTTTCACCTACAAGGAAATCATGCCACCTGATGACTTTAGAGGAGGACAACTTTACTATAATTTCACAGCAGGGTTCTATAAATACTTGGTCGATACTTACGGTATTGAGAAGATGAAGGAATATCTAGCATTAACGTCCACGATTCTTCCAGATATTGAAATAGGGTTAAAATACAAAGATGTTTTTGAAAAGGTTTTTGGTAAGCCATTTGACGAGCTCTACACGGATTGGATAAGGTCGTTGATGAAGTTGAATTACTCAGAAGGGGATTTAATATACAAAGCGCCGAATTCGATGATTTATAAATTAGACCTAACGAATGACAAACTTTCTGTTTTTTCAGTGGAATTTGGAGCGGCTACATCGTACATAGGAACAGCTAATCCAAGGTTAATTTTGCTCAATAAAGAAGGGAAAATTCAAGAAAGTAGAACGATGATAGCATATGACATTAAGTACGATGGACGAGATACATATGTTCTTGCCAAAACAGAAAGTTTTGGTAACTACGAAAATCAAGTATGGAATATCAATTCAAACAGATTAATTGAAAAAGGAAAGATAAGTGCATTTGCGATAGATAATGGAAATCTTTACTTTGCAAGATACGATACAAAGAGTATGGAGACGAAGATAAGTGGCGATGGATTTGAAGAGATTATTGATAAATATGTTACATATATGGATGCAAAAGATGGAAAGTTGGCAATTCTCACGTCAGACTATCAAATAATAGTGTATGATGTAAAGACGAAGAATAAAACAATAATTAACGATGATGCGATGAAAGGACCGTATCTGAGACTTTGGAACAACGGGTTGCTCTTCACAAGAGTAGATGGTAAGTATGTGAATCCTTACTATTATGATTTAACTGGAATGAAACTTTACAAGCTTGGCGAAAACATGTTAGTATATGATTTCGCAATTGATGGTGAAGATATTTACTATGTGAGTTATATACCATACTCACTCAATACGGGAACAGGGGTTTACAAATCTAAAATTGTAAAAACAGAAAGCGACTTAGTAAAATACGAGTACAAGTATGAATTTGTTGATAAAGAGTTCGAGTTCGGTTCTGAATTATCGTTTAGAATTGAAAAGATGGTACAACCTCTTACTTGGATACCCATGTACGAATACGACATTGACAACGACAAGCACAGAGGATACATGATATTCACATTTGGGAATATCGAAAATGATACGTTTTTGATAGTTACGCCGATATTTGATGCAAAGCTTACAGATACTACTTTTGATTTAACATACTCTCAGTATGTAAGTTGGTTTACAATGAAAGACACGCATGAACTATTAGCAAGTTATTACTATCCAACGAACGATTACAACCTCAGTGGAATGTTAAGAATTGGCGGATTTAGTTTGAGCCCAATCACTGATTTGTACGGATATTTGACTTTTGGCTTCAAAAGTAAAGACATAGGGCTTTTTGATTCTGTATTTAACCTTTTTGGCTTAAGTGTTCCAGGCGTGTACAAGAACAACATAGGGGCAGGAGTTTTGGTTACATCGTACTTATTTGAAATACCTTATAAAGCACAAGTTTTCATGCTTTTAAGCAATGATAAAATCGAAGAGCTGTTCAGCGCTGATAAATTGCTTTCCAATCTTTTTGCATACGGTTACTTAGGAATGGCGATTTTAAATGACACAACGTTTGAAGCGCAAACAACAATAAAAGTTGACTCACTCGATTTAGCTGCATACGATGCTTCGATAGCAACAACACTCTTTACAGATAATGCATTCTTGTTTGGAAATATGATTTTGGTGCGAAATAGTGGATTAACTCTGGGTGTTGCTAATCCGCGAGTTTTAGATGGTAACACAGAGACGATTTTACATGGTATCTATGGACATTTATTTGTTGAAAGTTATGTGCAAGGTCTAAAAGTTTATCCGTCAGCTGGTATATTTATACCGTTTAGTGAGTTATTTAGTGAAGATAATACACTTAAGTACTTGTTTTACATAGGGATAAATTCATCGCCACATGGATTTCCTCAAATGATTTTTGGTGCTACTGTAGAATAAAAAGAGTTAATTCTTATTAATAGAAAAGTGGTTCATACTGGACTGAAACCAAAGATTAAACCGTAAGAAAACACCCCCGAAGTGGTATTATAAAACCATCAAGGGGGTGTTTCTTCTGACTATGATGGGACAAAATGTTGTATGGAAGTGCTGAGTACAAGGAAGGTAGAAAAAAACATATGAGTAAGGGATGGAAAGTTTGAGAGTGGAAAAATGTGTATTTGAATTTGATGACAAAAAGTTTTTACAAAAAGAGCAAGTAAGAAAAACAAAAGTAGGAGAAATCAAATAACTAAGTCAAGTATTCAGTACAGGGTTATTTTGTAAGATAGCAGGTATATCAACGAATTCATAATTATAAAAAGTCTGCAGAATAATGAAACAGTTAATAGCAAGAATAAGAAAAAAATAGAGCAAGCAACAAATAGGAATACATGTGAGTGAGAACTTGCTTGATAGAAAAAGATTGGAGAAATTATTAACTGACATACACAAATAAGTGCAAAAGAAGGAAATTTGTATCTGATGGTCATACAAGATTTGTATAACATTGATGAAATAGAGTGCGTTATATTGGAAAAAACTATATGAAGATAGTAAAGAAAGTGATAGACAAGTAGATATCAGCTGGAAGATACAAAGAAGAAAGTGTATTTTTATACTGAAGGTAAAGAAGCTAAAAGAAAAAGGAATAAGACAAAGTATGTCAAGAAAAGGGGCCCAAAAACAAAGCAATAGAAAGTTTCTTCATCGATTGGTGTTGCAATACCTCCAAACTTATTAGTTGCGTATTCTATGGCGCATTTCTTAGACCTTCTATTCAAACAAAATAAGATAAGGTAGAGTGAGAAAATAGGAAAAAATAAGATAAGACAGGAGATTGATAAAAGAGCACATAAGGTTCTAAAACGAATATAGATACAAGTAGATTGCTCCATCCTCCAAATGCCTAGTATATGAGTTCTGGATGGTCAAACAGAGTAAACAACACTCTGGAACATTCAATAAGGGCAGCTTTAGTGTCCAAAAACTTCGGTTCATAATTTTCTAAGAGCGATGGCGCCGTACTTAGAATAAATTTCAATAACTTAATTTAAAGCTCATACAAGGTAGTTTTATAGAAATTTTATTCTTTTTCCTTTTTAATTCCGGTTTTTTTTGATATAAGATCCTATGTAAATAGTTTCATACGTTCGTTGAAAAAATTGACTGGTAACGTTGCCGAAAAGGATTATAATTAGTGTATTCTATTTCTTGCGGTATATTCAGAGTGATAGTTGCTAACTTCTTATAGTTGGAGGTGGGAAGTATGAAGAAAGTTCTTATTTATGTTGTTCTGCTGGCAACGGTATTACTTTCTTTGATTTCTACGTCCTGTACACAAAAAGTGGTTTATAAACCACAAGATGAACAAAGTTCAAAGACTAAAGTGTTGGATGCACAGATACTGTCGGCTGTTGAATTTCGCGGTGCCGACTTGGTTTTTTCACAAGAGTCTGAATTCGCAAAAACACTCAGGATTGGCGATATTCTTGCAGCAGGCGTATCAGAAAAAACACCATATGGTTTCCTCGCAAAAGTTGCTTCGATACGCAGAGAAAATGGAAAGATAATAGTTGAAACCGAAAATGCGAAATTAGAAGAAGCTATTAAAGATGGAGAAGTAAAACTAGATGTAATTTTAACAGAAAAGGATATAAAATCAATAGAACTTGCTCCCGGAGTTAAACTTTTGAATGATGAAGCACCATTATGGATTACGAACCCTATATCTTTTAATCGCGGTTATAACTACATTGTAGATCTTGACAAAAATCCTGCCACAACATACGACCAGGTTCAGGTTTCAGGAAATATAGCAATTAGCAGCAGATTAAAATTCGAAGCATCTTTTGGAAGCTTCAAAGTTAAAAAAGTAAAATTTGAATTTGTCGATGTAATGCAAAGTGGTTCGTTAAGAGTAAGCACATCGCCGAATTTCAGTTACAACAAGCAAATACCTTTGTTCAGATATCCTGTAGCTACTGTCAACTATGCTCCTGTAACTATGACGGTTTTTGGAATTCCTTTGGTAATAACTCCGCGGATAACGATATACTTCTCGTTGAATGGAGGACTTTCTGCTAACTTAACAGCGCAAATTCAACAGACATTAACAGGAAATGTTGGACTTAGTTACGAATCGGGAAGTGTGAAACGAATTAACGGGCTTAAGTTCAACATATTACCAGTAGAATACCAAGGAAGTGCTAATGCTTATGTAAATGCAGAAGTACCGATATCTGGAAGCGTAGTATTGAACGGTATCGTTTCAGCTTACTGTGATATAGTTGGTGGCTTAGGATTTGTGATTGACTACCCATATTGGAGCCTCACAGGAAGAGCATATGCGGTGGCAGGATTGGATGTAAGTTTGATAGATTATAGTAAGGAGTTTAAGCTACTTGATTGGTCACAGGTACTGAAAAGCGGTAGATTTTAACTGTGAACTAACACGTGTTATTAATAATTTTTCGGAAAGCGCTTTTTGTCCATTTCAAAAACACCTTGCGAACAGGAGGTATTGATATGATGAAAGGTCGAAAAGTTTTGCTCTCGATTATTTGCATAACAATTGTTTTGGTGTTTTTCGTTCTTACTGGTTGTACGAAGAATGTGTTAGAAACTTCAGATGAAATTGGAGAAGAAGTTGTAACTTTTAACCTAACTACAAAGGAAGATGTAGATATTAAAGAGGTTGAAGAAAACTGTTTAACCGAAATGGAATTAACTTCGGATAAGTCAGTTTTGTCTTCTTTACCAGTTCCTGCTATTAGAAGGATAGAATACACCACTTTACCATTAAAAGTGGGCGAACAAGAAAATGTAAAAATATTCATTGAAGAAACCAGACAAACAAATATTTCACGAACTTACTTTGTAGAGGTTTTTGCTATTCGTCCCGCCCTTAATAACGCTGAATTCAAAAAAGCGCAAGGGTATATAACAATTCCAAAAGGTTCCAGAGGTGGCTATATTGATTTCTCGGTCAGGTTTAGCACTCCAGGTGCCTTGTACACAAGGGTAAAGGTGTATGACAGACCCGGTGGAACTTTGCTTGTCCAAAGAATTGGAAGGTATGAAGATTATATTTCCTCTCCAACACCTCAAATAAATTCAATTTTGTACACAAGTTATCCGTTGAGAGTCAATGAAACGGAAAGGTTAGAGGTTTTACTCAGCGAAACCAACTACGTGAGGGAAAATAGACCATATTTTGTTGAAGTGTACATAGATAGAAGCTATGGTTCGTGGAAGGTAGCCGAGGGGAATGTAACAATTCAAAGTGGTCAGACATCGCAAAGGGTAACTTTCAACATAGTTTTAAATCAACCAGGTTCAATCTTCACAAGGATAAGGGTCTACGACAGAAAAGGAGGTATATTATTAGCAGAGAGAACAGGAAAGAATGCTGACAATGTTGAAAGTTCAAGTGGTAGCAGTGGAGGAACTGTTGGCGGAGTCCCGAACGTTCCGTATTATAATCAATACAGTAATTATGCCTATCCTGGTAGTACGTGTAATCTAACTTCTGTAGCAATGATGTTGGATTATTTTGGAATCACAAAGCCGGGTGTAAACACAGGTGGCTGGTCAAGGACCCCAGATTATCTTATTAGCAGGTTCGGAGGCCCAGTTTACGATGCTGCAGGGTTAGATTATGTATTTAATACAATTGCAAGGGAAAATGGTTCTCGTGTTAGGATGTATACAAAGCTTGGTACTGCTGCTGATTTGAGGGCAGAATTACAAAGAGGTCCTGTAATTATTCAAGGCTGGTATACACGCTCAGGTCATGTGATGGTAGTTTTAGCATTTGATGGTACAAATTATATTTGTAACGATCCTGCTGGTGTTTGGAATCAAGTTAAATATGGTGGATACCTTGGTGGAAGTGGAAAATTTGTAAAATATTCCAAGGGTAACTTTGAGTGGGCATCTACTGATGATGGCGATGGTTTGATTTTGTACCATTATTTCAGATAATTTTACAATCACACGTGTAAACTGGAAAATCTATGTACCTCCTCTGGGAATTTTCACTTTTCCCAGAGGAGTTTTTGCATCAAACGTAACTAAATTATTATGTTGGTAATTTAATTAGTATACCTATCTTTGTGTCGTAAAAAATAAAGTAAAAAACAATGTTGGTGATATACTGCAGTGTTGTGAAAAATAATTAAACGTAGAATGACCAACCAAGCAAAAGGAGAACTTATTTGTAGGAATTAAAATTGTTCAATGAAATTTAGAATTGATTACGATACCAGAGTTTTTTACAAAGGCTTATGTTAACCATAACTGCCTACGTACAAAATCATGCACCGAATTAGTTAATCTCGTCTCTCAATTGATTAATTGCGTTAATTTATGGTATAATTTTTTTGATTTTTACATGATTAAAGGGGTTACTTCAGATTAAAAAAAGGTGGAACAAATTAAGTTTTGCTACAAAACTTATAATGAGATGTAATTTGATATATATTGCTGAATTTCAAAATTTGGCTACGTAAAGTCGGAGGTCGGAACATTGAAAAGATGGATTGTTTTAAACTTACTTTGTGTTATACTTTTTTCATCTAATTTTATTTTTTCTTGGATTTTGCAATTTGAGCACTGTGATGTTTTATTTCCAGAAGGATACGAGGAACATGCAAAGCTTGTAGGGAAGATATTTGAAAACGTTCGACAACAAGTGGTTGATTTGATAGGAAATGACCCAGGAAGGATTACGATAATTCTACAAGACAAAGGAACAATTAGTAATGGTTTTACAAATCCTATCCTCCACAAAACGATAACTTTGTACACATGGCCTCCAGAGAGCTGGATGAATTTCGAACTTCCGCTTGAAGAT
>CAYVMA010000012.1:0-6641 GCA_964452455.1 uncultured Fervidobacterium sp. | reverse complement strand
ATAGAATGACTTATGAGGGGGACTGCATATGGAAAATAAGATGACAAATTTAGTCATCACTTCAAGTAAAAAGGAACTAAAGCGTGCTCTTGAACTGGGACAACCTTGCATTTGGAGAGGAAAAGAAGAACTACACAACGTTCTTGAGGAGCTTTCTGATGATATACCACAAGAAATGAAAATCAAAATGCGAGTTTGCAGAGAAGTTGACTCTGGAAAAAGTGCCACATTTTCCACAAATTCTTTTAAAAAAGAAGTTAGGTCTCTTTCAGAACTTGTCAAGTTAAAAGATTCTTTCGACATATCAAATTCCTTGATTTTCACCGAAGACACCCCTCCAGAAATTGTTTTCGACACCATCCAACAATTGTTGAACCTCGGTGTCTTCATCGATGTCAAAACAGCCGATTTAGTAAGAAAGAGCAGAATTTTATCGAATTTATACGGGAAATTAGATGAAATGTCTCAAATGTTGAGAGATTTCAAAAAAGATTTAAATACCCTCTCTAAAGAAGTAAACTATAGCGAATTTGGAGATACAATATCCAAAATAAATGAACTGGCTGATAAGATATTTAAAGAACTGAAAGAACTGCAAGCACAAAGGACAATCAAAGTTGCGATATTTGCAACAAAAAAATCTGGTAAGAGTATGGTAGTAAATGCCCTTTTAGGAAAAGAATACGCTCCAACCAGCCTTGAATTACCCACCCCCAATCTTATCATATACAAACCTATCGATGGTGATGAAATAATATTCGAATACAATGGAAAACGAAAAGCCTTTAAATCGGCAGCAGAAGTAAAGAAAGAAATCAAGGAAGAATACAACAAAGTAAAACTTCAAGGTGGAGACCTTCCTCCAATGGTAATTTACTATCCGAAGAAAGAAGGCATAAACTATGAAATCTGGGATACACCAGGTCCTGACCTTGCAACCCCTGAGAAGCACAAGGAAATCGCACTGGGAGCCATTAAAAACACAGATGTAGCAGTTTTTGTAATCGACTATTCAAAGTATGCTCAAGAATCAGAAATAGAGCTTTTGAAAGAAATCAAAAAGACGTTTGAAAGTGTTGGCAAGAAGCATTCGATAATAGGTGTTATAAACAAAATAGATTTAATGTTCAAAGATGCAAACGTCGAAAAAAACCTTGTCAGAGTTACGGACTTTATATGGTCGAAATTCAAAGAACTTGGCTTTAGGGAATTTTTAGTAATCCCGACAACGGCGATGATATACTCCTATCTCGAATCAGTGGCAGAAGTTCTCCCAGAAATAAAAACTCAAGAGAATATAAGACTGTATATTGAAGAACTTTTAAGTTCAGAGGATACGTCTTTTAGTGAAGAAATAAAGACATATTTAACAGAAATATCCAACTATGCAAACTATCTGCGGAGCGCGTATGGAATAAAAAAACCAACATATGAAGATATACAGAAAGCAACAAACTTCATGCAAGTAGAGGGATATATCAACTACATTTCACAAACAAAAGCAAAAGTGGAAAGAGACTATGTCCACGCTACGGCAATGTCTAGCACAGCTACGGAAATCCAAAACCGGGTAAAAACTTCTATCCTGTTACTCTCAGAACAAAAGGAAACGATAAAGAAGGCACTTGATGAATTCCTTGAAAAAGTAAATAATCTAAACAACAACTCACTCTCAATTCCAAGCGTGATAGACCAAGAATTTGAGAAGATGGAAAACGAAATAAAAGAAAACCTGAAGAAAATTAATAGCGATTACATAAGCCAAATTATTGATTCCGCAAAAAAACTATTTGAAGAGCAAAAAAAGGAACAGTTAGAGTATCTTGAATATAAATTTAAAAAAGAGCTTCAAGATATTCTTTTCGGAAAAAAGGATTCCAAGGAGATTTCCTTCAGGGTGTATTTTGACCTCTCAGAAGACACCGCGAGAAGTTTAGCTGACAAATCCTCGGAACGTCTTCAGAACGTACAGGCAGTACTTAAAACTTCTTTAAAAAACTTGGAAGAAGGTTTAAAGTATGAACTAAACAGACACCACGAAAATTACATAAAAGCCCTGACAGAATTAACTAAGAACCTCCAACAAATCTTACAACTTAATCATGATGAATACCTTTTCCAATTGCCAAGCATATCTGTATCTGAGATAAGTATATCCAATTATCTTTCTGATTTTGCAGAAAACACATCATTTAGATTTAAGGGAGATTTGATAAACTTGTCCGTTGATGCTTTACTGAAGGAAAAGAATTGGTTTGACAAATTTGCTGATTTCTTCAAGGTACTCTTTGGCGAAAAAGTTTCGAAGTATAAAACTGATGAAAAAGCTTGGAAGGAACTCATGCAATCCGTGGAAAAAACGGTAGATGAACAAGTAGAACAAAGTATTAAAGGGCTCAATGAAAGGTTAGAAAAAGCTTTAAGCAACGAAAGTTCCAAATTTTTTGAAAAAGAAATCAAGCAAAATCTTGACCACCTCAAAGAAGAGCTCAAGAGTCAATTCGATAACTACTATAGTTCCGTGACAAACGCCGTTAAAGAGTTACGCTCTGATTTAGATAAAGATATACGTTCGAAAGAACATCTGGCAAAATTGTATAAAAACATTGAAAAAAGCTTTAGCTACATATCAAAGATATTAAGAGATATTGAGCTTATTGAATGATTAGTTAAGGGGAGGCACCAACATGCTCTTGAAAGATTTTTTCATACGATTAATAAAACACAAAGAAGGCAGAAGTGGGCTTGAAGAATTAGCACACTTTTTGAGGCTACAAGAAGTCGAATCCAAACTTTCGAGTTTGGATAGTATCGATACAAATTCATATGAGTTTAACAACCTTTCGTTTGATTTAGCACAAGCTCTCAGCTCAGCTTTCGAAGAAAAACTGGAAGCATTTCTTAAGACTGAAAATGGTATTTACAATCAGTACTCTTTTCTTTACACATTACTCGATTTGTCCGTGCCTGGTCTTGGTGAAGAACTAAGAAAAGTCATATCTAACTACCAGGACTTATACTATGCCATATACATGGTTAGCAAGAATGCAAAGCTTCTGAATTTTGAGCAACTAACAAGAGTCAACGAGGAAAATTACTTAGTAAAAGAATTTAAAGCATTCCTCTCAAAAAAGAATTCGGAAGAGTTTAACAAAATTGTGGAACTAATAAAACAAATAGGTAAGCTCTGGGAACTGTACATCGAAAAACTCGACGATGAGCTGAAAGGTAGCTTCGTACATGGCTTTAACACGGCAAAAAAGACCGTTACGGATTATTTAAGCCGCCCTCAACCAGTTGCAAATCAGCAACAGATAACCAAATCTGGGTACAAGCCTTCCGGTTCGTATAAATCATTTAGCACGACCCATAGACACATTAAAAAAAGTAACGCTAAGGTTCTCGTTATTATAACAATCATTGCAATTGTTATGATTCTAATATCAATTCTTGTTTTAACAAACCGTTCCAAGACAACAGGACAAAATAATAAAGAAACATCTGTTTTGCAAATTGATTCTCAATTACTAAGCTATCATGACTTTTCTTTCCTCAGGAAAAATTCTTAGACGGCAGGGATAAAACGTGAAGAATAGCAAAGTTACCGTAGTTAATTCTCTCAACGACCTTTCAGAAAAGCTTGACCACACCAAGATTTTGGTGTGGTCAGGTTTTGATTCACTGCATGAACTACTCGATAAGCATAATGAAGAACTTGCACCATACGCAAACGGAATGTTATACATAGTGAAAGAAATCCACTTCTCAGATGGAGCTTTTTGTAAATTAGGAAAGTGGCGTTTTCAAGCTTCTTCCTTTTCAGAACTAATTAGTAGTATTCTTGCACATCAGTCAAAACTGGATAACGTTACTCAATTAAGCGATATACCCAAGGTCTATTTAAAAACAACGGATGAAAAGTTAGTACTTGAAACAGAGCAGCAGTTCCTAAATGCTCGAATAGTTGCTTTCGTCCAAACGGTTCAAGAAAAAAAACAAGATTTTTCAGTGAGAATGTTAATTGAGAACAAAGCCACTGTGTTAAAATATCTGGATGCAATTGTCAGTTCCTCAAACTCAAAACAAGCGAGCATTGATGAAATTGCACTCAAAATAAAGTCAATTTTAGAATTAATAGAGAACATAAAAGCGAAAAGATTAAGACTTGCTGTTGTTGGAAACAAAAAGTCTGGAAAAAGCGCGTTAATTAACGCACTTCTTGGAAACGAATATGCATTCTCGAGTTTCGAACTCCCAACTCCTGGTACAGTCATCTACACTCCAAACGGTAGTCTGCAAATTACTGTTGAATATCGGGGTCAAAAATTGCAGTTCCATGATATTAAGGAATTAAAGAAATTCCTCAGAAAAAAATTCTCAGAAGCAGTTAAATCTAAAGAAGTAATCCGGGAAATGGTAGTGTATTACCCTTCGAATTCAGAGATAAACTATGAGATTTGGGATACACCAGGCACTGACTTGGCAGGTGTAGATTACGAAGAAGCACTTAACGAAGCTTTACAAAAAGTCGACGGTGTAATTTTTGTTATTGACTACTCCAAGTATGCACAAGAGAGTGAAATAAATTTGCTGAAAAAGGTGTTTCGTGAATGGGAAGCAAGAGGGCGAAAGACCCCGGTACTAATTGTTTTAAACAAAATTGATGAGATGTTTTCTGATGCAAACAGTAACCAAAATATAGAATCAGCAAGAGAATTCATATACCACAAGCTACTTACTCTCGGATTTTCTAACTTCATTCTAATTCCCTGTTCTGCATTGATTCATTTCAACTTTATAAAAACACTTGAACGGATTCCTAAACTAAGGGAAGCGGAGAATATCGCAGAAGAATTAGAAAAGATAGATGACGAAATTCACAAAAGTAAAGAATTCCAAACAGATGGTTTTATTACACATTTTACAAGCATTCAGAACTTTTTTAAAACCATAAAAGTAAAGCACATTTCAAAAAAGAACACCTCAACTATGAATTTTGAAAGGCTTCTCGAATACACAAACATACCTCTGGTTTCCGATTACGTAAAACACGTTTACGTGAGAAAGCTGCTCAAAGATGAAACCGAAAAATTGCTCCGAAAATTGAACGGGTTATCGAAAATACTATTGTTATATACAAAACTTACCAAAACACAAAAAGAGCAAGCTAAATTACTGCTGGGTTCTATCGATAAAGGCTCGAGAAAGGATACAGCAATAGAAAAAGCAAAGAATTCTGTGCGATATTTCAAACAACTGTTCGATGAGGATAAGAAAGTCTTATTAAAAAGTATACATAAGTATACCAATATTTATTTTTCGCATATTGTTAACAACTACGTTGTTCGCTTTTATGAGCAACTTTATAGCGACCTCTACTATATTTTACGCAACAAGAAAGAACCAATCATAGATTTCAATACAACATTGAACGAGGTAAAACATCTGCTGGAGAAGTTTCTTGACAATCTCCAGGAGATGATAATGGCGCATATCAATATAATTAAAAGCTCTGCTTTACAAGACAAAGAAAACTTTGAAAAAAGCATAAGGAGAATAACAGATGCTCTTGCACCAATATCACCGGCACACTCATTACACATTTACATTGTCAATAACCTCTACAGAATTGATAACTTGACGCTTAAATGCGCTGCACAATTCGAGCACCTTAAAAAACAAATAGAAGAAATAAGCCCACTTAGTATTGATATGCGAAATTACATAAAACGAAAACCAGCTCCCGCACTTTTATTAAATGTTATCCTCAAAATATTGACTTTTGGGCGCTATGACTACGAAATATACAAATGTGATACGCAGAAACTGGAGAATTCCTTCAACGAGGTGTTGGCAAACTTTAAAACAAAATTAGTATCTCTCCTAAAAACGGTAATAACTGAAACCTCTTCTGAAATCGAAAAGCTATACGAAGAACTGAAAATTGAATACGATGAGAAATCTTACCTTGCTCTAAAGTATATTTCAAAACTGCTCGAAACCATAAACGAAGTGCAAATGAGTTTGGAGTAGATAGAGTAGATAAGGAAATTGAACCTACTTGAAAAACAATATGTTGACGTTCTCTTCGGAAAAGCCAATAGTAGCTTGTCCTTTTGCAAGAAAGTTCACACTTAGAAACAGAGAGAAATTGACAATAGTTTTGGCAGATGTCTTAAGAGATTACCTTGTCGAAACAGGTCAAACCCCGATTATTCAAGCAAGTTGGTAAGAAATTCAAGCTCAGCAAAAAATGACTTCGAGGGAAAAGACAGGTTTGATGGTTTTTTTAAGAGTTTAAGGCTCTATTAAGCCTAACTTTCCAGAACTTTCATATATTATTCTTTCTTAGAAACCATTAATGCTACAAAGTATCCTAAAACCAACTCCAAACTATTTCTTTAATGGATATTTAACACAATGGATTACAGCTAGCTACCATTTTGATTTTAGTATTTTGTAACTTTGTTAATTAACAGAATTACCAATTCCTTATACCCCTGCTAAACTTGTACCAGATTTGAGAAGTCATCAGTTATCGCGGTATTTACCAGTATAAGCTTCCTAATATTAACAGAGAGTTTTTGACAGGATAAATGTTATTGCTTTATAAACCTCTATATATCAAACTTTGCTGAAAG
>CAYVMA010000011.1:0-7235 GCA_964452455.1 uncultured Fervidobacterium sp. | reverse complement strand
GTAAGGGGGCGACCCCTTGCGAGAGTAGGTAGTGCCCAGGATTCCTAATACCCTTCAAAAAGCCTCTGCTTTCCGCAGAGGCTTTTTCGCTTTTTTTATATTTTTTTCAAAAAGGCAACTTGATAAAAATATTTTAACAGTGATATAATACATTTTGAAAGTGTGCTGAGTGTTTTTGTGCGTAGATATTCATTAAAGCGCCGTTATTATTTTCGTGATGCCGGGGTGTGATAGAAAATGGGGGAAGTTAAGAAGGCTTCTTTGTGTATGAAAGGTTTATTTTTGATTATACTTGCCGGAGTGGTATCTGGGGTTCTTTACTTTACACTTGGATTGATAAATCAGCCAGTTGGACCAGTTATACAATGGGATGCTGGGTTGGGTAAATATATAGAACTTGACAAACCTTCGAAAGTAACTTTAAATGGAACCTTTGAGTACAATGGTGTAAACAACTACATTGTTTTTCAAAAGGTTTTGGCTACAAAGTTTGATGTTTACGTAAACGGTGTACTTACAGCCTCGTTTGGAGATGGTAGTGGAAATCTTTGGCCCCGGGCTTTATTAGTCAGAATGCCACAAATGTTATTGTATCCAGACAGGCCAAACAAAATAACTGTTGTCTTACATGGCTTAGTTGGTGTAGGTTTGTATGGTAAACCGTACTTGGCAACTTATGAAGATGCTATACAAAGGGTTGCGTTAATTGATTTCTTCAGAGATAAAATCACCCTCGTTGGTATTGGTGCCACAGCTTTGATTGTCTACTTACTTTTGATTGCTTACCAGAGTGCTAGTGAAAAAGAGAAAAAGGTTTATCGCTACTTAATTACTGCCTCTGTTTTTATGATACTCTCGCTCGTTCAATTCACCTATCGCGAATCCTCTGGTAGCCCGGTCGTGTACCTCTTATTCGAAGAATTTGCCATAACAGGTTCGGTGTTTGTTTTGACATTTCTCTTTTTCTCTGTTCTGACCATTTCAACTGGGGATGTTTCGCTCAGCAAAAAATTCAGGTACATTTTGCAAGCCATACCTGTTGTTTTAATATCGATAGCTGTATTTTCCCCAAGTGTTAAATACATCCACATCGTAAGTACAATTTCAGAGCTTTACTCACTTGGCCTAATGTTTGTCATACTTTATTTCATCTTCAAACACAAACTAATAGAACTCTACTTCCCAGTCATATTCCTATACTTCACAGGAATCCAAACATTTTATGTTTTAGCCACAAACCAAACAAACGAACTGACAATTCATTACGGTCGATTTGTTTTTCTTGTGTTTGTTGGAACTGCAACAATCCGGAAGTTTAAGGAGCTATTTATTTCACACGAAAGACTAAAGAGGGAGAACCTTATCGACCATTTAACCGGTGTCTATAACCGAAAGGTGATAGACCTAATTCCCAAGGGAGGAATATTCGTCCTACTTGACCTAGACGGTTTCAAAGCTCTCAACGATAAATACGGTCATATTTACGGTGACGACGTGCTGAGAAGATTTGCTGAGATTGTGAAATCGCATATCAGAAACCAGGATTATTTCATACGACTGGGTGGGGATGAATTTTGTTTGATATTTAAATCTGTAAAAGAAACTGACGTATTGAAAATTGTAAATCGTTTATACAACGATTGCAAAAATGTGCTTGGTATTGGTTTTTCGTATGGTTACGCCCCATTTGAAGATTTTGACAAAGCATACGAAGAAGCCGATAAAAAGATGTATGAACAGAAAATGCAAAAACACGGACAAGACAGCAAAAAATCAGGTTTATAATTTGCTTTTTGCAAACTTTTCGAAGGGGGCGATTTCATGAGAACTAAAAGCACACAAAGAATCATCTGTTTGTTAACGGTTTTAGCTATTACCGTAGTATTTTCTGTACTTTCTTTTTCTCAGGGAACAGAATTATTCGTCAAAAAGCTTACCACAACATTGCCTGAGTATTTGTTCAAATCGGTCGGGACAAGGACTTTTTCTGTTCAGTATATAAAGCTTTTTGAAGATGAAGAAAGTAAAGGATACATCCTCAAAGCATGGTTGTTCCAGCCTCTAACAACCCAGCAAACTAATACTTCTTTCAAAATACGTGCAATAAGTCCAGATGGTAAGAAAGAATACACAGAAGAAATTGCAGGGACACGTGATAAAAGCTACATTCGCCTACCTTTAATATTAGTTATCCTTCCAGCCAAATATACACTTTATGTCAATTCTCAAGTCGTTGAGCAACCCAAACCAACTACAGGTGGTGAAGTGAGCGTGCCAATTTATGGTGATAAAGAGAGTGCGAATATAAAACTGTTGGTCAGAACACAAACGGGTTACAGGGCTATTGATGAAGGTGAAGAGGTATCAAAAGATGATGTTATATTCCTTCAAGTAATTGCAGGAACATTCCCAACAGGTGGTTATCGAATAGAACTGAACGAACCAGACATCATTTATCCGGTTGGTAAGAATCCCGGAAAGATTACGGTAACAGGCACATTTTACAAACCAGGTCCCGGTGATATGGTGACACAGGCATTTACAACACCAACAAAAACAATAGAACTTGGTAAATTCCCCGCGGGCATGTATGAAGTGATAGTGGATATAAAGAACTTAGGTGAGTTCAGAACGATTTTCAATGTGAAGTAACGAGAATAACTTTATTCTTGTAAGCAGGGGAGCCAAGGGACAAATCGGTTGGCTCCCTTTTTATCTTCTAATTTTTGCCGAAGTTTTTTATGTATGTTATAATTAACATCAGAAGACAACTATAGTTTAGCGAAAACCAGTAGGAGTGAGAAAAATGTATGAATTAAGAATATCGCCTAAGGTCAAAGATGCGCTTGAAAAAAGCAAACCGATTGTTGCTCTTGAGAGCACTGTGATTGCTCATGGTTTACCGTATCCACACAACATAGAAACGGCAAAGATTTTGGAAGAAATATGCACAGAAAATGGTGTTGTTCCAGGAACGATAGGGGTTCTTAAAGGGCAAATCATAGTGGGTATGACAGAGGAAGAAATCATCCGTATGCTCGAAGATGACCCCTTAAAAATAGGTACGCGCGAGATACCTTACGTGGTTGCATTGAAGAAAAGTGCCGCAACAACGGTCAGTGCCACGATGCGCATAGCGAAAATGGCTGGTATAGATGTTTTTGCAACGGGTGGAATTGGTGGTGTACACGTAGGTGACTGGGATGTCTCGCAGGATATAACGGAGATGTCGAAGACAGATATAGTAGTTGTAAGCGCAGGTTGTAAGTCCATCCTTGATGTAAAAAAAACTATCGAATTTATGGAAACATTCCAGATTCTCGTGCTTGGATACAGAACAGATAAGTTCCCTATATTCTACGAAGGTCTGTCTTCTTTCAAATTAGACCACGTGGTTGAAAAACCAGAAGAAGTTGCAAAGATTTACTTGGCTAAGGGAGAACTCGGGATAGAAGGTGCTATCTTAGTTGCAAATCCCATTCCCGAAGAGCACGCTATATCAGAAACCGAAGTGGAGGGTTACATCGAACAAGCGTTAAAAGAATGCGAAGAAAAAGGTATCACCGGTAAGCAAGTCACACCATATCTACTTTCCCGTGTAGCTGAACTGAGTAACTACAAAACCTTAAGGGCGAACATTGAACTTTTGAAAAATAATGTGAGGTTGGCATGCCAGATAGCAAAAGAAATAACAGCTCTCAAAGTCCAAGGTTAGAGCAAAAATTATTACTCACAAAAACGGAAAGGTTCTATCTTAACATACTTGAACTACCGTATCATATCTTGCGTGAAAAATACTTGCCTGTGGTTGAAATAGATGACACATATCATGCATATTCTGAAGACCTCCATGAGGTCTTAATTAAGTTGTTGCCATATCTTGGATTAAGTGACCAAGAAGAGAAAGTGGCTGAATACGTAATTTACAACATCGACAGTAAAGGTAGAATAAGGATTACACCCCAGGAACTGGCAGAAAAATTTAATATCCAAATTCAACAAGCCAAAGAACTTATTGACCTAATTTTCACAGAATTTGCAGAAGAGATTCAGCAAAACACAGTTAATGAAAATCTTATGTACATCGAACCGGATATAATAATGACCCCAGAAAAGGTAGAGGTTCGAAAGATAGAGGTAAAGGACCCAATAATAGCCAAGGCGTTACAAATGAGAGAAGAAACACTCCTGAAAATTTGCGAAGAGATACGTAAAGTAAATGAATATTTTCTCAGAGGCTACAGAAAATACCCGCAGATATTTACCATGAGATATATGGCAAGGCTCTTGGGTGTCCATGTTTCGACCATTAGTAGAGCTGTCAGAAACAAACACGTTAGCACACCCTTCGGTATTCTTCCTTTGAGGTTCTTTTTTGGCAGAATACTCAACCAAAAAATTGTGTTGCAAGAAATCGAAAAACTGCTCAAATTGGATAGCGGACTAACAGATGCTCACATTACACTTGTACTCAAATCGGCAGGTATCCAAATATCACGCAGAACGGTGAATAAATATCGAAAAATGTTGGAAATTTTACAAAATAACCAAGATGATAAAACGACATATAGCACAGGAGGATGAAAGTATGGGACACGTTAAAGTATTGATAGTAAGTGATACACATGGCTCTGTGAAAGCTTGGGAAGATTTAGAGAAGCTATTCGATTTGTCTTCTTTCACAAGTATATTCCACCTTGGCGACATCCTTTACCATGGTCCCAGGAACCCACTTCCGGAAGGATATAACCCAAAAGAATTAGTTGAAAGACTCAAAAAGTATCGAATCAACTACATACGGGGAAACTGTGATGCGGATGTTGACTTGAAAGTTTTGGAAATACCTGAAGTGCCAAAAATCTCCTTGGAATACTTCGGTGATTTCTCTTTTACACTTGTCCACGGTGAGATTTTTGAAGAAAACAACATCGAGGAATTTGCCAAGGATACCCACGCTCAGTTCATCGTTCATGGTCACACGCATGTTTCAAAAATAGAGGAAATAAGCGGAAAATACGTGTTGAACCCGGGAAGCACATCGCTTCCGAAAAACGACACTCCAAGAAGCGTTTTGGTAATTGAAGTAGATAACGAAACACTCTCAGCAAAGTTCTACAACCTCGACAACGGGCAGGTGTATATGGAAGCAAAATGGAGATTGAAAGATTCAGAACTATTGAAGGAATAATTGAAACAAAGATAAACATAGAACGTTCTATATTCATCACCACACTTAAAGGAATCCAAACAAAGGAAGAAGCCAAGGCTCTTATAAGCGAAATTAACAGAAAATATCAAGATGCTACCCACAACTGTCCAGCTTACAGGTTAATTTATAATGGCAACATTCTTGAATTTTCCTCCGATGCAGGTGAGCCTTCAGGAACGGCTGGTCTGCCCATGCTTAATACCCTTCGCAAACACCAACTACTCAACGTAGCGGTTGTCGTTACCAGATATTTCGGAGGAGTAAAACTCGGAGTCAGAGGACTGATAGATGCGTATTCTCAAGCGGTTGAGATTGCAGTTGAGAAAGCGCAGAGTGAAAAACGCATAATTGAGAAAAAAAGAGCATACAAGCAAAAATTAAAGATTGATTTCCTTTCGTACGGTAAAAAAATGCAACAACTGAGCTATATAGGGGTTACCATACTTGATATTTCGTATACCGAAGAATATGCTTTAATTGAACTGATACATTCCGAACCATTGGACATGCCAGAAGTCGTAAGCACTGAATTAGTATACGTATAATACGATAAGGAGGAATTGCACATGGTTTCAAAAATATCCAAAAGGGCACTTGAAACTCCGGCAAGTCCTATAAGAAGACTAGTCCCCTATGCCGACGAGGCAAAAAAGAGGGGAATACAGATCTACTACCTTAACATAGGCCAGCCTGATATCAAAACACCGAAGGTTTGGTACGAGTATATAGAAAAATACAAACCTGAAGTTGTTGCATATACACACTCACAAGGTCTTCTGGAACTAAGGGAAGCGTTTTCTAAATATTACGAACGACACAACATACACGTAACGGCTGACGAGATAATGGTAACCAATGGCGGTAGTGAAGCCATAATGTTTGCACTTGGTGTTGTCTGTGACCCTGGCGATGAGGTTATAACCATCGAGCCATTCTATGCAAACTACCTTGGATTTGCTTCTTACCTCAATGTAAAACTCGTCCCAGTTACAGCTCATCCTGAAGATGGCTACAGACTACCACCAATGAGTGAATTTGAAAAGGTCGTTAGCCCAAAAACGAAAGCTATACTCTTTTCTAACCCATCAAACCCAACAGGAACTGTTTACACCTATGAAGAAATGAAAACAATCGTAGAGTTTGCCAAAAAGCACAATTTGGTGATAATTTCTGATGAAGTCTACAGAGAGTTCACATTCGATGGCAGAAAACACATCTCCATATTCCACTTCGAAGGCATTGAAGAACAGGTCATCATGGTCGATAGCATCTCAAAACGCTACAGTGCTTGCGGTGCAAGAATAGGTACACTTGTCACAAAGAACAAAGAATTCTACAAGAATGCACTCAAATTTGCACAAGCAAGACTTTGTCCGGCTGAAACAACACAATTTGGAGCAATTGGGTTGCTCACACTTGGAGAAGACTACACAAACTCTGTGCGTGATGAATACCAAAAAAGAAGAGACGCAACCTACGAAGCTCTTAAAGAAATCCCAGGTGTGGTAGTCCACAAACCAGAAGGTGCATTCTACCTATCAGCCAAACTCCCTGTTGAAAATGCAGAAGATTTCATCATTTGGATGCTCAAAGAGTTCAACGTTGACGGCAAAACAACGATGGTTTCCCCACTGAGTGGATTTTATGCAACCCCCGGAGCTGGAATGAGTGAAATTCGAATCGCCTACGTTCTTGAAGCAGATAAACTTGCCGATGCGGTGAGAATACTTGCTGAAGGGATAAAGGTCTATAACTCAAAAAAATAAATAAGCTTGATAATAAAAAACAAAAAAGCGGCAGCCATGTTAGACTGCCGCTTTGATAATTTTTTAGAAGTCTTCAAGCTCAAGCGTCTTTGTCCCGTCTGTTGGAACGAACAATTCCTTAACGCTCTTGTTTGACGCCGTATAAAGCGTAGGATATACCAAAATGTTTTTTGTAGTATCAATATCAAACTGCGCAAAATCGCCACCGATTTTTGGAACTACGTAATTATTACCGACAGCTGCGAGATATCCGGATGATA
>CAYVMA010000010.1:0-8686 GCA_964452455.1 uncultured Fervidobacterium sp. | reverse complement strand
ATTTCTGAGCTCACACAATGCGAGGGAATTTGCTGAGAAGCCGGTATTGGCGATTGAGAATTCAAAGAAAATGAGGAAATTTTGTATTGAATTTGCGTGAGAATTCGACTGGAATGTGATAGCTGAAAAGCTTGAAACTGTTTACGAATCCTGAATTCTCTAAAAGTGGCAAGCATTTGCCATGGACAGCAAACAAAAATGATTAACTGCCCTATTATTCTCCGAATCAGAGACGATATTTGAGTTCCTTAACCAGCCAAAATTGATCTACGAGTCAGAAAACTTTCGATAAATTTTAAAAGTCTGCGTAAAAATTTAGATTGAGGATGAGACTCGGAGCAATAACGTTAGTTAGTAGAAACTGGAATTATAATCTAGGAGCACTGTTGATTCCCTATGCTTTGCAAAGGATCTTGGAGAAATTTAGAGTAGATGTCTCTCTCATAGACTTTACACCTTCTGCTAATAAATTATCTAGACAGGCAATTGTAACGCTTAAACACAAAGGAATCAGTTATCTTCTGACTCGAGCTATAAAAAGGTCCTTAACATATCTGGATAACAAATTTAATGCAAAAATGGAATTAGAAGTCCAAAGAAAAGAAAAAATACTGCAGTTTAAAAACTCTCAGCTCAATTTCACAAAAGAATCCTTCGGGAGCTATAGAAGGCTTTTGGATCATGATTTTAAATTCGATGCTTACATCGTGGCTTCAGACATCGTTTGGAACCCTAGAAAACCGAAACCAGATTTGGAAGCGTATCTACTCGGATTTGTAAAAAATGGAAAGAAGATTTCCTACGCTTCAAGTGTTGGAGAAAGAATTCCGAAAGACTTGCATCCAATTTACAAAGAACATCTCTCTACATTTGATCATCTCTCAGTCAGAGAGAAAAGCAGTGCAAAATATCTAGCAGAATGTCTAAACTTTGAACCAAAAGTCGTATTAGATCCAACGTTGCTTCTAACGAGAGAAGAATGGGAGAAATTATGCAAAGAACCAAAAAACCCACCAGAAAAACCCTATATTCTTGTATACGATCTTTATCGCTCGAATGAAATTGTTCCCAGAGTCCTCAATATTGCGAGAAAATTGGAATTGGAAGTTATATGCTACAACTACAGAACTGGCGAAAAATACAAGCTTCCCAACTTCTATACCTCCGATCCCTTTGAATTTTGCTGGTATATCAAGAACGCGGAATACGTGGTAACAACATCTTTTCACGGAACAGCTCTTTCAGTTTTATTTGAGATACCTTTCTATTCAATCGATCCAAATATTTGGTCCTGCAGGATTACAGATTTCCTAGAGATGATCTCACTAGAAGACAGATTTGTGCGAGACCCGGCCTCAATTGACTATTTAAGCTTCGAAAGCATCGATTTCTCGGAAGCTAAAGAGAAGATCGAAGAAAAGAGAGAGGAGTCCGTCCATTTCTTAAGAAATGCTTTGGGTGTTTGAGATGGACAAAGGTCCGGCAATAAATATAATAGATTACGAAAGATGCACGGGCTGTTTTGCATGCCAGAATGCATGTCCAAAAGAGGCTGTTGAAATCGTTGAAAATGATGAAGGATTTTTCTACCCAAGGGTAAAAGAAGAATGCGATAGTTGTGGAGTCTGCCAGAAGTATTGTCCGGTCTTAAACCCCAAAACTGGCGAAGGTGAGCCGAAATTTTACGCAGCATGGAGCACGAATGAAAGTACAAGAATAAAAGCATCTTCAGGAGGTGTTTTTCCGGAACTCGCAAGATATATTCTGGAAAGGGGAGGCATCGTTTTCGGCGTTGGGTGGGATGAAGGGTTAAACGCGAGGCATTTTAATGTAGAAAGAGTCAAGGATATAGGCAAACTTATGGGGTCTAAATACGTTCAGAGTTACGTTGGTTTGGCTTACATAGAAGCCTTAAAGGAGGCGAAGAACAGACCAGTTCTATTTTCTGGAACCCCATGTCAGACTGCGGCCATGAGATGCTTTGAGGATTCCGAGAACATAATAACAGTGGACGTCGTCTGCCACGGAGTCCCATCGAATCTTTTATTCAGAAAATATTTGGAATTCTTGGAGCAGAAAGCCGGAAAAAAGATTGTGGAAGTATTTTTCAGGGACAAAAAAGAGGGATGGGAAGATTTTCAAATCGTTTTTAAATTTGATAACGGAGGAGAGATTAGAAGACATTTTCAGCTCGATCCGTTTTGTAGAGGTTTTCTTCTGAATCTCTATCTCAGGTCATCATGCTATAACTGTCCTTTCTGCAGGATTCCGAGATTCAGCGATATAACCCTAGGAGATTTCTGGGGCGTTCCAAAGAATCTAAGAGATCAAAAGGGCGTATCTATTGTTATTGTAAATTCGAAAAAAGGGATTAAGATTTTCAAGGAACTCATTAACCTTGGCAGAATAGAAGTAGTGGAAGTGTCTAAAAAAGTGGCGACTAAGAGAAATACAAGAATAATCGATGGAAAGTATGCTATTCCGGAGAAAAGGGAGGTGATCTTGAAGAAGTTGAAGGAGAAAGATTTCAGTGAGATTGCTGATGATTTAAGTGTGAATCCGATCTATTTTAAAATTAAAAAACTCTTAATCTCTTTTCTGAGAAAACTCTGAATACAAATCTTCTTATCCTATGTTTTTTAAAAATCTTTTTTTACATCCTACAACTTATTTGATGTAATTTGTCCGTTTTAAATTTGTGTTTTAATCTATTTTTCTTATTTTTTATTATTTAAATATGCTTGCTTAAGAACGTTAAGCCAAATAATTCATAGGGAACGATCCAAAAATGACTTCCCTAGTGTATACACATGTGCGATTCCTCCAAACTAATAGAACAGATGTGTAGAGAAGAGAATCCTTAGACTATACTTTGTAGCAAAATTTTCCATAATTTTATCTTCTACGCTATCAAGACTTTCACCAAAAACATCTACTCGAACGCGATCAAAACCAAATTTTCAATGATCGAAATTCAACAGCCCTAAGCGAGCATCTTGTGTAAAAATATACGATCAACAAACTTCTCGAATAAACCTAGCAAGTTCAAAATGAAAAGTAATATGGATATTGTAGCACTTTTGTGTTCAATTCAAGTGCTTGACCGCGTTGTTGATAGCACCTGACACTTGTGTTTGTCGAAAAAGCATTTTACCTAGATCAGTTTTTTCTTTTGACTCTCAAATCCTTTATTTTTGGAAAAGCCAACAATCTGAAAAAATTATGGAACAACCGGATTTCTAGGATTGGGCAAAAGATATATTATGAAAACAAATTTTGAAATGATGAAAGTTTCAATCATCGGATGCGGCTATGTGGGATTGGTCACGGGAATTGGCTTTGCTGAACTTGGAAATTCTGTAATTTTTGTTGACATCGACGATTTTAAAGTGAACATGATAAACGCTTTGAAAACTCCGATTTACGAGCCTGGCTTGGAGGAATTGATGAAGAAAAATGAAGGCAGATTTTACGCAACCAAGAGCTACCAAAAAGCCATTCAGAATTCAGAAATTACCTTCATCTGTGTAGGAACCCCCTCGAAAGATGATGGCTCGATAGATCTCAGCTACGTTAAAGCCTCTGCTAAGCAAATAGGCAAATCGCTTGCAAAAAAGGAAGAATACCATGCTGTAGTCGTAAAAAGCACGGTTCTTCCCGGAACAACTGAGGAGATCGTAAAACCGATCATTGAAAAGGAGTCTGGAAAGAAGGCTTTTGAGGATTTTGGCCTTGCAATGAATCCCGAATTTCTCAGGGAAGGGAATGCAATCGAGGATTTCTTTAAACCCGACAGGATAGTCATCGGTGTAAGGGATGAAAGGACGAGATCATGGCTGGAGGAACTTTACAGATTTTTCAGCTGTCCAAAGCTCGTGACCGACATAAAGACTGCGGAGATGATCAAGTACGCATCGAATGCATTTCTTGCGACCAAGATTAGCTTTGCCAACGAGATTGGAAACATCTGCAAAAAGCTTGGAATAGATGCCTACAAGGTTTTTGAAGGCGTTGGATTGGATCACAGAATTAATCCTGCTTTTTTCAGAGCCGGTATTGGATTCGGCGGATCTTGCTTTCCCAAAGACATCAGAGCCCTGATAAGGAGAGCTGAAGAACTTGGAGAGCAACCGAGGATTTTGAGAGCCGTTGTTGAAGTCAACGAAAGCCAGCCCCGGAGACTGATAGGGCTGCTAAAAAAGCATGTTCAGAGCCTGAGGGGGAAGAAGATCGGAATTTTGGGGCTCGCATTTAAGCCCGGTACTGATGATGTAAGGGAAAGCAGGGCGATACCGATCGTCAAAAGGCTGATCGAAGAGGGTGCGAGGGTTTTAGCCTACGATCCGAAGGCTGTTGAGAATTTCAGAAAGCTTTTTCCCGACATAGAATACGCATCTTCTGCCGAAGAGCTTGTGGCCGAATCCGATGCAGTCATGATAGTAACAGAATGGAGGGATTTTGAGAATCTGGATTACAGGGGAAAGATCGTCATCGATGGGAGAAGAATAGAAAAAGCGATGAAAGAGGCAAAGATTTACGAAGGTGTGTGCTGGTAGAAATTTTAAAAAAGTTTATAATTTTCGCCGTTTATTTCATGACGGTGGCTTGAATGAGAGTCAGAAAAGCAGTCATACCGGCAGCGGGTCTCGGTACAAGAATGCTTCCAATCACAAGAGCTCAGCCGAAAGAAATGCTTCCGGTTGTGCACAAGCCGGTCATACAGTACGTGGTCGAGGAAGCGTATCATTCCGGGATAAGGGAGATCCTGATAATAACGGGAAAGCACAAAAGGGCGATCGAAGATCACTTTGACAGAAACGATTTGCCCAAGAAGGACAGGTTTACCGAGGAGCTTGAGAGAATACTTGAGGAATTGGACATATACTTCGTCAGGCAGAGAGAGCAGAAGGGTTTGGGCGATGCTGTAAGATATGCCGAGGCTTTTGTTGGGGATGAACCCTTTGCCCTATTATTAGGGGACACGATAACTCTTCCACCATGTACGAAAGAACTCATTCAGATGTACAGCAAATACAAAACATCGATTGTTGCAGTAGAAGAAGTTCCTATGGAAAGAGTTAGTTTGTACGGCGTCGTGAAGTGCAAGGAAATCGGACCTTCAGTGTACCTAATTGAGGATCTGGTCGAAAAGCCGAGCATCAATGAAGCCCCCTCAAATCTCGCAATTCTGGGCAGGTATGTTCTGACACCGAAGATTTTTGAGTGTATTAAGGAGACAAAGCCTGGAAAAGGAGGAGAGATCCAGCTTACAGACGCTATGAGAATTCTGAATACAAGGGAGAGAATGTACGCCTATTTGTTTGATGGTAGAAGATACGACATAGGAAACAAACTGGACTGGCTCAAAGCAAACATTGAACTAGCTCTGGATGATGCAGAGGTAGGGGAGGGTATAAGGGAGCTAATAAGATCGATAGAGGTATGATATGAGCAAAAATAACGTAATTGACGAGGGAATAAAGGAAATCCTCAGGAACTTGAAGGACATAAGCTTTGAAGACCAAACCATATTAGTGGCGGGTGGAGCTGGATTCCTCGGTTCTTGGTTGTGCGACGGCTTAGTCAAGCAAAATGCAAGAGTAGTATGTCTTGATAATCTTTCCAGTGGCTTAAAAGTAAACGTTTCCCATCTGTTAGGCAAGGAGAACTTTAAGTTTGTCGAACATGACATTTGCACTCCAATATATTTTGACGAGAAGATAGACATCGTTATGCACTTAGCTTCAAGAGCATCGCCTTTGGAATTTGACAAATTCCCTATCCAAATTATAAAAGCAAACACATTAGGCACTTGGATTTCACTTGGAATAGCAAAAAAACATGGGGCAAAGTTTCTCTTCACTTCAACCAGTGAGGTTTATGGAGACGCTCAAATCATCCCTACACCAGAAACCTACAACGGAAATGTAAATCCCATAGGCATAAGAAGTTGCTACAATGAGTCAAAGAGGACAGGGGAAGCGATGTGCATGGCTTACGCAAGGCAGCACGGCTTAGATGTGAGAATTGCGAGAATTTTCAATACTTACGGACCAAGAATGAGAGCAAATGGAGTTTACGGAAGGGTAATACCGAGGTTTATACATCAAGCTTTGAACAATAAGCCTATAACAATTTTTGGAGATGGGAAACAGACAAGAAGCTTTTGCTATGTGACTGACCAGATAGAGGGATTGCTACGCTTGGCATGGTTTGATTCTGCAAAAGGGGAAGTTGTTAATATTGGCAATCCGGAGGAGATAACAATTCTAGAGTTAGCTGAGATCATTAAGAAAATAACGAATTCGAATTCACCATTGGAGTTTCGCCCACTCCCTCCAGACGACCCAAAAAGAAGATGTCCTAACATAAGCAAAGCGAAAAAACTTTTGGAGTGGGATCCCAAAGTTAAACTTGAAGAGGGATTGAAGAAAACAATCAAGTGGTTTAAATCTATGAAGGTGTGATAAAACTAGGGGGTGATTAATTGAAATACAAAATTCTTGTGACGGGTGGCGCTGGGTTCATAGGAAGCCATTTAGTTGACAAGCTCGTTGAGATAGGACATGATGTTGTAGTTTTGGATAACCTAGAACCACAGGTCCACACAAAGAAACCGGATTATCTAAATCCAAAAACCGAATATATTTTTGGGGACATTAGAGATGAAGATCTATTAAGCAACCTTCTATCTGACGTTGAGATAGTTTTTCATCAAGCTGCTGCTGTCGGTGTTGGCCAGAGCATGTATGAGATAAAGAAATACGTTGAGGTCAACACAATGGCAACTGCAAGACTACTCGATATCTTGGTGAACAAAGAGAATAGTGTGAAAAAACTGATTGTCGCATCATCAATGAGCGTATATGGAGAAGGCACATATAAATGCGAAGATTGTGGAGAAGTTTACCCAAGATTAAGAGAGGAAGAACAATTAAAAAGGAGAGAGTGGGAATTGAAATGCCCCTATTGCGGCAAGATTGTCAAACCCATTCCAACAAGCGAAGAAAAGCCCCTACATCCCTCATCAATATATGCGATAACAAAGCGGGATCAAGAAGAGATGTGCTTAACAGTAGGAAGAGCCTATAGAATTCCTACAGTTGCTCTGAGATACTTCAATGTTTACGGCCCAAGACAGTCGTTGAACAATCCTTATACGGGTGTATGTGCAATTTTCTCTTCAAGGATTAAGAACGAGAAACCGCCATTAATATTTGAAGATGGTTTACAGACAAGGGACTTTGTAAGTGTTCATGATATTGTTCAAGCAAATATATTGGCAATGGAGAAAAACAGTGCAAATTATGAGGTCTTTAATGTCGGAACTGGAAACGCTATTTCTATACTTAAGGTTGCAGAAGCACTAATAAAACTGTACAATAAAAATCTAAAGCCGGAAGTAACAAACAAGTACAGAGCTGGGGATATAAGACATTGTTTTGCTGACATTTCAAAAATAAAAAATAAACTCGGATACGAACCAAAAATTTTATTCGAAGAAGGTATGTATGAGCTTGTAGATTGGGGGGCAAAAGTTGAAGCTGAAGATAGGTTTAATGAAGCGTACATGGAACTCTTAAGCAAGGGGTTGGTGGAAAAATGAAAATTCTTGTGACAGGTGGAGCAGGATTTGTTGGTTCACACGTCGCTGAATACTTTAGCAAGAAAGGATATGAGGTCATTGCTTTGGATAACTTGAAGAGGGGGGAGATATTTGGTAATAACATTGGCTTAGAACACAATATTAAATTTTTAAACGGCTTAGAAAATGTAGATTTTATCAAAGGTGATGTTCGTGACTTCTCTTTGCTAAAAAATCTTTGCAAAGACGTTGATGTGATAATACATGCTGCAGCGCAGGTTGCAGTTACTATTTCCCTTAAAAATCCAAGAGAAGACTTTGAAATAAACGTTGTTGGTACATTTAATGTTCTTGAAGCTGCGAGATTAAGTGATGCAGCAGTAATATATTGCTCAACAAACAAAGTTTACGGAGATAACGTAAACAAAATTCCAGTTATTGAAAAAGATAAAAGATACGAGTTTGCAGATGATAAATACAAAAATGGAATTCCTGAGGATTTTCCTGTAGATCTATGCGAACACACACCCTACGGATGTTCGAAACTTTCTGGTGATATCTATGTGCAAGAGTACGGGCACGTTTATGGATTAAAAACTGGTGTCTTTCGAATGTCTTGTATATATGGGGAGAGACAGTTTGGTGTAGAAGACCAAGGGTGGGTTTCTTGGTTTGTTATTGCAACACTTCTTAACAAACCAATCACGATTTACGGAGATGGAAAGCAGGTGAGGGACGTTTTGTATGTGGAGGATTTAGTAAGGGCGTATGATTCATTCATAAATAGCAACTTAAAGCAAGCAGTTTTAAATATAGGTGGAGGGCCAGAAAACACCTTATCTCTCTTAGAACTTCTGGATTTATTAGAGGAAATAACGGGTAAAAGAACAAAAATAAGCTATAAGAACTGGAGACCATCTGATCAAAAGGTTTATGTTTCAGATATTAGTAAAGTGAAGGAGAAATTGGGCTGGGTTCCTAGAGTGCATCCAAAAGAGGGTGTTAATAAGCTTGTGGAATGGGTGAGCAAGAATACAGGTTTGTTTGTATGAAAGTCTCTATTATAATCCCAGCACATAATGAAGAAGGAAACCTTGAAGA
>CAYVMA010000009.1:0-4528 GCA_964452455.1 uncultured Fervidobacterium sp. | reverse complement strand
ATAATAAAGCAAGAATGATAATACCAGAAAAAATTAAGCTAAGGATAAGTAGTTTTAAAGATCTTTTTATTTCTATATTTTGAGTAGTTAAGAGTTGTAGCAGTTGATCATTCTGTCGGATTAAAGTGTCCATTTGTTTTTCAAAACTACTTCGCAACTCCGTTAGCAATTTAGCAATTTCCGAAAACTCTTTTAGGAAACTACTTCGCAACTCCGTTAGCCATTTAGCAATTTCCGAAAACTCTTTTTGGATTTCTTCAAATTTATCTGTAAGTTGTACTTGCAAACTTTGGTGGGATTGCTGAAGAGTTAGCTGGAAACTATTACCAAAATCATTAATTGTTTGAATAACTTTTGGTAATAAGTTTTGAGCAGTTTTACTTAGCTGCTCACTACCATGGTAAAGGAGTTCTATTGTTTTATTTAAAGGTCCTTGAATTTCTTCTATCTTTTTTCGCTTTTGCTCTAAAAGATTTGCTGCTTCATTTAATCGATGTTTTATTTCCTCCACATTGTCTACAATTCCTTTTGCTCTTGCTAATTCTTCTGCTAACTGCAAAACCGCTGCTTCAGCTTTCAATATTTCTTGCCTAAATTCGTTCATAATTTTTACCTCCTTTTTGAAATTTATTTTTACAAATTTTAATTTTTTTCTTTTTTAAAGCTTCAATTCGTTCATAATTTTTACCTCCTTTTTGTAGACTATTTAATATGCCATCTACCAAGACAAAGAATGCCTTGATGTAAGTCCTACTATAGGATTCAGCCTCAGCATAACAAAAACGTGCTATTTCTGGTGAGGGATCACCATCTAAAATAGCTTCTAATACCTTATCCAATTTAGCCGGGAATTTTGTTCTTACTCTCTCTATTAAAATTTTGGCAATATTATATCGATCAATATCTGGATAATTTTCTCGTAATACAAAGAAAGCACCACTAATATCTCTTAATCCCTCATCTCCATAGTGAAGTCGGCAAAAACCTGTTATTAACAATAAACCTGGGTGTTCGGGAAATTCTTCTAATTGTCTTCTGCATGCTCCAAATAGTTTAACAATTCCATCTACTCCTTCGGCTTTATCAATAAGAGCAAACCATTCTGGTGGCGATACTTTTTTTGTCAATTCTTTGACAGGTTTTGTAAATTCTGATTCTTCCATATAAGCCATCAATTGTTCTCGAAACTTTTTGGGATCTCGAGCAGCTTGTAACATTTCCCACATAGCCCGGCGTCTTCGTCTTTCAATATGGTCGTAAACAAATTCCACAATTTTATGAGTATAAAGTCTTACTGCTTCATCATAATCTTGCGGAAATTTTATCGGAATATACCGTTTGGATTCTCCCTCCGTTGTATAGCGACTTAAGTATTCCTTGAAGTATTTATAAAGAATTTGGATAGGACGACGAACTAAGTAAACAATAAACTTGCGTCCTGTATAGTCTTTTTCATAATCTTCAACTGCGCCTACCACTAATAAACGATAAATCGCTTTTTCTAACGCTTGTTGTTTGCGCTCAGAAAAATTTCCTTCACCTTTGATAATATTATCAGGTAAGAAATCAAAGGGAATTTCTACTCGTCTTCGATCACCTTCACGATAAGGTAAATGCTTTGTCAGCTCCCGCCAGACATAATCTATGATATTTTTATCAAAATTTTTGCCGAGAAAACTGTTGCGTAAAAACCAAATGTTGCGAATAGCGTCACTTTGTTGCTTTCGTGGTACTTGATTTAATAGTTCGCTAGTCTTTTCGATTGGTACTCTCAATGGGTCAAGTATCTCATTCGCTAAATTAGGTTGATCGTCCGTGAAAATAATAATACAGTGGCTATTAGTTCCATCCCGTCCTGCCCGTCCTGCCTGTTGGTAAAATTCTTCTAATGAACGAGGTAACATTGCATGGATAGTAAAACGGATGTCAGGTTTATCTATACCCATCCCGAATGAATGGGTACAAACAAAAATAGGTATTTCATTACGTTTAAATTGTCGTTGCAGATTTATTTTCTGCAACTCCCAATCGCGATCACTTTCTTTGAACTGAGAAGGCTTCCTACCACTGTAGAGTTCAATTTTTCCTCTTAACTCAGGAAAGGCATCGAGCAACATTTTGCGTAAAATAGCCACACCTAATTGAGTATCATCGACGAAATAAGTAAAGATTAGCCCACTTGATAAATCTTTTAAGGGTTGCCCCGCTCGATAGTCCAAAAGCTCTTTCAAAAGTGACTTTAATCGGCTAAAACGGTTCTCTACAGTCTCTTTAATGACTTCAAAGTTTAATTCAGGTCGGTCAAAACTTTCTGGTATCACTGTCGCGTCAGGGTCAAAAATATTCAAATCTCTTAATATATCTGTTAGAACATTTTGTGAGGCAGTCCCTGTTAGGGCAATAAATACAGGGGAATATCCCCGATGGTTACAAAGATTTTTAACCAGTCGTCCTAAATTAAGATAGGCGGGACGAAAATCATGCCCCCATTCACTAACACAATGTGCTTCATCAACGACACAATAAGGGATAGGTTGATTACTCACAAAAGTTTTAACTTGTTCACGAAATTCTGGTATTTGAAAGCGCTCTGGGGAGATAAAAACGAATAAACGAAAGCCTTGTTCAATGGCTCTGTAACCTTCTTCTTTTAGACGATTTTCTTCATCAGGGGTTACTTCGGCATGGCTCATGATAGCTGTAGAACGATGGATACCCATAGCATCAAGGTTATCTTGTTGATCCCACATAAGAGAACGCAAAGGTTGAACAACTATGGTAAAACCTGGCTGTAGCAGAGAAGCCATTTGGTAACAAAGGGACTTGCCTGCTGCAGTAGGTAACAAACCAACAACAGGCTTAAGTTGCAGCGATCTAAGGATAATTGCTGTTTGTCCCTCTCTAAATTGCACCTTACGAAACAAATTCTGAAGGAAGTAAGTCAATGCTTGTTCCAAAACGCTCGGATCAACTTCTTTTGTAATAGAATGTGGTAAAGCTCCTGTAAGAAGTGCATCTTCATATTCGCTAAAAACAAAAGTTGGGGCGACTACCTTTGGAGATTGAATAGATAAATACTCCCACGCTTGATCTGATGGTAATAAGAAATAAACTACATTGGCTTCGGTCTCACTATCCACTAAAATGGGCCTACCAAAGTTCCGCAATCCGTAAAGCTTTTCTAGTTGTTCTAAGTATTTGTTGATACAATTTATAATGGGTTGCAAGTTTAGTTTTTGTAGATTTGCGATACGAATAGCTGCTGTACCATAAGCATGAAGCCATCGTGCTATAAGTACAAAAAGTTGTGCTTCAGCAATAGGAAGTAAAACTAAATCTGTAAGACCCCGCCGAATTTCTTCGGGAAATTTTTCACGGATGTCTCTTGCTGCGTGTAAAACTTCATCAGTAACAGCTGAGCAAAGCATTTGCACCAATTTACTAGCTTTTTCTTTCCATCGTCTTTTTTCACTAACAGTAAGCCTCCAAACTTCCCAAGCGTTATTCTTCAGCAATCTATCCCTTTGGGCATCCAATTTTTGCTGTCCCTTTTCTTGGTGAGACCCATCATCAATTTCTATTACAATTCTCATCCATTTATCTTCGTGCTTATCTTTAATTCCAAAGTTAGGAATTTCCAAAGCAAAATCGACCCGCTGATCACCACCTATAATTTGCATTTCCTCTCTTGGTCTTGTTAAGCGCAACATTGTGATTATTAACCGCTGTGGAGCGAGAAAGAGAGCAAGACGAGGATCGGGACAACTATCGCAAACTATATCGAAAAACTCGCTCTCAGCTGGACTACATAAGGTACGATAATGCTCCAATAAACTTTTTACTTCATTATCCTGAAGGAGCAACTCAGCAAAGAAACACGCTTTAAGTAAGTTTGGTAAATTTTTAGAGTAGTTTAAAGTATGAAAGACAAAACTTCCCGATTTTTTATCTTCCACATATCTGAGCAAACCTGTTTGAGACGCTTGTTTCAGCAAAAACCTTTCTAAGTCCAAACTACAAGGTGCAGGAAATCCCCGTTGTGCAATTTTTGCCAAAACTGCCCCAGCAAACTTAGCATCTTCATCAGCAACACCTGTAACATCTAAAGTAAACCCCCATCTTAGACGAATTAATCGTTTAAGAATAAAGGAATGGAAAGTAGATAAGAGATTTGCTAGTGAATTATCTAAAAGACGGACTACACTGTCTGCCGCAAAAGCTCCAACCGCATAACGATGGTGCCAAGGGCAAGAGAATCTTGATAACATCTTTACTTTTAAAGCCTCAAGAATTTTTAATAACAATAATAATTATTTCATTTTAATTTATAATAATTTTATTTATATTCAACATGTTTATAAAATTTTTCTCTAGATTTCCAATTTTATCATTCACTTATTTGACTGTGGTTACTATTTTAAAATGTCACATTGGTAAAATATCCTCCAGAAAAAATTATTGGAGGATAGGAGATGAAAAGAGTATGGATTGCAGGAGGAAGTGATCTGTTTTTTCAAATAGCCGTTTA
>CAYVMA010000008.1:0-2703 GCA_964452455.1 uncultured Fervidobacterium sp. | reverse complement strand
AAAATAAATGAGGGGGTGCAAAATGGAGGAAAACAAAAAGAGGGATGAAACAAATGTTGAGCCCACTAGGAAATCTAGGAAATTCCTAGTGAGCCCAAAACATAATCAGTTGCCTGCCTACAAAAATTCTAACAAAAAGTTTCATTCCTTTCTACTTTTTCCTGATATTCCTGAGCCTGATCTTCACACACCTTTGGAAGAGTTGTTGAAGGAAAGAACAAGAGTTCTCAGGATGCTTGAGGGTAATCACTTATTAGTGAAGAGTAATGTAATAAAGCTTAGCAATGAGTTTGTATTGTTGATAAAGAAGAGAAAGGTACAGGAAAAAAGGAAAAGTGAGTTGTTTTTGAGTTGTTTTAAGAGAAGAGGGAACAGATTAGAGTTTTATGATTACATTTCTGGGTTGTTTCCTACTGATTCCAACACATACAGGTTTGATTACAATGGGTATCTATACAAGCTTCAACTAGGTAGTGTGATGGCAACAATCACAAAGCTAGGAAAAAAGAGGGTTAAGAGAGATTGCACAGAATAGTAATACTGTGCAATTTAGTGACATTTTTGTCACCTTTATCACTGGGGGGTTTATGGTAAGACTAGACACATTGAAGATTCTTGTTCCAAATCACTATGTCAAACATGTTGATTTTGGTGGGATGACAAAGGTTTTTGATGTGTACAGGTATGTGTTTAAGGATGTGTTGGGTATGAAGATGGTTCAAGTGAGTGATGAGGGTGTAATACTAGAGGGGAGCAGTAAGTTGTTAGGTGGTGAGTACAAAGAAGGCTTAAACAAAGAAAACATTCATGAGTTTTTTGAGGCTTTCAAAAGTTTTGTGGAAGTTGATGAAAAGGCATACAGTGAAAGCATTGTACTCATGTGTGATCCATTCAATGACCTTAGAGTTTCTAAAAATGTTGATGATTATGTTTTAGCCCTGAGGTTGTCAATGATTGACAGCAATTATGTTGTAGACTTCAGGACTAGAGGGGGTTATTCACTTAGCTTTAAGAGAAAAGTGAAAACCTACAATGAGTACATTAGGGTGTACAACAAGTACAAGGAATTGGTGAGAAACAGAAAGGAAGCTTTGAAGTTGGGTTATGAGAATTTTAAGGGGGTGTTGAGGGTGGAGCAAAGATTAAGTAGCTTTAAGAGGATAAGAGAGATTTTTTGTGTTGAGGATAACAAATTAGGTTTGGTGCTTAACAGTAATGAAAGGGTAAACCTGAAGGCTTTGAAGAGGATTTTAATAGGTGGTAGGCTTAACATGGAGATGGTTGAAAGGATTGATAAAAAGGAATTGAGAAAGATGATTTTTCTGTTGGGGTTGAATGAGTTTAGAAGGCTTCACAAATTGGAGTATGAGGAGCTAAAAGAAATGTTGAAGTTGGTTTATTCTAAGAGGCATCTATACAGGCTTTTGAAGGAATTTAGAGGGTTTTGGGGTTTTAGGCTTAAAGGTAGGGATGTGAGTGAGTATGTGAATGAAGTTTTTGAGCTTCTAGCTGCATAGAGTAGCTGCATAGAAACTAGGACAAAATGACCAGGTTTCTGAGGAGAAACTAGGACAAAATGACCAGGTTTTTGTCTTCCTGATTTCTCTTTGGTGTCTCTTTTGTTTTATTTTTTTTTATCTTGTTTTACTCCATTTTTTGAATTTTTTTTTGTTAATGTTGATATTGAAAGGATGATGTAGATATAATAGGGGGGTATGAACTTGGATGTTAACAAACTAAATAGGGTTGAGAGTAATTTTGAGGTTTTTGAAGGTTTTTATAAAAAGGGGGGATCTATGAGAAGGGTTGTAGGTGTAAATTTGAAGTTAAATCACCTGTATGATGGTGATGGTGTTAGAGGTAATAACAAATCAAGAGTGATAGGGTTTAGAGTGAGTGAGGATGATTATTATGGCTTCATTAGTGTTGTTGATGAGCCTTCAGAGGTTTTAAGAAGGTTTGTTAAAGCTGTTGTTAGAGCTGCTAGAAGACAAAAAGAAAAAATAAATGAGGGGGTGCAAAATGGAGGAAAACAAAAAGAGGGATGAAACAAATGTTGAGCCCACTAGGAAATCTAGGAAATTCCTAGTGAGCCCAAATGATGATGATACAGCCACCTATAAAGATTTTAACAAAAGGTTTGAAGCCTTTCAACAAATTGTTTGTAAACTCAACAAGAATGCTATCATTTTCAACAAATTTGTTCTCTTGATACAGAAGAGAAAGCAACAGGGTAAGAGTGAGTTGTTTTTGAATTGTTATGAGAAGACTACTAAGGGGTTGAGATTTTTACACTACATTTCTGGGTTGTTTCCTGATTCCAATTCCACATACAAGTTTGATTACAATGGGTACTTTTACAGTTTAAAACTTTTGGAAAACAAAGTAGTGATTGAGAGACTAGGAAAGAAGAGGGAAAACACAAAATTCACATAATAGTATCACTGTGAATTTTGTGTACTATTTGTACACTCAAGGAGGTATGGAGATGATTAGGATTGATTCACTAAAAATGAAAATAACAAGAGAAGCCATAGGGGATGATGAAGGTTTGTTAAGGTTTGGATACAAGAGGACACTAGAGGTTGATGATGTTGTTGTTGATGATGTTGTTTACATCAATGATGTTGGAAAGGGAATAAAGTACATTGGTTATGATTTGGAAAAAAGAGAAGTGATATTAGAGATTTCAGCCAAATTGTT
>CAYVMA010000007.1:0-63891 GCA_964452455.1 uncultured Fervidobacterium sp. | reverse complement strand
TTCAGGAAAGGTATATCGCTTTATAGATGCTTACGATGTGAACGACAATAGATATGAGATTGTTGTGCCTCTTACAGTAACCAAATTAACGAATTTGAAAATAAATCCTTATGTGGTAGAAGCCAATCAACCTGCGATTTTTGCCTACAATCTGAACACAACTATAAAATATTACTCGACACAGGATAGTAGTATGCCAAACCAAAGCAAAAGTTCTACAAACCTATACATAAAACTTTCCTGGAAAAGATGGTCTGAAAGCACGCAGAGAAATAAAACAGATGAACCCGATGGATACGTTATCTATAAATCATACGATGGCATAAGGTATGAAAAGCTTACAATTGTTGGTTCAAGACAAAATACTTACTATGACACAATCGGTATTAAACCTGGAAATAGAGTTTGGTATGCTATAGCTTCGAAATACGGTGGGATAGAGGGACCAAAAGTATTCCTTGGCAGCGTTGAGCCATTGCCCATGATTGTGATAACAGATGTTTCGCCTTCGGATGGAGCAACTGATGTCTCCTTATCTCCTACATTTAGCTGGAAAATAGCTGGCGTAGAGAAATACGAAGGGAAAATCAAATATCTTTACGACATATGGATATACGATTTAACCGTTAATAGTGGAGTTTTTCATTACCCACTTCTTGATGTTCAGTATTTTACAGGTGATTCATCAGTTGTGACAATTAACATGAGCAGCTATAGTTGGAAAGACTTGCCTGATGGAAAACTTCAACCGGGGAAACCATACGAATGGGCACCTGAGCTGATAGCGGTAATGTGGAACGATGATGAGAATAATTCCTTATCGCTCAGCGTCAATTGTGATTACAACTTCAAAATTTCACCTGTGGTTATTGAACCTGAGAAGTACTACCTTTTTGTAACAGGCAGTGAATAAAAATAGCTCCCCATCTGGGGAGCTTATTTTGATATTTCGAATCTTTTCACAGCTTGAACTTGTTGAGCTCGGAAACTAAACTATCAACAACGTTCCTAAGTTGCTCGATTTGTCTTCGGATATTTCCAATTTCTTCCACACTTGCTTTCGTGCTTTCAAGTATACGTGAACCACTTTCTTCGATTGCCTGAATGCTATGGACTATCTCTGTGGATGCTGAACTCATCTCTTCCGCGCTTGCTGTCTGTTCTTGTGAATGTGCCGCTACGCTGTCTATTACATTCGTTAGTTCTAATATAGACCTGGTTATCTGTTCAAAACTTTCTGAAACTCTTTTGTAACCATGCTCGGTTTGTTCAACTTCCGTGTAAAGTTTTTCTATCTGACTTTCCAGAGCTTTGGAATACGTATCCACTGCCGATATTGTTGAGTTTATTGTATCAGTCGAAGCCTTTGTTTGTTCTGCCAATTTTCTTATCTCATCGGCAACAACCGCAAAACCTTTTCCAGCTTCACCCGCTCTTGCCGCCTCAATAGCTGCGTTCAGAGCGAGTAAATTAGTCTGTTCTGCTATTTGCCTTACGGTTTCGATAATACTGCCTATGTTCTTTGTTGCAGAACTCAGGTCTCTAATTCCATTTCTCAGTTCTTCATATTCTCTCACAAATCCACTGGTGATGTTCCTGACGTTTTCAAGTTCCTTACTTCCGAATGTTGCTCTTTCTTCAAGCGTCTTTGCTAATTCTGCTGCTTGAGCAGCGAGGTTGCTCAAACCTTGTGATTGACTTGAGAGTTCTTCGATAGTTGCATTAATCTCTTCAACTGATGCGGAGATACGAGAAATATCTTCTTGCTGTTTCTCGATTGCTTTAGAAAAAGAAATGGACATATTCTCGAAGTTATCGAAAGTTCTTTCAAATGTTTCCAGTGAGTCTTCGGTCTTTTCGGAAGCGTTCTTTGACTCAGAGATAAGCCTTGAAATACTTTCCATCGCATGATTAAGTAGCGAATTAATTTGCCAGAATTCGTCTATAGAGTTAATCTCAACCCTGTATGTCAAATCTCCAGATGCGACTTTTTCAAATGCTTGCTTAAGTGACGGTAGACCTTTTAGAACACCCCTTGCAAGAACGATAGTGACTACTGCGATTACAATATTCAGCGCAATGCTTATTAACACGAGTTTGAATTGCACAGAGTTTTCAATTTCAAAGGCGAGCGTCGCATATTTTAACAGTGCGGGACCAATCCAAAGTGATACAGCCATAACGCCCACACTCATCTTTGTGGTAGTTGGAATCATGAACTTATGAAATATCTTGCTATCAACTACTTGAGCTACGTTCATTCTCGAATAAATATACAACACAAGTGCTATTATATCCATATTTATCGCAAGTGCACCGGACAACCTGAGCATAAGTGCACTTTCGGGAAGCGGAGCCAATTTACTTGCAAAAAGTCCGACGATAGTTGCTGCCACTATATTGGCTGTGAACAGCACCACGGACATGTATATTGGGGGACGTTAAACCCTTTGCCCTCAAACGCTTTCTTTACGTTAGTCCTAATCAAAAATAGTACAACCGGAAGTATCAAAACCAAATCGATTAGATATCCAAGAAGTATATTCACAATTGGGTAATTCCCAATACCCGCAAAAACATAGTAACTAAACAAGAGTGCAGGTAAATCGATAACCGTGACCGTAATAACAGGTAGAAGGGAGAGTTTTTTGAGTATAGTGTTCTTTTCGCTTTCTGCCAGATTCATACGCATACCTCCTACTTAATGGTTACTTATATATTTCTCTCTATCGTTATGCAATACCAATTCTACCACGAATACTTTATAAGTATCGATTTTTATCGAAATTTTATTATTTTATTTTGCCAGTCCAACAACCTTAACAGAAACCGTCTGAGAACGTGCGGGAGTTCCGTAGGGTTGATGTGCCCCCGTCAGTATCCTTGGGTCGTATGCATATGTTTTGTAATATCCAGTAACTATTCCACCAGTGCTTGGATTGAACGTGCCAACGGGTCCTCTGTAGTTTTGCATAATGCTTCCAAAGACAAAGAGTTGCCCAGCGGGCCATCCAATATCGTAGCCATCAACCATGAAAGAACCATTAAATGCAAACAAACTTGCGAAGATCTTCATATTTATTAGTTTTTCACCAACCCTCACATTGTTGATGGCAACCAAGTTTAATGAAGATGTTTCTTGTGTGTTTACAAAATCCTTTATACTTGCAAGTTTACTTTTACTAACCGTATTGCCGTTTATACCGTGTTCATTATTGGTGAACTGACTTGCGAATGTATCGTAGGGAATAAGACGGTCCTTAATGATGATATCTTTTTCAGAAAAAAGTGTGTAATTGCCTTTGTAAGTTGATAGTTGTGTTGGTCCGTCGATAGTTATATTTCCAGTTGCGTAAACGACACCGTTAAATTTTATATTAAATTCCTCTACTGGACCGCCACCTTGTTTTCTTATCCTGGCATTCGGAGGAGCTGGGTTCCATTTGATGATGTAATCGGTGTTACCTTGGGAAATTTTTATATCGTAGTTGCTCCCAGATTGCCCATGAGCAAAACTGATAGTGATGTTACCGTAGAATTTTATTCCGCTAAGTACCAAAGGTTCTGAACGGATGTCAGTGTAATTTCTCACAAGTGTGTCTATGGAATTTTTATACTCGTTTTTTATCGCATTAAAATCGAGTGCGGCTATATCTGTTGCTCTTAATAACCTGTATGGTGGATTTCCTAACAAGTTTGCAAAGTTGCTATAATTATTTGGGTCTACTATGTACCCATTTCTGTCTTTTATTCCAACGATTTCTATTGGTGATGTAAACGTTGGCTTTCCACCTGCGTTGTTTATGTGTATATAATCATGTGATCTAAGAGGTCCGTCAATCAGTTCGTTTGCGATAAAGTAGATTGTAGTTCCATCGGGACGCCTTTCACGATTTGTGAAATAAACGTATTGGTTTAGGAGCTTTGAGGTGACTATACCATAACTGTATACAAGTTTCCCTTCTTTTTCAGCCCTTGCAACAAGTAAAACTGAAAACGGTTTTTTTGACTTGATGGCATATATGGAGATATTAGAAAGCTTCCTATTTGACAAGTATTCAACTAACTCGTCACGTATTTGATTATCGGTAGCGAAGCTACCACTAGGTGTTATTTCAGCAATCAAGAAAGATTTGTTATCTGCATAGACCTCTAAAAAATCTTTCCATTCACTGCTGAGTTTTGATTTGAAATCGTTATACCAAGAAGGTAAACCTGTTTGATACGGGATGTTGAATCCTAAAACCCCAGTAGAACGACTTCGCATGAATCCAGCCCCAACATTCAAGAAGTTGAGAGCATCTATCTCAAGTTGTGATGAAATTTGCATTCTAATAGCATTTGTTCTGTAGTTACCAACGAGTTGATACAGAGTCAAAAGCATGATACTGGCCACCATCAAGAAAATCAGCACTAAAGCGGTCATAAAACCTTTTCGTGTTCGCATGTATGAATCCCTCCTCAAATTTTCTTGCCATAGTTTAAGAAGAACTGCTTAGAGCAGTAAGCAATGGAACAGAATAGTTTATTTTTCCGTTATTGTGAGTGAATGTGATTATAAGAAATTTTGGGTCTTTTATCTCACCTGAGGTTTCATCTTTAGTCTCGAGTGAGACTGAAATATCTTTTATCTTCGATGTTTTTACCAAATCTTTGCTGTCAAACCGTATTATCACACTGTCGCCTACCGACACAAATTCGAGTTTCTTCTTGATAGTAACGACATTCATACCAACTGGTGAAAAGAATTTCAGATACACAAACTTACCGTTTGGGTCAATCTCCGTGGCTCTTGTCTTACCTTGTTCATCAATCAGTTCATCGTTCCATACACTTTGCGTTAAAATGTTGTCTAATATGTCTGTTATACTTTGGACTTCCGCATAGAAGGCGGCGTATTCTTGCTGTTGGTTGAGCACGTTAAGTGTTAAATTGAAGAGCAATCCCAACATAGCTATAACAAACACCATTACAACCATATTTGCAATTAAACCTGAAAGTGTTAGTTCCATACTTTACACCTACCTTCTTTGTTAGTAGGTCAATATGATTTGTACTGATAAACGACAAATTCTTCAGTCTTTCCTGGGACACGCTCGATTGTAAAAACAAATTTAACAAAAAAAGGTGTTGTTGTCGATGAGAAGTTTACAACCTTCGGATAAGAGACTTGACTTCCATTTGATTTGTGAAACCCTCTGTTAATAGCGTTTAAGTCGATTGTAGTTTGTCCAACAGCCCCTTGGATGTAGACATATCGCGCAATGAAATTTTGTAATTCCACCACCTTTTGTTGATTTTGGATAGATGAAAGTGATTGGAGAACGCTTGAAATACCGGTTGTGATAATCATAAAGACAATACTTATCAACAAAAGTGCTACGATTGTTTCAGTCAACGAATAGCCAGCCCTCATCCCCAAACCTCCTTTTTTATCTACTCGTTTGAAGTATTTTAAAACAATTATACACCCCCTTCTAAAATTTTAGACTCGTTTTTCCGATAAATCGTTTGAAAAGGATGAAAAGAGGTGAACGCAGTGGAAAAACTTGACACATTTTTCATTCAAGAAATGCCATCTTTACCAATAAATTTAATCGTCAATCTTGTGAATTTTTTGAGTGAATTAGATGAGTGGGATTTTGTGGATAAACTTGCAAAATCTATTTACATGCACACAAATGCCAACGGCGTTAGGGTTATGACCCCTAACTTCGTTAAAATACTGGGCACCAAAACAGGAACTTTGTATAACTTCTCTTTTGAACATGTGAGAATGAACGTTTATTTTTCGGTCTTCAACAATGAAGAGCTTGCATTATTAAACGCAGTTTCGCACATTGCTGAAACGCACTACAAAAATATCCTAAAATACCAAGAAATGTCCGAAATGGCACTTTACGATTCACTTACGGGAGCATATTCAAGAACAGTGGGTTTAAAATTGTTGGAAAGTGCCGTAGAAAGTGTTAAGCGGACTGGCAGGGGTGCGTTTATCATTTTTATAGATATCGACAATCTAAAGAAAATCAACGATGAATATGGCCATTTAAAAGGTGATGAAATGCTCAGGTTATTCGCTCAAGCGTGCATAAAGAGTATGAGAAAAACAGACATGCTTATCAGATACGGTGGAGACGAGTTCATCCTCTTCGTTGATTCCGAAAATCCAGAAATACTTCTTGAAAGGATTAAAAACTTGTCTGCTATCAGCTTTTCTTATGGAATAGTTCCCATCGAAAGTGAGCAAAGTTTATTTGAAATCCTCAAGCTTGCTGATGAACGTATGTACAAAGCAAAGAAGAAAGAGAAAAACATTCGTTCGGTGGCGAGTAACACTTTGATGCTTATATAGACAAATTCTTAAGAGATTTCAAAAAATAAAGCACGATTCTGGGTAAACACGCAACGTTGGGTTTATATTGTTGAATACTTACTGTTCCACTTTCCCACCACCCTGTGGTATAATCTAAATTAAGAAAGCTGAGGGGTGGTTTATCTGGGGAAGGGAACGTTTTTATTTTCTTTAACCAATCTGTTCACCATTCAACGTTGGAATAACCGTCCTGCCTTGCTGAGATTCACGGAGGCAGACAATTCTTTTAACACACTCTTCCTTTCGTTTGTTTTTCACGCTGTTCAAAACTTAGACAACCTGAGAAAAAGCCAAGCGCTTGAAAACAGTTTGCGCTGGCGATTATCCCGTGAACTACCAAAAATCGTTCTTTCCGATGTCTCTTTGCAATTGAAAGAACGTATAGAACGGTTTGCACCACATGTGTGGAACGAAGTTAGGAAAAAGGCACTCGATGATTTAAAAACCATCGCAGATGAAGAGACTGTAAAACTTCTTGTGTCTGAAACACAAGAGTGTAACCTTTTAGATAAACTTGCCGACCTCTACATTAGTTACCTTGAAGCGCAAGAAAATGGCAAACTATACGATTACAGCCAACCGTTGAAAGAACTTAAAGAGAAGATAAACAACATATCTCGAACAATTCCACAAACGGAAATGGAAAAATACTGGGGAATTGCTCAGTACGTGTGGACACCTCTTTTGAACCTCACATCGATGGTTCGTTGGAACCGAACGCACAGGAATGTGCGCACAAGTGTCAGCGGACATTCTTTCATCGTGGTCACAATAGCTTACCTGATTGCCAAGCTTTTAAATTTTGAGCTTGTTGAAGAAACAATCATTAAAGGCATACTCCATGACCTTCCTGAGGCGTTCACAGGTGATGTCATAACCCCCACGAAGAAAAAGGTGCCAGGTCTTGATGAACTTGTGGCAAATGTTGAAAGAGAAATGACAATCGAATGGATTAGTGGTTGTGAAGCCTTATCACCACTTAAAGAATACGTTGAATATGCCGTTGAACCATTTTCTGGTGAGGCAGGCATAGTTGTGCGCACAGCGGATTACCTTGCTGCACTTTTGGAATGCGCCGTTGAAATCAATTCGGGTAACAAGATAGATATCTTCAGAGAAAATTTCTTTAATTTCAAACGGTTGGTAAAAGAAATTTCTCCGATAGATGTCTCTGAGTGGATTGACGAGATAGAAACGATAATATTCTAAAATAAAACAGAGGGGTATGGCGATGGTAGATTTCAAGATGACAAAGGACGGATTGGTGTTATATATAAGAGATTACACAGATATTGTTGATGTCCTTCAAAAGATAGAGGACAAAGTCAAAGCTATGGGTAATTTCTTTGCCAAAGGTGACAAAATTATGTTACTGGTGGAAGAGCACGAAAAACATATCTCAGATATCCCGAAAATCGTTGCAAGGGTCCAGGAACTCGGGCTCAGTATTTCTCATGTTTTAATGGGCTCCGAAGGAAAGAATGATGTGATAATCAGAAAGAAAGTTGATATGGTCAATCAAGGTGATACACGTTCTGGAACTAAGCTGGTGAAGAAAAATTTGAGAAGTGGGCAGAGTATAATTCATTCCGGTGATGTTATCTTAGTAGGTAACCTACATGCGGGAGCAGAAATTGTTGCTGGTGGCAGTGTCGTCATCTTTGGGCGTTGCCAAGGAACGGTCAGAGCGGGGATAAACGAAGGCAGGGAATCGGTTATTATTGCTCTGAGCTTCGAGGCGCCTTTTGTCCAAATCTCAGATTTGAAAGGGACGTTCACTGAAAAATTCAACCACCCAGTTGTTCTCCATGTAAAGGCAGGACGAATAGAGGTTGGAAAATACGATAGTAAGATTGGAGGGATAGAACTTGGCTAATAAACAAGTGGAGCTGAAAACAAATGAACTTCTTTTGAGATTAACTTCGATTCCAGGACCTTCTGGATACGAAGACGAGGTATTAAAAGAAATCGAGCAAATAATGTCACCTTTTGTTGATGAATGTTTCAGAACACCAATGGGAAGTTTGGTCTGTGTGAAAAAAGGGGAAGGACCAAAGATAGGCTTTTTTGCGCATGCAGACCAGATTGCATTTGTCGTCACAAAAATCTACGAGGATGGTTTTCTGAGACTTTCTGGAGTTGGTGGCTGGGACCCGAAGACGGTAATTAGCCAGAAGGTTTGGGTCCATACTAAAAATGGAAAGCTCAGAGGCGTTGTAGGATTCATGCCTCCACATCTTCAGACAACAGAAGAATCAAAAAAAGTGCCAGATTACGACCATCTTTTTGTTGATGTGACTATGAACCCGAACTGGAAAGACATATCTATCGGTGATTTGGTTACACTTGATGTTGAAGGTTTTGAAAAGAACGGAACGATCTTTGCACCAGCGCTCGATAACAGGGCAAGTTGTGTTGCGATAATAAAAGCAGCGGAATTACTTAGCAAGATAATGACAGATGCTGAAGTCTACTATGTATTCTCAACACAAGAAGAAATCGGTGGACCGGGTGCGAGAAGTGGGGCATATATATCGGAAATCGAATATGGGATAGTTATCGACGTGACGCACGGAGATGAAGATATTCCAGGTTATCCAAAAATCAAAATGGGCGAAGGACCAGCTGTTGCGGTTGGACCGGTGACAAATAGAAAGTTTGTGGAGCATATAAACAAGGTGGCTGGAAGGTATAACATAAAGACCCAGATAGAACCGATTGCGGGAAGGTCAGGAACTGATACCGACGATGTTCAGCTTACAAGAATAGGTGTGAAGACAGCATTGATTTCTATCCCATTAAAATACATGCATAACCCTTACGAAAAAATTGTCGTTAAAGATGTTGAGGATACGGCAAAACTGCTTGCTTTTTCTGCAGCGCACTTGCCAGAAATCGAATATGAAGAATTGCAAAGCACAGGCTCAGTTAAGGAGGGAGAATGATGCTCAAATACCTAAAAGAGCTCACAGAAATAAGCGGACCTTCGGGAAACGAAGACGCGGTGAGGGAATATATAAAAGAAAAAATCTCTGGGAAAGTTGATGAGATATTTATAGACAGAATGGGGAATTTAATTGCTCTTAAAAAAGGGAAAGGTAATGGAAAGAAGATTTTACTCGATGCACATATGGACGAAGTAGGATTTATGGTTACCAACATCAACGAAGATGGAACACTTTCCTTTGCACCAGTTGGTGGAGTGGATACAAGGGTAATCATTGGAAAAAAGGTAAAGATTGGAAAAGATGTTGTTGGTGTAATTGGTTACAAGGCGATACACTTGCAGAAAGACGGATACACGAACACGCAGAAATACAGTGAACTTAAAATAGATATCGGAGCAAAATCAAAAGCGGAAGCTGAAAAGCAAGTTAAAATAGGAGACTATGTTTCATTTATCACATCTTATGAAGAACAAGGAGACTTCATCATCGCAAAGGCGTTGGATGATAGGTGTGGATGCAGTGTGTTGATGGATTTAATAGATGAAAACATCGAAACAGAAAACGATATATACTTTGCCTTCACAGTCCAGGAAGAGACAGGGCTGAGGGGACCAGCTATTATTGCCGAGCAACTCAAAGCAGACATTGCGATAGCCGTTGAAACAACAACAAGTGGAGATGACCCGGAACTTGAAAAACAACTTTGGTCAACACACCTCGGTGATGGACCTGCTATCACATTCATGCACAGTGGATACGTGGTTCATCAGGCAATATTTGAAAAACTCGTTGAAACGGCAAAACAATTAAACATACCATTCCAATACAAAATGCGAACAGTTGGTGGCACGAATGCAAGAAGATACGCGCTCACAGGCATTCCAGCAGGTGTTGTTTCCGTCCCAGCAAGGTATATACACTCACCTGTTTCCGTAATTAACAAGAAAGATTACGAATATACCATTGCTTTGTTGAAAGAATTTCTTAAAAGGAATGATTTTTAAAACATAATTTGGTTTCGGGCGATGTTGACATTGCCTTACAAAAATTGTATAATTTAATGTGAGACCACATACCACCTTTTAGGGGGGTTAAAATCTTCAAGTTAGCCCGCAATACCACATCTCAAAAGAGGGGGGATTAAGGTGAAGAAGGCGGTATTTTTAAGCATCGGCTTAGTACTTTTGCTCATTCTCACACTGAGTGGGTGTGAGCAGATAGGTAACTTGTTCAACAGACCACCGGTGTGGAAGAACTATTCTTACACAAAGGCAGCTACGGTCAACCAGGAACTCACATTCGACTTAACTAACGAAGTAAGCGACCCAGATGGTGACCCAGTAACGATAACTATCGTTGGTGAAACTCATGGCGCTACGATTAGTGGGAAGACGTTCAAATTCACTCCAACCAGTTCTGGAACGCTTACTTTCACATTGAAGGCAAGCGATGGTAAGGGTGGAGAATCCTACGCAACGTTGGTAGTTACAGTCAATCCTGTGCCAAACAGTGCTCCTGTATGGAACTTGCCTGAGGATGGTATTCAAATAGAAAAAGGTCAATCCTTGAATTATGCGTTAGAGGACAAAGTTACGGATCCAGATGGGGATGAAGTAACGATAACGATAGAAAGCGGTCCTGCTGGTGCAAGCCTTACTGACAAAACCTTGACATGGAGCACCGCGAGCGTTTCTGAAGGACTTTACATATTCATGCTTAAAGCAACGGATTCTAAAGGAGCTTTCTCGTTTGGTCAGTTGAGAGTTTCTGTTGTCCCTGTACCACCAACAAACAGAGATCCAAGTGTTTTGCCCGTTCCAGAACAAATTGCAAACATTGGTAAGCTTGTAACTGTTAATCTTGCAGATTACGCATATGACCCAGATGGTGATGCATTAACCTTTACGGTAAAATCTGGTCCGGGGTATGTGACAGGAAAGAAATACTACTGGTTCCCCACTGCCAAGATTACAGATGCCACAGACGTTACAATTGAGGTCTCGGACGGCAAAGGTGGAACTGCTAACCTTACTTTCAAAGTGAAAGCTCCATACGATGGAACAGGTAGCCTTGTTGTTTACGTAACAGACTACAAATCTGGAGCAGCTGTAGAAGGAGCAACAGTAGAACTTAGAGCTGGAACCGACACGGTAGCAACTGCAACTACTGATGGAACAGGTAAGGCATCATTCAGCAACGTTCTGCTATCTTCTACAACAGACTTTGACATTGTTATTAAGAAAGAGGGACATGCAAGGACATACATTGAAGGTCTGAGACTAAGGCATGCTGAAACAGTAAAGTTTGAAACTCAATTAAGAGTTGCAAAGCTTGGACCAACAACATCTGATAAACCATTCGAACTCGAGTTTGAAATGTATGATGCTAACGGGAATGAACTGTTACCAGATTCGAATCTGACCACTGATACAATAAGTGTTGTTGGACAAGCAACATCTACGGAATACACATTCAACCTCTGGTATGTCAAAGTGGGTGGTGTCCCAGGAACCGGAGTTTTCACAAATCCAAGGACAATAGGTTATTCTGGTTCTATACTTGCAACCCAGTCAGCAAAAGAATTTGAAGGAATGACGCCTGTATTGATAGATGTGTATGACCAGAACGATAACAGATACGAAAAGATAGTTTACATAAACGTTATCAGACAACCAGTTTCAAACATTGTTCCATACATTGTTCAAAAGTACACAACAGTAGCGCCAACGAGTTACAACATATTTGCTTACACAAGAAACCAGGCAATCGAGTTCTATAAGAAAGGAACAAACCCAACAGCAGCAGGCGAAGGTCAAAATCTTTACGTTGAAGTACGCTGGAGACCATGGTATTCAGCATCAGGAACAGCGATGCCAAAGGCTTACAGAATTTATAGGTCCTTTGATAACGTCACATATGAGCCAATTGCAACAGTTCCATATAATTACTACTATTACCGCGATTATTCGGCGGAACTTGAGCCATTGAAGAGAGTTTACTATGCGGTTTCTTCTGTTTACGATGGATTTGAAACACCATACACAGTCATAGGTGACGTGATTCCACTACCAATGTTTGATGTGGTCTATGAAAGTCCGGTCAACGGTTCAACAGATGTTCCAAGGGATCCAACATTCAAATGGACATTCAACGGCATTGAAAGCACAGCTGAAGGAACAGTCACATACCTTTACGACATTTGGCTATACGATTTAGTTGTGAATGATTACTGTTACTATTCGATAGGAACAAATCCGACATCTGGTTATTACAGTATTTTCCTCACACCAGCTGATACTCCAACTGTTGAATTTAAATTTAGTGACTTTACAGCAGGACCATATCGCTGGATAGACTTTGCAGCTAGAGCATGGTATCCGTATGACAAACTCCAGGCTAACAAAGTGTACGAATGGGGTAATGAATTGCTTGCTGCAATGGTAATTGATAGTAACGACAGAAGTGTTGCATATGCAATCAAAGTTGACGACAGCAGATTTATAGATCCATGGGGTGTTAAGACAGAGATTTACCACAGATTCGTAACCGGTGAGAACTAAGAAGGGGGGGATTGCGATGAGAAAGGCATTGTTGATTGTTTCCGTTGTTGCTCTTATTCTTGCGCTCTTTTCATGTACAAATCCGAGTTTTGAGCCAAGGAGTAGAGCCAAGGGTTTAGCATCGTTGCCAGAGATAAAATCTCAGGGTTACAATATACTCTTTGGTGAACTGAAGGATGGAGAATATACCGAAGGTAAAATCCTCGTTGGTTACAACGATAGGTCAGAAGTTGATAAAATAATCAAAGCAGTTAACGGTAAGGTAGTAGTCGAATTACCTCAGATAAAAGTGGTCTCCATCAAACTCAATGGAATGACCGTTAAACAAGCATACGACAAGATAAAGACACTTGAACTTAAGGGTATCAGATATGTTGAACCAAGTTACAAGAGAGAATTCATAAAGCCAACGGTTGTGAAACCAAATCCTGATATATTCAAAGTCAGAAAGCCCGGGTTGAACAGTAGTTCAAGAGATTATGGTGAAGAACTTTCCAACGAACTCTGGGGGCTTGAGGCAATTGGTGTAACACAAGAGCTTTGGGAAGAAGCATCAGGAACAAATATTATCGTTGCGGTTGTTGATACTGGTGTTGACGGCACCCATCCGGATTTGGAAGGGCAAGTTATTGAAGGATACAGACCAGCATTTGATGAAGAACTTCCAGCAGGAACAGATTCATCCTACGGAGGTTCACACGGAACACACGTTGCTGGAACAATTGCGGCAAAGAAAGATGGAAAAGGTATCGTTGGTGTTGCACCAGGTGCGAAGATAATGCCGATAGTTATATTCGATGACCCAGCACTTGTGGGTGGAAACGGATACGTAGGTGATGATTTTGTGGCAGCAGGTATAATTTGGGCAACGGACCACGGTGCAAAGGTGATGAACCACTCGTGGGGTGGTTGGGGCTACAGCTACACGATCAAAGAAGCATTTGATTATGCGATGGAGCATGGAGTTGTAATGGTTGTTTCAGCTGGTAACAATACATCGGATTCACATCATCAATACCCAGCGGGTTATCCTGGTGTTATCCAAGTGGCTGCGCTCAAATATGCTGGTAGTAGCTTCGAAGTAGCCGATTTCTCAAGCAGAAGCGATGGAGTTTCAGTTGGTGCACCAGGAGTTATGGTTTTGTCGACGGTTCCTGGTGAAAATAGTATAGGCTATGAAGGGCACAACGAAAACGTTCCTTCAACAAACGGGGGAACATACGATTATTACCAAGGAACATCCATGGCAGCACCACATGTAACAGGTGTAGTTGCTGTGTTGCTCCAGAAATTCCCAAATGCAACACCATGGCAAATCAGAAAGTTGCTTGAAAACACAGCAGATGACTTTAATGGAAATGGCTGGGACCACGATACAGGTTACGGACTTGTAAAGCTTGATGCAGCATTGCAAGGTTCTCTTCCAACAGAAGGTGGAGTGGAAGAGTTCCAAGTAGTTGTTACAGATGCTTACGAGGAATTCGGTGTTCCAACGGTCTTTGTATCTATGATGAGAGACAATGGTTCATGTTACTATGCAAAAACAGGTCCTGATGGTGTAGCAAGGTTCCCACACATCGACAGTGGCACTTACAAGATAATCATTGGTGGACCAGACCACTGGGATAGAGCTCTGGCTCCTTACGATGGAGAAAGTATTCCTGGAGGCTATGCCATTGCTTTGAGAATGGCTGAAGAAAGACAAGCTTCCTTTGCTGATTACGAAGTTTCTCCAACTGCGACACAGCTCATCGTTCCGTTTAGCTCGACAATGACGGTCACATTTGGTACGGATCTTTCGTCCTTAAGAGACCCACAATTCGTTGTTGTTGATCCTTTGTTGAGAGGCGTATATGGTCGTGTAGCGTATGTTAAAAACAAGGAGTATGACCTTTCTGTACTTTCTGGTCAAATTTCGTTCGGTATACAGACCCTCTTACCAGCAGCAACAGATATCACGATCCAAGGAACCGTAACACTGAATGGGGAAGAAATTCCAATTTCCGGAGTTCTAAAGGCTGGAACAACATGGACTATAGTTGATGACTTCGGCGGACTCAATCTGGGCACTGAGTTGCAACCTGTTTACATTTGGTGGACAGTATTTGGACAGAATTAAGTTAAATAGCAAAGCCAACAAACCGATGGGGTTACATGCCCCATCGGTTTTTATATTTTTCATTCATGCACACCATGGGTTATAGACAGGCAGTGAAAGAGTCGAAAAATCTTGGATTTTTTAAGTGCAAATAACAGGCACAGAATTGGGATGTTTTTTTATTTCTGAATTTTCGAATTAAGTATGCTGGTGTTAAAATTTGGATGACTAAGAAAGGAAGAGAATTTCTATTAATATTTAAATTTTTGTACTTCCTCAATCGTTGGAAATGCCATCGTTGTGCCCTTTCTTGTGCATGTTAGTGCTCCACATCTGTTGGCAAAAGAGAGGACGTTTTCGACCGAAAAATTATTAAGAAGCCCGTATATACACCCAGCGCTAAATGCATCACCCGCACCTGTTGTATCAACTACATCTATCATATACGGTTCCCCATATGTGATTTTCTCTTGGCAAGCATGTATACTACCTTTCGCACCAAGCTTCATAAAAATATTCTTTATCCCAAAATCCAACAAAATACTTATCGCTTCAAACGTGTTCTTCGTTTCGGTTATCCTCAGTGCCTCTTCTTCGTTTAGTGAAGCAAAATCTACCCCGTCAAGTATTTTCGGTGCTACATACTCACACAGCTCGAGAAAAATGGGTTTACCTAAGGTCTTTAAGTATGATATTATTTCATCGGATTCTCCTGCACCTGTTTGGTAAAAGATTATGTCAGAATTTTTTAGCGTTTTTTCGTGCAACGCAATGTCTTCAACACAAAGCATAGCATTCGCTCCAGGATAATTGAACATAGTGTTTTTTCCATCGCTCTCAACAACGATAAATGTGAAGCCCGTGCGTGTGCCGGGCTTCACATTGATTAGAGGAATTACACCGAATGACTGTATTTGAGAAATTGCTCTTGTGCCAAGCTCATCGTCTCCTATGTTTGCAATGAGTTGTGTCTGGACGCCGAGCTTTCTCAGTGCAACAGCGATATTTGTTCCCTTACCACCAAGAGAAATCTCTACGTTGTTTGATATGTGATTCTTCCCAATTTCAATTTTAGTTGTTGAGTAGTTAAAATCGATGTTTAGCTTCCCTATACAAGTAACAATCATTTGAGCTTTTTCAATTCCTCCTGCGCACTTTTTACAGCATCCTCGTGTGTTTTGATAAGCCATGGGTAAGCTTTGCCTGAGACAACTTTTTCAAACATCTCTTTCGCCTTAGCTTTATCTCCAGTCTTAAGGTAGAGGTATCCAAGCTCCAGATATATGTTCGGATAGTTTGGTGTAAGTTTTAAAGCGGCATTGAGAAGCTCTTCGGATTTTTTGTAGTTGTATAATGGCCATGGGACATCTCTGTATCTCATGCCGGATGCAATAAGTGCGAAGGTTTTATAAAGTCTTTGTTCTTCGTCGTTTTCGTTCAGCAATTTAATTGCGCTATCGATGTATCTGTCGAAATCACCAAGCATGAATAGACTTTGAATAATCCCTTTGTATTTTGCCAACCTACCAATTGCGGAACCGGCGACATACGAAGCTCTTCCGTTCTTTGGGTCGAGTTTCAATGCCATTTCAGCATATTGGCGTGCTTTTTCGTATGTTTTTTCCTTTTCTTTATCGCTTGCTCCCCATACCCCGTATTCCATATACGCGTCTGCAAGTATAGTTAAGAGTCTTGCGTCTTTGTCGTAACCGGAAATCTCCTCGATAGTCTTAATCACTTTGAGAATCTTTTCTACATCGTAATCTCTTCGCGCTTCGTAGAACATCCTGTTTAGTTCTTCGCTGGTAACGTTACCGAAGGCTGATATAAAAAGAAAGACGACGAATACACTTGTTACAAAAAACAACCGTGAGCTTTTCATACTCCTACCTCCCCTTGAGTTAGTGTGGTATTTTACAAAAATATTATACAATTCAAAGCGTAAATCTTTGCATTGGCTTAGCGACTTCTATTCGAAATTTTTCTTTTTTAAACGCTAAAAGCAATTTATAGCTTCTTTTTTCTCAAAAAATCTTTTGAAAGATAAAACAAAAGCCCCGCCATAATTAGGCGAGGCGTTCTTTCTGTGCTTATATAATGCTTATTTTAGTTTCTTCAGTTCTTCTTGTGCTGTTTTGACAGCTTCTTCGTGAGTTTTTACAAGCCACGGATGTGGACCCATTGAAATAACTTTTTCAAACATCTCCTTCGCTTTAGTTTTATCTCCGGTTTTTAGATACAAATAACCAAGCTCAAGGTATATGTTCGAGTAGTTAGGAGTTAGTTTTGCTGCCGTATTAAGCTGTTCTTCGGATTTTTTATAGTTGTAAAGTGGCCACGGGACATCTCTGTTCCTCATTCCTACTGCGATGTAGGCAAATGTCTTATACAACCTTTGCTCTTCGTCGTTTTCGTCCAGTAGTTTAATTGCAGTTTCTATGTATCTATCAAAATCCCCGAGCATGAATAGACTCTGAATAATGCCTTTGTATTGTGCAAGCCTACCAATTGCAGCACCTGCGATGTAAGACGCTCTTCCGTTCTTTGGGTCAAGTTTCAACGCCATTTCGGCATACTGGCGTGCTTTTTCGTATGTTTTTTCCTTTTCTTTGTCGCTGACTCCCCACAAACCGTATTCCAAATAGGCATCTGCAAGGATTGTTAAGAGTGTTGTATCTTTGTCAAAATTTGCCGTTGACTCTATCGTTTTTATCACGCTCTGTATCTTGTTCACATCTCGGTCTCTTCTTGCTTCGTAAAACATTCTGTTCAAATCTTGAGCTTTAGCTTCAGCAAAAGTAAATGTGCTCAGTAAGAGTGCAACTAAAGACATCACAAAAATCCACCTGAACCTTCTCATCCTTATCCCTCCCTGTTTTGGCTTTAGTGTGACGCCACTTTTCAAAGTTTTACATTTCTAACATTGTAAATTATATCAAAACTTTTAGAGATTTTTGCAACAGATTTCGAAATTGGCTTTTGTGGTATAATTAAAATGCGATGGATATTAGGCTGAAAGCAAATTTGATGTGTAAAAGGAAGCGGAGGTTGTATAGATGAACAGTGAAAATACGAGAAATGATTTGAGGATTCTTTTTCTTGGCACTCCAGAGTTTGCAGCAAGCTATTTGGGGTTTTTATTGGAGAAAGGATACAACGTCGTGGCTGTTATATCACAGGCGGACAAACCACGTGGCAGAGGTCAGAAGTTATTACCCACCCCTGTGAAGGAAGTGGCTTTGAAGCACGATATCCCCGTTTTCCAACCCAAAAATTTGGTGAGGGAAGGAATGGAGATTATCGAGACATACAAACCTGATATCGGAATAGTTGTCGCCTACGGAAGGCTTTTGAAGAAACCTTTCTTGGATGCTATACCATTCTATAACGTTCATGCTTCGCTTTTGCCAAAATACCGTGGTGCAGCCCCTATGCAAAGATGTCTGGAAGCAGGAGAAAAAATTACAGGGGTTACGATATTTAAAATTTCTGAAGGGATGGACGATGGTGATATAGCTTTGCAAAAAGCGTTTGAAATCAATGAATGTGAAACACTTGGCGAATTGTATGAAAAGATGATTATTCATGGAACAGAATTGCTTGATGAATTTTTGAAAAGATATCCTGTGCCACTGATTCCACAAGACCATTCACAAGCGAGCTATGCTCCTAAGATAGAGAAGAACGATTTGAACGTTGATTTCTCAATACCGGCTGAGATGGTAAGGAACAAAATACGGGCGTATGACCCGGTTCCAGGTGCGAAGGCAAGGTTAAACAATACGGAAGTCAAACTTTTTGGTGCTTGTGACATAGTGCAAAGTGACGACAATAGGGGATATAAACCAGGGACGATAATTTCTATAGACAAATCAAAGGGAGGACTAATTGTTTGTGGAAAAGATGCCCTGTGGATAAAGTATATCCAGTTCCCAGGGAAAAGCAAGATATGGTTTAGTGATGCGAAAAACGGAGGACTTGTGAGAGAAGGGATGTACCTGGAGAAAATTGAGTAACCCCCGTGTTTTAAAGTTTAAAAAGAAGGTGAAAAAACAATCAGGGGGTGAGGTACATGGAAGTTATTAAGGTAAAAGAGTTGATGGAGGTTTTCGATGAGCTTGAGAAACGATACGGACCTAAATGGTATGAGCATGTTCACGTTGACGTTAATACAGATATGGATGGGACTATCCGTGCAGTTGTGACACCGATAATCTTCAAAGTTCCTAAAGTAAAAGAATTAAGTAGCGAAGAGCATTCTTCCAAACTTACATTGGAAAGGAGAGTTGAGCATTTACAAAAGACACTACCTACAGTTGAAAATCTTGAGGAGAAGCTTAAAGAATATGAAAATCTAAGGATTCATGTAACGATAAGTGAAGATGAAATGAAAGCATACGTAACCATCATTCCGGGTTTTGAAAGAGAAGTTCCGACAGTTGAAGAACTGATGAAAATCCTGATTGATTCCGGTGTGGTTTATGGAATTAAAAAGGACGTGCTGGAGAAGACTGTTGAAGAGAAGCTGACATACCAGCAAATTGTAGTTGCGGAAGGAGTTGAGCCAACTCCTCCGATAGACGCGATGATAGATTACAAATTCAATACATCAAGAGATTCTACAAGTTTCGACGTATTTCCAAGGTGTGACGAAGTGCAAGTTCTTGCACAGAAGATACCTCCCAAAGATGGAGAACCAGGCAAGACCGTGACAGGGAAAGAGTTACCCAGCCAGAAAGGCAAGGATTTCGATTTAAGGAAATATGCTGGAGAGAACACAAAGGTGGTTGATGATAAAATAATAGCTACCATCAAAGGTCAGCCATACGTTGATGACGATGGAGTGGTGCATGTAAGGAACGTTCTTGTAATTGGTGAAAGAGATTTGGAAAAAAGCCAGAAAATTGATTTTCCAGGCACGATAATCGTTACATGCAACGTTGATGGGGCATTTAAGATAACTGCGGGTAAGGATTTAAGTGTGAATGGCTTGGTTTCCGGTAGTGTCAGAATAAAAGCAGGTGGGGATGTGTACATAAAAGGTGGTTTTTTTGGCAGAGGTAAAGGTGCCATAGTTGCTGATGGGAGCGTTACTGTGCAGTTCGTTACAGAAGGTTTAGTGATTGCGCAAAAGGATGTGAATGTGCAAGATTACATAATGAACTCTGATGTGATAGCGGGAAGGACTGTTAAGGTCACTGGGGAAGGTTTGATTGTTGGAGGCAATGTGAAAGCAGTTGAGTTGATAGAAGCAAAGAAGATTGGTAACGAATATGGTTTGGCAACAAATGTTGAAGTTGGTATAGATTTTGAATATGAAACTACCAAGGCCGAAATTACTCACAGGCTGAAATTACTCTTAGATGAGTTGAGTGATGTGAGCGGATACATCATTAAACTGCGGGCAGCGTATGAAAAAATATCTGGAGAAACGATTAAGAAGGAACAACTTAAAAGCCTTATTGTTCAATTAGAAACGATTATAAGGGAAATCAACGAGTTAAAGAGAAAGTTAAAAGTTTTGAAACACGTCTCGGTTCAGGAAGCTTTGAAAATGAACCCAAAGATTATAATCAAGGAGACTTGCTTTGCTGGTGTTACGATAAATATCCTTGGCGAGGTTTATAAAACTACGTTTGAGTTAGGTCCTAGGGCGTTGAATTTCCAAGCATTAAAAGAGTTGAAATATCAAAACAGAGGATACTGAGAAAAAATCCCCGTGTGTTGGAGTCCAACACACGGGGCAATGCCTTTTATTGGGGGATGGGGAGAGGGAGAAATTCATTTTTTTGCATTGTTGCTCATTCTAAAATAGTCAAGATTTTCATCGTGTTCAATCTTTTTATACCTATGATTTGCCGCCTCATACATTCTGTTTATAATCGCCCTCAAATCACTTCCTTCTGACAGTTCGTCGACAACCTTTTTAAGCTCATCGACGAATTCGAATTGGAATTCTTTTTCATCAAAGCGAATTTGTTCTTGGAGAGAAGCAGGGATATCTGGGTTAATTTTTCTGAGAAATTTTATGATAAACTCTGCAAAGACATCCCTAACGTCGCTCTTTCTCTTGGCTTCGGCAAGCTTTTCGCGGTATTCTGTCTCAAGTTCGTGTTCATACTTTACATAACTTAACATCTTTTCTTTATTTTCCATACAATCCCCCCTTAACTAAGTTACCACAGTATGAAGAACCCGCCTTTAAATCTACACCTAATGTGAAGAAACTCTTCAAATATTTTTTCCATAAATTTAGACCTTTCATTCCCGAAAAACGTTCAAGAAAATTTTAAAATTGTAAAAAACTTGTGTAGAATAGTTCATTTTTGAGTCTGCGCTTTATTTTGAATATCGTTCTTATTTTTTCCCATTAGGTATGCATACCACGAGGCGCCAAAGGTTATAAGAATTATACTCACTATCTGCGCCGCCCTAAGATGACCTGCCATTAAGCTATCAAGTCTTAAGCCCTCAATCCAAAATCTACCGATAGAGTATAGAACTAAGTAAAGTGCCGTTGTTTCTCCAAACTGCCTTTTTCTTTTTTCCACGATGAAGTATAGTATTACAAAGACAGCCAAATTCCAAAGGCTTTCGTAAAGGAATGTAGGATGAAAATGTGTATTCAAATCAAATCCTGGAACTCTCTTTTCCGGAGGAACGAACATTCCCCACGGTAAGTTAGTAGGTCTTCCATAGGCTTCGTAATTGAAGAAGTTTCCCCATCTTCCAATTGCTTGGGCAACTGGTAGAACGGACGTAAAAAGGTCAGCAGCGTGGACAAAGGTGAATCTCTTTTTCAACTTTGAATAGACGTAAATCGTTAGTAGAGCAGCAAAAAAAGCACCATGTATCGCAAGGCCTCCATGCCAAATCTTCCATATCTCAGAAGGATACCTTGAATAATACGACCAGTTAAAGGCAACATAGTATAACCTTGCTCCTAGGATTCCAAATATAACTCCCCAAAATAAACCTTCATCGAGGTCTTCTGGGGTTATAGGGTAGTTCTTTAGTCTTCTTCTAGCAAGGAAATAGGCAGTGAATATGCCGGTAGCTATGCACACACTATACCATCTAAGTTGAAATTTTCCAATTTGGAAGATATAGTCTCTGACAATTAGTCTTCCTGAGAAAACCTCTCTAAGAAAGAAAAACAAAGCAAAAACAACAGCCAGTAAAATAATAAAAATAAGCACAAACTTAAAAAGTTTGCTTTTTTCCACAACTGCTCCCCCTTTTTTAAGTATTCGATTTTTCGAATGATTTCATACCTTTGCCAACTTCATTTATTCTTTTGCCTCTTTCTCAAATCCTTTTCCCAGAGTTGTTGGTAAACATAGCTTACTTTTGATAGCTTTTCTTTTATGGAGTCATCAAAAGGAAGGTAACGCCAAAATATTTCACGGACAGTTTTATCGAGTTTTTGTATACCGTTTGATTCTTTTGAAATCCACAGTATATAATCTTTGATGAAGTATTCAGCTGGTTGCCCTTTTAGTTTGTTTTCTTGAAGGTATTGGTAATATTCTCCTGTCAATCCTTCCTCCATCCATCTGCCGAACGAGAGTTCTTTTTCTAATTTCCATCTGTATTCTCCAAATGCTTGGAAAAAAGGGTCGGTGCCTTTTCTGGAGAAGATAGGAACAACAATTCGACCTCGTCCATAGATATTTAGTCCTTCTATAGGTTCCCAACAAAATCCATTTTCTCCATAGCCTGGGACTAAAATAACGTAAGGTGGCATGAAAACTTCTGTTCCTTTTATCGTTCTTTTCAATGTTGTTGGGTCAAGTAATTTAAATTCCTCGAAAAGTTTTAATGAATACTTCTTTGAGAATATCAGGTTAACTTCTTTTAGATAGTTTGTAGCAAGTGCTGGATATTGGATGCCCAATTTCCCAATAGCCTTTTTAACCATCTGCCTAATCACTTGTAGTTCGTTGAAAAGAGGAGTGCTTGTATCTTTTGATGTTTGTGGTATTTGTTGAATTGATAAGGCTTGTTCTTTTGCTTTGTCGAGAGTTTCTTTCAAAGTTCTTATATCGTTATCCAGCTTTTTGAGTTTTCCGATGCTTTTAGTTATTTCATCGAATATAGCATACACACCCTTTGTGTATGGTCCTTTGCCTTGAACACCTTTCACAAGGTCTCTTAGTTTTTCTTCCTCTATGCTCCTTTCAAAAAGTTTTCTTTCGTATTCTTTCTCAATCCATGTGTAATCGAATGTGCGCTTTTCTTGTTGCTGTTCCTGAATGACTTCTTCGAAAGTTGATGGTGGTATTTTTCCGCTTTTCACCGAAATTAGCCATTCATCGACATAGTAAAAGGTATCATCTGGAATTGAAGAGATGCATTCTTTAATTTTTTCTAAGTCTTCTCTGGTTAAATACCTTGGGTCAACTAATCCAAGGCGTATGAAAAGTTTTTGTTCAAGAGGGGAGGTTTCTTCTAATTTTTGAGCAATGGCTTCGTAAACTTTCCAAAATACTTCAGTGAATTGCTCTTTGTATTCCGAGAAATTTTCTTCGTGCAGTCGCTTTATCGATAAAAATTCTTCTTTTATGTCGTCTTGAATACCTGTAAAAAGTTTGTCAAAGTATTCTTTTTCCGCCATCTTGGATTATCCTTTCCACACAAGTTTTAACTTGTCTTTGGAAAATTCAATTGTATAAACGTTTCTATAACCGTGCTCAAGTAGCTTTTGTGCCATTATTTCACCATTTTTGAACGAAGCAACAAGGTATGCGTCGGCTGAAATCCTTGTTTCAAGAGGGTAAACAGTTATCCCCTCAATCTTGGTGCCAATCTTGTTTTCATCCTCATCCAGGAAGGCAACGATGTTGTGAGATTGCCTTGTTGAAATTAAGTGCACCAACATTTTGCCCACAACACCTGCTCCATAGATGCATAGGTCCCGTTTGCCAGCGATTTTCAGGAAAATGTCTGCAAACTTGAGTTCGATATTCTTATACATCTGTGCAATTTCTGATAGATAGCCCAGCCTCAGATAGTTTAGTCTAATCAGTCCTTTGTTAGTTAATTTGTAGGATCTATTTACCTTCTCGACTAACCCTTCTTTCTCGAAGTCTTTCAAATATTTATTCACAAGTGAGGGAACAATGCCTGATTTCAAAGCTAACTCGGAATGTTTTGTTATCCCTTCTGCCAAGGCTTGGAGAATGGCCATATGTCTGAAAAGCGGTGAATATTCGAAGAACACATATTCTCCGTGATGCTCAATGCTTTTTTCTTGTTCGTACATTCAATAGCCCCCTAAAATAGATTTTAATTAAATAATAAACCTTTCAAGCTCTGCTTTGAATCTCTCAATTTCATCTTTTATATTGGAGATTGCTTCTTCCAATTGTTCTATTCCAGAATATAACTGTTCAACTGCTTCGTGTGCTGTTCTTGATGCATTAACGATTTTTTCAACGTTTGTTGTGGATGCCTGTGATACCTGCAAAATGGTGTTAAGTGACTCTCTTACTGAAGTTAGTCTCTTAGTAATTTTTTCTGTTATAAGTGTTGTTGATGTGACGATGTTTTCTACGTTTTCAAGTGATTGTTTGCTCTCTTTTGCTAGATTGCGAGCAGAATTGGATAGTTCCATAATCATCTCAGCAATCCTTGAGAGTCCCTCTCTATCGATGTTCTGCTTACTTGTTTCTATCGATACGTTTATCGCTAAAACGGTAATACTATCTGAAATGTCTGTTATCTTATCCGTTAGTTTGCCAAGAGATTCTGTAAGCATAGCGAGTTTTGAGGTGTATTCGGTAATCTGCTCGATGGTGTTGGTGAATTCGTTGAGACCGTTGATTGTCGTCTCGGTTTCCGCACGGCTTTCTTCTAAGTATGCAGCGAATTCTTCAAGAGAACGATCAACTTGTGTAGTTGCTCCTTCTGTGTTTTCAGCCATTGCTTTGATTTCGGAAGCAGATGAGAACGTTTGAATAACATTTTCTGAGATATTTCTCACAAGGTTGTTTGAAACTTGAAGTTGATACCTTGGCCTTTTGAGAAGTAATTCTGCAACAAAAAAGCCAGCTACAAAGGTAAGTACGATTAGTATTGGAACAATGAATTTGAAAAAGCTTGAAAGGAAACTTTCGAGTTCACCATATAGTTCATCATGACGAGCAGCGTGAGCTAAATAGTATTTTCCATCGAAAGCGAACGCAACGTATCGTTTAACACCTTCGTATGTGTATGTATAAACTCCGTTTTTCTTAGCTTGCATGTATTCAAATAAACCCGGAACAACTTTTTTGACGTCTAATCCTATTTTTTCTTTCTCTGTGTGCTCAATAGTTATACCGTTTTCATCGATGAGATAGTAATAACCAAAAGTTGGTTGCTTCTCGAAAACTTTTTGTGACATGCCTGCATTTGTGATTGAGATAACTTCCTGCAAGAAGGATTTTGTGCTCACTTGTTCGACTATTTTGTTGATACGCGGAATAATTATCGTAAGCAATACGCTACTCCATGCTATAACAAACAGTGAAACGGTCAGTGCGTAACTCCAAGAAAGTCGCCATACTTTTTTCATTACCCGTCTCCTCCTGTAGTTTAATTAACTTGGTGATTTTTCAGCCTTCTACACCTTCTCAAGAATTTCGCCGACACTTTCGCCATTCCAAGCAAATTGGTTCGTTTCCATTTCAATTTCTTTTAAGTTTCTGTGTTCCTCAGATTCGTTAAAGATGGTTTGGAATGACTCTAACTGTTTTTGAACCTGTACTACGGTTTTTCCAAATATTACAACTAAGAACTTGCCTAATTCTATTCTCGCGACAGTATCGGAAAGTTGTTCTTCAATGAATTTGACGAAGGTTTTCAGCAGTTGGTTTGTGTATTCTGTGCCTTTCGAAGTGTAGAGTTTTCTTAAGTTTAGCAACTTAATACTGACAAATGAAAGCGGCAGTTGGTTCCGTTTTGAGAAATCAATTAAATTTACCATCTTTGCAGTTATTGCGTGCCTGTTGTAAGCCCCGGTTATCTCTTCTAATTCTTTCTGAGTTCCGAGTAGCATATGATAGTTTAGCAGGTCAAAAATCAGCGAGATACTGTAGTTTGCAAGGGCAAGAATTCTTTTAGCAACCTCTGGAATTTTTGGATTTTCAATGATTATGAAACCGATAGGTTCTTCTTTTCTTGTTATCACTTCTCCTATAGCTGTTTCTATCTTTCGCTCCGTTCCTTCATAGTAAGCATCAATGTATTTAAAGTAACTAAAGAATCTAATTTCTTCCGCTTTCTCAAAAACCGAATCGGGATTTGCGAGCTCTTTGTTTCCAAATGCGTAAACTCGTGCATGGGAGTATGTCGAAACGCAAGCGTAAAAGTTATCGAACTCGAAAAGTTCCGTTAGTAGGTTGTATATCTTTTTCATTACCAGTTTTTCGTCGTAAATGTACTCGGAAAGTTGAAGGATTTCTTTTGTTATAGTTGAATCACGAAGGCTCTCTTCAAGTATATCAACGAGTTCTCCAAATGGTTCAATGTGGAGTGTGTAAAGGTCTCTCGACCATTCCATAGAGAATGGTTGAGATACGAATTCTAAAACCGTTTTTTCTATTTCGTTTTGTGGTGCTGTCTTCTTCAAAAAAGCGTTAGCACCACTTTTCTTTGCCCAGAATGGGTTTATAGTTTCTTCAGCGCCTGTGAGAATCATTATTCCAACATTCTTAAATGTACTAAAGCTTCTGATAAATCGTGTGAAATGGACACCATTTAATTTTGGCATCACGTAATCTACAATAACAATATCAGGGAGGAAAGAAAAAAATCTGTTCAGCCCTTCAAGTCCGTCTTTCGCAACCTCAACGGTGTATCCGTGAATTTCCAGAAGGTTTTGTAAATAAGTTCTCCAAACTGCAGAATCATCAACAACGAGAACCTTTTTCACTATCGTCACCCCTTTATTTTTTAACTGTTCATGTATTGTCGTTTTTTGTTTGTTGTTTTGCCTCAGCGTTAAACATTTTAAGCATTTCCCGCATTCTTTCGATTTCTAACCTTTCGTATCGTTCTCCAAGTTGTTTAGCAATATTCCCAGGAAGGTATGGAAATTTTGGTGCTCTTTCAATCATGAAATAGACTCCTTTCTTTTTTAGTTCACTAACGTGTTCTGCACCATCGCTTCCTAACCCACCAAGGACTATTACTGCGAAATCTTTGTTGGCGAATTTTTTCATCGACCTGAACAGAACAGATATGGAAGGATGAACCGTTTCTTTTGAAGTGGTTTCATCAACAACACTGATGACATTTTCGCTTAGAAAAATCAGGTCTTTTCCGCCTTCTGGGATGTATACTCCAGGTTCTAAGAAAACAGGTTCTCTTACTACTGTGACCTTCTGATTTGTTTCAGAACGTATATGCTGTGCAAAGGTTTCTATTGCACTACTTGTGAAATGAATATTAACTATAACGGGAAAATTCAATTCCTCATCAAGTTTTAGTATCTCAACAGCTTGCGATGGACTTCCCGCTGAACCCACGATAATTACTTTTTTTCCGTTAGCCATATAACATTCTCCCGATTGAATTAATTATTAAGATATTGCAAATATATTTTAATTATTTTAGTCGTTTGCTGAGGAGCTACGATGTTCACGAATTTGCACACGGAAATTTTCCACACTTTCCTTTATTTTGAGTATTGCTTCCTCTAATTGTTCGATACCGGAGTAGAGTTCTTCAACCGATTCATGCGCGAGCCTGGAAGCGTTTACAAGTTTCTCAACGTTCGTCACGGATGCTTCTGAGACCTGTCTGATGTTATCAATAGATTCTCTAACTGATGATATTCTTTTTACGACCTTTTCTGTTATGAGAGTTGTGGATGTGATTATATTTTCTACGTTTTCTAGTGAATGTTTGCTTTCTTTTGCAAGGTTTCGTGCACTGTTAGAAAGTTCCATAATCATTTCTGCTATCCTTGCCAAGCCTTCTTTATCAATATTTTCTTTACTAGTTTCTATAGACACGTTTATCGCTAAAACTGTGATATTATCTGAGATATCGGTTATTTTCTCAGAAAGACTGCTAAGTGTTTCTGTTAGTGTAGCGAGCTTGGAAGTATATTCTGTTATCTGTTCAATTGTGCTTGTGAATTCGGCTAATCCCTTAAGTGTTGCTTCAGTTTCGGCTCGGCTTTCTTCAATGTAGTTAGAGAATTCTTGCAACGCTTTATCTACATCTGTAACTGCAGATTCCGTATTTTCAGCCATGGCTTTTATTTCGGATGCGGATGAAGATGTCTGAATTATGTTTTCGGAAAAGTCCTGTATTAATTTTGCACTGGCATCAGAAAAAGTTATCTGTTCTTTCGTATTTCTGTACAAAATTATAGACATGAAAGCAAGAATTACAGTTACTGCTGAAATACCCACCAGAATAAGTCTTTTGGCATTTACTTGCTGTGCGTAGATATCTTGCAATGGGATTTTGAATAATAGAACTGCAACAGTTTCACCATCTATGTTTTTAAAATGAGTCGAGAGGTATAAGTAACCATCTCTAAATACGAAATATCTCTCGTCGGACAAAAACTTTTCAAAATCGATTTCGTTCATAATTTCGATAGTGTCATCCGTTTTGATGATAGTAGGTTTTTCGAGCTTACCTAAGTGGTCGTACAAGATAATGAGCTCGCCATGACCACCAAGGGCCTTTTCCAAATCTTCAAGAAGGCTTTTGTCGTATATTATCCCTGCTTCTACTATACCTATAAATTCTCCGTCAACTATCACTGGTGATATTGCGCGTAAAACCAAGCCTATTATACCCGGTTCCGCACCATTTAATTCTTTTTTTGTCTCCTTTACTTTCACAAGCATTTTTCTGAAAGAGAGGTCGTCTCCATACAGTTCTGGTTTGTGAAACCTCAGGAAAGAAGTTAAATCTGCATTTATAAAGTGAAGCTGGCCAATTCCTTTAGATTTAAGATTTTCGTAGAGTGGTAACAGGTAGTTATACAATCCCTGTCTGTCTCTTTTCTTGAATAGTTCTATCGCACGTTTATCACTCAGTATGATATCAACAGTTGCTTTTACGAAATGTGTTGATTTCACAAGAGTTTCGATTTGAGCATAAATTAGCTCTCTTGTCTTTTCAAACCATTCATCGTTAACTTTTTCGGTCACATAAAGGACCTCAAAGTAAATCGAAAATAAGCCCAGAACTACTAAAACCAAGAAAACTACAGGTAATAAAACTACAGGTAATAAAGCAGCTCTTCTTGATTTGTTTTTCATGATGGTCCCCACGAGATTTAAATTTTCCAACAATTTTTCATGGTTTTAAACATTACTGGATAAACTTTTCAATCAAACGTACCAATCTTTCAGGTGGTTCATCTTTTGAAAGGTACGCGTTCGCTCCAACTTCTAATCCTTTAGAGAGTTGTTCGCTTGTAAGAGTGCTAAAGATTATTATCGGCACGTCCTTGTTTAGTTCCCTTATTCTCCTTGTTGTTTCAAAGCCGTCGATACCAGGCATTTCAACATCGCATACAATAACATCTGGATTTTCCTTTTTAACTATTTCAATGCCTTCAATTCCATTTTCCGCTTCGAAAACGGTGTAACCAAAGTTTACTAAGAATTTTCCGAGTATAGTTCTTGTTACCACGGAATCGTCTATAACCAAGACTTTGCGGACTTTTTCCGAAGGTTTCTGGAGTTTAAGGAATTGCTCCGGTGATATTATTGGCAAAGGATAGACAAAGATATTTTTTACAAAACCCTTTATCATCCCATAACTTTCACTAGAAACCTGCCCATCGAAGATGCCTATTAAGTTGCTCACTAAAAGAGCTTTGTTATTCTTCGTAATGACTGCGAACCGTGGTAGTGTACAACTGAAGGTTATATCGTACAATTTGTCTTTGTGCTTGAGCTGTCCATCTTTGATTTCCGCTTTGCTAACGATTTCCAATATATCTTGTAAATCGATGCAGAACCGCAATTCATCAGCTTCTACAACAAGAACTCTCACCAAGAAGGTCTTGATTGGGAAATGGACGATAAATTTTGTTCCTTTGCCTGCTGCTGAAACAACTTCGACATCTCCGCCTCGTGCTGTTGCAAAGTTTTTCACAACATCGAGTCCTATACCTCTGCCTGCTGTTTCATCTGTTTTGTCTTTCGTAGAAAAACCTGGGACAAAAATAACTTCTTCCGGTTTTAGATTACCCAACCCTTTTTCTATAGCTTTTTGCCTGATTTTTTCAAATTCCAATCCTCTTCCGTCATCTTCAATTTCTAAGAACAATTCGTTACCCTGGACATAGCTTCTGATTATTATTCTTCCTACTTCGGGTTTTCCTTTTTTAGTGCGTTCCTCTGGCAATTCTATACCATGCGCAATAGCGTTTCTCACCAAGTGGGTTAGCATGTTCAAAAGCATTTCGGAATCTTTCTTTTCGATTCTTTCTTCGCCTATCTGGAGTTCGAGCTTTACTTTTTTCTTATTCGAAAAGGCTTCTTGCATAACTAAGACTTCGAAGTTCGCAAGGATTTGTCTTAGCTTGACGTAGAAAGTATTTTCAAGTATAGATACGAGCTTTTGTTTTACGAGTCGAATTTCGCGGAGTGCGTTTTGAATATCCTCACGCATGAGACTGTTTTCTGCGCTCAGTGTGTTTGAGAGTAACTCCTGAAGTAGTTCAGCAGGGATGGTTTCGCTTGAAGTTACGTAAGCTTTTGCTTCTGATGGTATTTTTCTACCTTCTATGATATCCAAATAATGCTGTAATTCATCATCTGTGAGGTCAGAATTTTTTTTGAGAACTTCTGGAACCACCATGAGTAACTTCAGCATGAAGTCTTCTGTTATCACATCTTCACCGTTCATTTGTCGCTTGAAGTAATCTTCGATTTTGTGAAATAGTTGTTTAAATTTGTCGAAACCGACAAGGCTTGCAGAACCTTTTATCGTATGAAAAAGGCGATAAATCTCGTGTATCGAATGTGGGTCCTTGTTTTCGATGAATGATTTAATCAAATTTATCGCTTCTTGCCCTTTTTCGTTCAATTCTTGAAGGAATACTTCCAAGAAGTCCATGCCATCATCCCTTTGTAAATTTTTTAATTTTTTATTTTTACTTGCCGACTAAAGGTAGTTAGGACTGCTCAAGGATTTTGTATATACCTTCCGGAGTTTCAAGATACGTTTCATTGGAAGTTTCTTTGGTTAAAATATTACCATCGGAAATGGCTACTTTTGAAGTTCTATATGCAACGTTTTGCGTTATTACAACGAACTTCCCGGCGTCGATGTTTTTGACGGGGATAATTTTATTGTAATCTATAAATCCATCCCATTCTTCCGTTTTAAAAGGTGTAACTACATCGGCAGATAGGATATTTAATACGTTTGGTAAAGGTATCGCAAACGTGTTACCAACTATTATATATTTGCTTTTCAGTTCTCTAATGTGTTCTTTTTCATCACTTTTCTTGTCTTGTTTTACCACGCGTGCCGTTTTGGGAAGGGTAACGTAATATGTGTTGTAAACGTAATAGTGTTGTTGTGTGCTGTCTTCAACGGCAACAATAACCCCGCTGTATTCACTCAGCTTTCTGAACTGGTCGTCTTTATTTAACGGAGTATCTGGCGAAAATGGGATAGGAGCTGCTTGGGCTTTTTCGATGATTCTTGTGACACCGAATGCGTATTCTTTTAATATCAAATAATATTTGAACACAGGTTCTTCTAAGCCACTGTGTGTTACAACAGGGTAAAGGAAACCATCGTGTAATGCGAAACCGAAGACTTCTATCTCCCTTGGTGCTGGAAATGCAACATCGCTGACGCCAATTACTAAGCTCGAATCTATTGCTAACCGGACAACTCCGTTTTTGTGTTCCACTTCACAAAAATAAAACTCTTGTGACATCGAACCACCTCTTTTGATTGCTTACTTTTTCAACTTTGTTCGAAAGTCTAAAGCATGTTTGAGTTGCCATATCTCATCATCTGCACTGTTTAAAAAAAGAGCACGTTGCAACGATTGTTTCGCACTCTCGATATCGTTCAGTTCAAGTTCAATCAACGTTTTGTATTTCCAGAGCAGATAATTGGTTTGGTATTTCTTACAGGATTCTTTTATTATGTCGTATGCCTTTTGAAATGCCTTTTTTGAAAGATATTCTTCGACTAACTTGATACGCTCCTCTAATTCTATCCCCTCAAATGTTTTTTTGAGTAGTTTGGCAATCTCGATTTCTTGCTGTTTTTCACTTTCAAGTTTTTCGATTTCTGTTAACTTTTTGTGCCTTCCAAAGAATGTGGATTTAGTTGTCTTGATTTCTGGATGTTCAGTTTGTTTTGATACTTTTTTGTAAAATGTTCCTACGTCGTTAAAAGCGGGGGAGAAGTGTTCTAAAACTTCTGGGAAGTATTCACCCGCACCAAGTATTAAAAATCCACTATCTTTGAGCAACGTAGAAATTTTCTGTATTACTATATCGATTCGGTCTATGTAAAGTAAGACACGTCTTATAAAAATTATATCAAATTTTTCACGCTTTCCAAAAAAGCTATGTTCAGCATCTAAAATATTGCCGTGAAAAAATTCGATGTTATGTCTGTATTGTTCTTTAACGCAGTATTTACTATCTACAACATTGAAATATTTTTCTATCTGTTCTTTTGAAAGAAAGCGAACGCTCCAGAAACTGTAGCAACCTACCTTGGCTTGTGATATTCTTTGGAAATTGACATCAATACCTTTTATGGAACACTCTACCCCAGCTTCGTTACAAACTATCGCAGTTGAGTAAACTTCCTCACCCCGAGAACAACCTATGGATAGTAGATTCCACGAAGGTTTTTCTTTTAGTATCTTTCTCAGTTTTTCGAAAGTTTGGATATCTCTGAAGAAATACGACTCTCCTATTGTTAAGTTCTCCAAAACAATGGATTCAAGAAGCACGGGTGTCAGTGTTTCAGAAATTGGTTTGATGTTTTTTATGAGTCTTTCAATATGAATTTTTTGAGCCTTTATACCGTGCTTTTTTAGTATTTCTTCAATCTGGTTTTTAAGCATTGCGTTTTTTGAGCCTTCAAATGTGCTCAGGATATTGAGCATACTACCATTTCCCTTCGTAAAACTTTGTCAGAAATAATTATACCACTTTTCAGATAATTCCAAGTTATTATCGGATTAAATCATCTGTAATTATTTACGTATTTATGATATACTTTCAAAATAGAGCGGAATTAACTCTCAAGTAAAACTTAGGCGATGGAGGGAAACTAATGGATGCACGGAAAGTAAAGAACGTAGGCGTGATAGGATACTCGGGGAATCCAAACGAGACTCCAGTTAAAGAAATTGCCGAGCTCTGCCTAAAACTGGGAGAAGAACTTGGCAGAAGATATCACGTATTCACCGGTGGAAGAGATGGTGTGATGGAATTAGTTTCAAAGGGTGTGAAATCGGTTGGGGGATTTTGTGTGGGCGTACTCCCATGGGAGGGAGAAGATTCGAATGAGTACAACGATTTGGTTATAAAAACAGGATTAGATTTTCAGATGAGGTCATTTATACTTGTTAAGAGTGTTGATGCTGTGGTATCTATGGGTGGAGAGATAGGAACGGCTATAGAAATTTTAGCGGCATACGCGAATAGAAAACCTGTAATTCTACTTCGGGGAACGGGTGGTTGGACAGATAGAATTGCAGATGTTTTGATTGATGGGAAATACCTTGACAACCGAAAATTAGTGGAAGTATACCAGGCTTGGAGTGTAGAAGAAATTGTAGGAATTCTTGAAAAATTATCAAAATAAAACCACCAAGGGAGAGGGAAACGAGTATGTTAGGTTCCATCGAATATAGACTGAAGGAGACTTTAAAATATCTTCCAGTTGTTCTTGTGACTATTTTTTGGGGTGCATCGTTTGTTGCTACGAAATTTGTTGTTAATGTTTTCGAACCATTTCCCGCGGCACTTTATAGATTCGTGATAGCGTTGTCGGTGCTTTTACCATTCACTAAAAAGAGAAAGATAGCAGATATTAATGCTTTTTGGTCGGGATTCTGGGGTATCACTATGTATTTCGTTTTTGAGAACACAGCGCTAAGGTATACCTCACCAACAAATGCGGCGGTTATCGTGTCGAGTGTCCCACTTTTGTATGTGTTGTTCACTCACATATTTCACAAAGTTAAAACCAATAAGTATCATTATCTGGGTTCTGTTTTAGCATTTGTCGGAGTTGCTCTTGTTATTTTGAACGGACGCTTGATGAAGCTTAATCCAGTAGGTGATATTCTTGCATTTGGTGCAGCGGTTTCTTGGGTATTCTATACTCATTATGTGGTTAGGATAAAGGATGTGGCGGGGATTGACCAGACATTTTCAATTACATTTTGGGGCGTTGTGACGCTGGTCCCGTTTTCTCTTTTACAAAATATGCAAGCTAAATTCGAAATAAAGAGCGTAGTTAGTTTGATTTACCTTGGTATTATTTGTTCTGCACTCGGGTATTTGTTGTGGAACAAATCAATTGAGATGATAGGTGACAGAAAGACTACAAATTTCATATATTTCATCCCACTAGTAACGGTTATATCAGAGTTCGTGTTGATGAAGTCAAAACCAACAATTTACAACATCATGGGAGTGACAATGTTGATATTAGGATTATACATCTTTGAAAGGGGAGAAAAGTATGGCAAAGAACGATTTGGGAATTGACCTCGGAACGGCGAACTTCATAGTCTACCAACAAGGTAAGGGTATCGTATTGAACGAACCTTCCGTGGTAGCTATCGAAAGGAAAACTGGCAAGATTTTGGCGATTGGCTCTGAGGCGAAAGAGATGTTTGGAAAGACTCCGGAAGACAAAATTTTGGCGGTCAAACCAATGAGGGATGGAGTTATCGCAGACTATACCATCATTGCAGAAGTACTTAAATACTTTATGAAAAAGCTCAACAAAGGATTGTTTTTCAAATGTAACATGGTCATAGGTATCCCAACAAAGACAACGAGTGTTGAACAAAGAGCAGTCTACGATGCGGCATTAAAAGCGGGAGCAAAACGAGTGCATATCGTTCTTGAACCAACCGCTGCTGCTATTGGAATCGGACTCGATGTAATGAAACCGATGGGTAACATGATTGTTGACATCGGTGGTGGGACTACAGATATCGCCGTGATAAGTATGGGAGGAATCGTTGTTGGAGATTCTATAAAACTTGCCGGTAATGCTCTCGATGATGCTATTGTTAAAGGCGTTAGAAGAAATTTCGGATTGCTGATTGGTGATACAACAGCGGAGGAGATAAAAATAAGAATAGGAAAGGTTCATCCGGACGTAGAAGATTTAGAATTGGAAGTAAAAGGAAGAGACGCGGTAACAGGACTTCCAAGAACAGAGGTAATTAACTCAACGGATGTTTATAAGATGATTCGACCTGTGGTTGATAACATCATTTCGAGGATAAAACTTGTGCTTGAAAAGACCCCGCCTGAACTTTCGGCTGATATTGTGGAACATGGGATTGTATTAACTGGTGGCGGTGCGCTTTTGAGAGGAATTGACAAAGCTATAGAAGAAGACATTGGCGTGCCTTGCAGAGTTGCCGACGAACCATTACTGTGTGTTGCGAAAGGGACTGGTAGGTTACTAGAAGACGAAGAATTGTTGAAACATGTTGCAGTAACTTATGAAAAATAAGCTTTGATTGAATTGGAGGGATTTCTTTGTACCGTGGTGTGTACACAGCGGCGATGGGGATGCTTGCCGACGTAACAAAGATGGATGTTTTGTCAAACAATTTAGCAAATGTTGAAACAAACGGCTACAAAGCCGACACACCTACTTTCAGAGCTTACCTGACACGTGAGATATATCGTATTAAGCCTGAGCCTGAAAATAAAAGGGTCGAATTTTCAAAAATAGGCGATGTCGAGCAAGCTATCATCGTCGATGAGATTCGTACACACTACGCACAAGGTATTATAGAACAAACTAATATTCCAACGCATTTAGCTATAAGTGGTGAAGGCTTTTTTGCAGTCAGAAAAGGTAACGAAGTGTTTTACACAAGGAATGGAGAGTTCATTGTAAATAGCAACAGGCAACTGGTAAATACACAGGGTTACTATTTGCTCGATACAAACGGTCAAACAGTTACACTTCCTGAGAATGGATACATTGACGAAGCAGGAAATGTTTACGATGCCAACAGGAATATTGTTTCAAGAATAGCTATCTACACACTTCAAAATCCAAGAAAAATGGGGGAAACCCTCTTCACCGGTCAAGCACAAATAGTAAATATAGATGACCCGAATTCGAATCTTAGGATATTACAAGGATATGTAGAAAAATCAAATGTGAATGTCGTTCGTGAAATGGTGAAATTAATAGAGGCTCAAAGGCACTACGATGCAACATCGAAAGCGATAGTGATTCATGATGAGTTACTGAACAAGGTCATAAACAGTGTAGGGGCTCTAAGGTAATCAAAAGGTGAGGAGGGGTATAGATGATTAACAGTTTATACACTGCAGCAACGGGTATGTGGGCTCAGCAGTTCAAGATGGACACAGTTTCAAACAACATCGCAAACGTTGATACTGCAGGATACAAGAAAGTCAAAGCCGAATTTCAAGATTTAATTTATAGTTATTCGAAGAACGCAGGTGCCGCAACTGCTCAAAATTCAACGACACCAACAGGTATCTACGTTGGTCATGGAGTCAGACTTGCAGCGACAACGAGACTCTTTACGCAGGGAAATATAGAAAATACAGGTAATGCGCTAGATTTAGCTATCAGTGGTGATGGGTTCTTCCAGATACAACTACAAGATGGAAGAATTGCCTACACAAGGGATGGTCAGTTCAAGATAGATAGCCAAGGCAGAATTGTAACAGCAAATGGTTTGCTCTTGTCACCTGCCATCGTGGTACCACAAAATGCGGTTTCACTTACGGTTTCACCGGATGGAATCGTCTCCGTTGAGTTACCTGATGGAACGATTGAGCAACTTGGGACGATAACTTTAACGCGGTTTGTCAACCCAGCTGGTTTAAAATCGATAGGAGACAACCTATACGTAGCAACTGCGGCAAGTGGAGAACCAATTGAAGGAACCGCTGGTCAGGACGGATTTGGAACCATTATGCAAGGATACGTTGAAAAATCAAACGTAGATGTGGTTAAAGAAATGGTTGACATGATTACCGCAATGAGGGCTTACGAGTTTAACTCGAGGTCAATCATGACAGCAGACCAAATGCTCCAAACGGCAAGTAACTTGAGAAGATAATAGCTTAGCTTTATAAGGCAAAGATAATCTAACCCCCGAGGTGTGTGCCTTGGGGGTTATTTTTAACTATGGTTTGGTAGTTTATACATCGAAATATTGTGATATAATATTGTGGAATATTTCGAGAGTAAAAAGTTGTAAAGCAAAAGGAGGAGCAAAGAATCGTGAGTGGTGATGAAAAGCTTTTCGATGATTTTGACAAAGATAACGGAGGATACGACCAAGAAAGAAATGAGGCACAAGAAAGAGAAAGAGAGGAGCTGATACGGAGGATAGTTGAAGAGAAAGGAGAAGATGCTTACGATGAAATGATAAGTTTGCTAGAGAAGGAAGATGATGACCCCGAAGTAAGAGAAATTGTTACTGAGGTCTTGTACAGGTTAGGTGATAGGATAGCATCAAAGTTAGAAAAGACAATTAAAGAAAAGATAAAAAGCGGAATAAAGAACGATGTACCTTTGCTTTACTTAATAGATTTGGCTGGGGATTTGGGGTTAAGAAGGCTGGTAACCGATATCACAAAGGCGTTGGAATTATACGATTTGGAAGAGGCACAGTTGGTTATATACGAAGCCTTAGCAAAACTTGGAGCAGGAGAACAATTTTACCCACTCCTTAGATACATGCTTTTGGAAGGTGAAGAACGATTTATGTTCGGTGCACAAGTTGCGATGGTGCTTTCATACCTTGATATTCCAGAGATTGTAAGTGATTTGGTTCAGGCAATCGATAGTGGGGATTTCAAAGGTGAGGAATTAGAAACCATCAAGCAAGCTTTGAGTAATATGATAAGTCTACATCCGAGTTACAAAGAGATTCTTATTACGCTCGTTGGTGAGGATAATTTTGAGAAGTATGTGCGGTAACTTGATGGTGTGATTAGTTTAAAATTGTAGCTTCCAGCGTGGAGGGATGTGGTGTGTCGTTAGTTTGGGCAGCCGTTTTGGGATATTTCATAGGTGCGATACCTTTCAGTTATATAATTCCGAAGTTAAAAGGTGTTGACATAACAAAGGTTGGTAGCGGGAACGTCGGTGGTACCAATGTGCTGAGAAATATGGGAACAAAATACGGTGCACTGGCGATGTTTCTTGATATTATGAAAGCAGTTATCGCTGTTTTGATATTCAAACCATTTGGGGCGCATCCAATGGTAATGGCTGGTGCAATGTCTGTTATTGGGCACTGCTACTCCCCGTTTGTTAAATTCAAAGGTGGAAAAGGTGTGGCGACAACACTTGGGACGTTCTTTGCGGTATATCCTCAAGCTGGTTTGTTCGCACTTGGTGTATGGATCGCAATTGTTGCAGTAACACAATACGTCTCTTTGGGTTCGATTGTTGGGTTACTTGCTGGTGCGTTTTTTGCACTTGTTTTCAAAAAAGATTACGGGGTGATTTTCTTAGCTCTCGCATTGTTTTCTGTTTACAGACACAAAGAGAATATTAAAAGGCTATTGACTGGTAACGAGAGAAAAACGAATGTTGTTGATTATTTCTTAGGCTGGATGGACAAGTTTGAGCGTAAGGGGAAATGAAACCTTGATCCAACACAGGTATGGGATGTGTGTAAAGGTGTTTAATAGGTATTTTCTACTAATCGGTTATCTTTTGCTATTGATAATACCAGTTTTAAGTTTGGCTGTTATAGACGAAGAAACAGCTAGGATGTATTTTACTCAAGCTCTGGAGAAAACCTACGCTGGTGATTTTAAAAGTGCGTATGAATTTGCACTCAAGTCGATGTCTGGTAGGGTGTATGTGGAAGAATTGCCTCATTTTTGGTATTTAAGAGGTAGGTTGGCCATTATCAATGGCTTAGTGGACAAAGCACTGGAAGATTTTAAAAACTTTACGGTGCTAGTCAGAAATGACGACATCAATAACTTGATGGAAAAAGTTGGATATTTTAGAAGGCTTAATTTAGCACCTTCTCAATCATTTGCACTGGGTTATATAGATTCGATAAAAGGAAACGTTCGAGGCATAGAATACTTTCAGACGCCGACAAGTTTAAGCGTTTACGGCGACAATTTGGTGCTTCTGGATCAGAAGAATAAGAGGTTGGTATTTTTTAAAAATAACAAAATGACAAAAATCAAGAAGGTTTCAAAGAATGTGAAACAGGTTTTCTACAACAAAGATGGCAATCTATACCTGCTTGGTGAAAAGTCGTTATACGATGAAAATGAACAAGAAGTGTTAGGCGGTCTTCAAGTTCCTTATATTGCGGGTTCAGACCGTTCTGGAAGCATTTACATCGTTGATTTTGACAGGGTTATAAAATTCAACCCAAACAAAAAGGAGAGTGTTGAGTTTAAGCTACCCCAAAGAACATTCTGTTTAGACGCAGAACTAACTGTGAACAGACTTTACATCTTAGATGCTTTAAGGCAGAAAATAGAAATATTTAGAATAGATACTATGGAAAAGGTTGATGAAATGAACCTTCCGGAAAAGGTATGGTCATTTGAGGTAACTCCATACGGTGATATCATATATCTGGGTAAGGACAAAATCGTTGCAAATGGAAATGAATATCCGATAAAAGATGTAGACTTCATAGAGTACTCGTATCCTACACTCTTCGCTATTAAATGGAAAGGGAATGCAGTTGAGCAGTACTTCTTCAAAGATGACAAACCTATATTTGTGAACGTCCAGTTAGTTTCATTTGATGAGAATAACGCATATGCTTACATCAGTGTTGAAGACCTTTTTGGTGACGAACTGCATTACATAAGATACGCTTTGGCAATTTATGAACATGATGTGTACGTTCCAACGGATATTTACGCAGAACGAAGAGATATTAGAAGTATGAGAGTTGAAAAATGCACAGGTGAACTCATATCATATAGACTTCAAGGAGTCAAAATTGTTGGAGATTGTCCAATACTTACAAGGTTCACAGGCAGTGTGGCACGCGCTGAAGAACTTCTGGATAAGAAAATACTGTGGGTTGCTAGGTGGACTTACTTGAAACCTGTCCCACCTGGAATTATCAAACTTAGTGCGAAGGTGTCGTTTAAGGAACAGTTTTACTATGACACTATGTTCTACACTCAAAAATTGATACTAAATTCCATAGCGAAATCGAACAACAAATAATCTTTTTACGATTTATTGGTGGTGGGTATGGCACAGATACAACAAGGGAATGAAAGAAACGAAAATGCAGAACTTTTACTCCAAGAGGCGATAAAATTAACCGAGGAAGGCAATTATGACAGAGCTATAGAAATCTATGACAAGCTCATACCTTACGAGATACCGGAAGTTTTTAACAACCTTGGTAATATATATAGAAGACAAGGGATGTTGGGTAGAGCTATTGAAATGTATAGAAAAGCAATACACATATGTCCGAACTTTTCCATTGCTTACTTCAACCTTGCATGTGCGCTTATGGAAGTTGATAGATACAACGAGGCGGTGATGTTTTTCGAAAAAGCGGAAAAGTTAGGTTTGAAAAGTTTTGATTTAGATGTCCAGCTTGCACTGTGTTATATAGCCCTGGGAAATAAGAAAAAGGCAAAAGAAAGGCTTTCTGATGAGAGGGTAAAAAGCGAGGTAGAAAAGTATGTAGAAGGAGGATTGGAATTGTGAGCGGTTTTAATATGGATGCGATAATTTTTAACATACAAAATCTGAAAGTGTTGAGCGAGTTTTTCGCGTCAAGTTGGCATATTTTTGTTCCGTTTTCTGTGTTTGTTCTGCTTTTTCCACATTTGTTCGAAGTAATTACGCTTATTGCCGTTGGGTTAATCGTGGGCTATGGATATATCAGCCCTTTTGTTCTCAGCTTTTTGGAAAGATATCTCCCACAGTTCTCAAACTCTTTGGAAAGTAATTTCTTAATTTACTCGCTTATAGTTTCGGTAGTGTTTGCTGTGATTTTCTATTCGCTGTATAAGTCAATAATTTTTGTGGGAAGTTTCATAATCTCGTTCTTGGCTGGGAATTTTTTACTGAAATCATTTCTGACATCCTACTTGACGCTTCAGTGGTATGTTTACTTAGTCTTTGGCTTACTTGTAGGGCTGATTGGAGGTTTCTACGCAGTTAAAAACAGCTCTAAATTCATAGGACTGATAGCAACTGCGGTGGCTTCATTCATATTGATTTCCATAGGCATGTTCTTTTTTGATAAGTATGTGTTTAATTTAAACAACACATTATTTGCGTGGGCTACGTTTGTTCTTTCGCTATCCCTTTTCTTCTTTAGAATAGCCAAACTGTGGGGTGTGAAGAGCAATGGAAAAGATTAACAGCAGTTATAGAAAGTCGGAAAATATATTTGTAAAACTTTTCAACATCCTTAGAAGTTTGTGGTTACTTGTAGGTGCATTTCTTTACATATTCGTTTACGGCTCTATTGTTTTGCTAATCGGATGGATATTGGGGAAAGAAAAAGGGCGAAAGTTTGTTTTGAAACAGATAGAGATATTTGGAAGGCTTGCATTCAAGCTACTTGGTGTTAAGGTATTTCTGTGTGGTAAAAAGCCCGATGTGAACACAAACTATATTGTTGTTAGCAATCATCAGAGCATATTGGATATCCCGCTTATAATAGGATACGTTGGTCCAACACCGTTTATAGCAAAAAAAGAGCTTGAAAAGTTCCCAATGGTGAACGTTTATCTCAAATACCTTGGCAGTGAATTGATTGATAGGGGAAACGTGAGGCAAACTGCAACGGCGATTCGAGAAGTTATGCGAAAGCTCAAAGAAGGTTATCATTTTGTGATTTTTCCAGAAGGGACAAGGTCACCCAACGGGGAAGTTTTACCGTTCAAGCCTCGTAGTTTGGAGATTGCCTTTAAAGCGAAAGTTCCCATATTGCCAGTATCTATTTGGGGAAACCATCTGGTAATTCCAAAACATAAATTGATAGTTAGTGGTAATAAAACAGGTATAATGTTTGGAGAAGTTGTTTATCCAGAAAATTTCAGAAGTGAGGAAGAACTAAGAGCATACGTTGAGAACGTTATAAGACAGGGTGTGGAAAAGTTGAAAGAGGTGATTGAAAATGAAAAGAGCGTTTGTTAAGGCGCTTGTGTTAGATAAGGTTTCGAATACACCTGTTGTCTTACTCGGGATAGAAAATACTAAGAAAATTCTCCCAATATGGATAGGCGCATGCGAAGCGAGTATAATGGCTATAGCTATCGAAAAGGTACCATTTGATAGGCCTTTGACGCATGATTTGATTGTCACTTTGGTCAATGAGCTCAGTTTGAAAATCGAGCGATTTGTAATCCACTCTATTAGAGATAATGTCTTCTACGCTAAAATCGTTCTCAGGGACCTTGTTGTTTCTGAACAAGAAGCTGCGGAAGGTATGAATCCATTTATAGAGATTGATGCTAGACCGTCTGATTGTATAATACTTTCGTTGAAGACCGGAGCTCCGCTATATGTGACAAACGAAATCATCGCAACGGAAGCGATTACTTTTGAAGATTTAAGCGAATCGGAAAATGAAGAAGAATTTAAAAAGTTCATTGAAAATTTGGACATCAGCGAATTCAAGAAACTTTTGAATGACAATCCAGAAGATTTCACAAATTTTGAAGGTGGAGAAAGTGAACAGGATAAGGATAATCAGGATGACGATAACTTTGAAGATTACGATGGCTAAATCGATTAATATGATTAATTTAAAAACTTATGCGGGGGGTTTTGATGCCAAAAATTCCGAAGTTTGATTTTTCAAAGCTCAAAGGTATTTTAAAGTTTGGAAAGGAAAGTAAAAAGGAATCAACAACATCTGCACAAGCCCCTTCAAAAGAAAAGCCCTTAGGAGAAAAGGGTATGAAAAGGTTAGTTGGAAAATTAAAATACTTTCTAAGCACACTTTGGCATAGGAAAGTGCTTTTCTTCACACTTTTAGGTGTGATTGTTCTCATCGTTGTTTTGGGGATATTGTTCTCACGTCCAAAGGTCTCTGAAGCGTTTTTGTCAGAAGGAACGCAGACGGTAGAGAATTTGATTATTTCGATACCACCTGGTGCGTTTCCGTACGAAAAATCGTTCAAGGTTAGGGTTGTTCCTGGGAATTCGGTTCAAGGAATGGTTAGTTCCGGAAACTTTGTTAGCCCTATTTACGAGCTAATACCAAACGATGGAAGATACGATATGGCTACGTTGCCCATAAAGGTCAGATACTATTTCCCATCTAATCTCATTGGAAGTAACGATTCAAATGCTCTTGCTTTTGCCGGACTGAGTAGTGATGGTAAGGTATACAATATAATCCCTGGAAGCTTCATAGATAGGGACAGTAGAGGTTATTTCGTTGAGGCGAGCTTTTTCGTGATTCCAAGATGGCTGGGAGTTGTATCAGTTCCCGGAAAAGTTTTGCAAACTGGTATCCAGGAAGTTTACCGCGTGGTTTCTGCTTATCCCCCACTTCTTATTATCCCTGGCAGTGATGCAAATTTTGCTGGTTATTACCAATCGGCAAAGGTGACGCCTCTTTCAACATGGCAAGGTGTATTTCCTGACAGATCGATTTACGTATATAAATACCCGTTGAACGACACGAAATCTTATAATTATACACGTGCATTTAGAGCGTTCCAGCAATCTGAACCCATGCAAAGTCCTATTGTATTTGAGGCGGAACGGTTAGCCCAGGAACTTAAAAGATATCCTAATGTCCAGTTCGATGTGTTAGCTCACGAGGTAGGCGGACTTATACTTTATTATTGCTTAGCGATGCATCCTGAGATAAAAAATATAAGAAAAGTGGCTTATGTCTCCACACCATTTTATGGTACAAACGTTGTGGACCCACGTTTGGCAACAACCATATATGCATCAAAGCCATCTGCAGCTGCTTTGCTTTATAATCTACCGGAATCTATTGTGGCAACGATTCAAGGTTATTTAAAATCTTACATAGAAGCCGTTAATATCTATTACTCGGACATCTTACCTAATTCGGAATTCTTAAAACGTCTGCAGTATCTTCCTTATCGGAATGATATACCAACAATAGCTTACATGGGTAATACCCCTCCTTTGTCGATTGATGTTGGTGGAAGCTTACTTGAAAAGTTTTATCCTGAGCTGACTTTGAATTTGGGAGATGGTGTGGTCACAAGAAACTCAGCACGGCTACCGTACATGACTTTAAAGATATTTAACGGAAGTTGGAACGACTTTTATTCATCTGAACCGTTCATAGAAGAGATAAAGAAGTTCTTTGCCTTTGAAATCCCAGAGATTCCCGCTTACAAAGACGATACGTTTGCAGAGCGTGTTAAAAGTGAAAAAGAAAAAATTTTAGAGCGGTTCATTACCTCCGGCTCTGCCGAGGGGTTCTACGTGGATGAATGGAAGATAGGCGATAATCCATACATTAAATTCTTAAGAACCTACAACTATCCGGGCACTCAGGTTGCCGTTTACGGCGGGATAGTTTATACCGCAGATGAAAAAGGACTTTATGTTGCTGGCACACGAGTATGGGAAGAGTCTGTGATAGGTTTGAAGGAAACAATTGATGGAGTAAGCTATGGGACACAACGAAAGGTCTACTATCGAAAACTCGCGGCTACAGTCACATTTGAGCAAACTCCAGCGGATGATTTCATTGCTACCAAAGATTACGCTATCTTTGCCAAACCAAGGAGCAATAATAAGGTAGATTTTGTTGATAACACCGGCAATGTTTTGGCGACATTGCAAGGGGTTTATGGAAGGGTTATATACGATGGGAATGAACTGCTATTTGTAACAAACCGAGAGGTTTACCGGTATTTCTACGGTATCAAATACACTGCACCTTTGGGGTTAAGGAATAGTTATGATATAACCTATGCTATGGTAGTAGATGATTACATCATAGCAACAACACGTGCGTACGGATTGCTCGTTTTTGATAAGATGGGAAGGTATGCTTACGTTGGTGAAGGATGGATAGGTAACTTGGGCTTGTATAGGTCTGGTAATTTCGTTGTTGCCGTTGGCGACAGTTTTATAACGCTTATAGACTTTTCTGCAAGGCGCATTCACAGAATTGTTGAAGACGTTGCTGGGATAGTTTATGATGCAACCGTTTGGGAAGATAAGCTCTATTTAATGACGAGTGAAGGACTGTTAATTTACAAAATAGGTTAAGATTAAAGACTTCTAAGAACTAGACACTGTGTGAAGGAGGTTACTTAAATGATACACCTGTTCTTAGCTCACTTCGTAGCAGATCACGGTTTTACTGATAACGCTAAGATAAGACACTACAAAGGGTACAAACTTTTCGAACATATCATCTGGTCGATTTTTGCCCTTCTTGCTTTCACTTTTGACACGCTGTTAAAAAGTCCAAAGGGTGTCGCTGTTTTACTTATCATGATGGTAATCCATGTTGCTGGAGATTTTACTAGAACAAAGATTCATGACAACAAGACGAAATTACACATCCTTGAACTCTCAGAACTGATAATCGCACTCATTTTGAATTTTCTTGTGGCAGACTTGTTTATCTATTCATTTATCTCAAAAGAGTTTGCTCTCTATTTACTTGGTATGGCTGTTGTGACAATGGCTGTGACGTATGTGTTCAAAAACTTCTATCCAGGTGACGAGAATTACAACGACCTAGATGGTATCTCGGAAAGATTAGCTTTTTACGTGTTTTTCCTTGGAAAAAGTTATTGGTTGGCATTTCTCTCACTGGTTTTGGGGTTTCTTTACAAACTGTGGAAACGTGAACGAATTAACCTTCACACTTGGTGGATTAGTCCTTTATCGGCGGTTATGATTACAATAATTTGGAAGTTTTTGATATTCTAAAGAAAATATGGAAATACGGCTAATCAGGAGGTGCTCTTTGTGAGAATTTCTTTGGAATGGCTTAATCAATATATCGATGTTAGCAAAGAGGAAGTTTCAGAGTATCTACCAAAACTAGGTTTTGACATAGGAGAAGAAGGTCCTGTTTTCCCGCTCCGTGGTCCGATAGTTGTTGGGCGCATTGAGAGTGTTGAGAAGCACCCTCAAGCTGATAAATTGGTGGTCTGCAAAGTGAATATAGGTAACGAGTATAAAACAATATTAACCGCAGACCTTTCAGTTCAAGAAGGCAAGTACGTTTTTGTAGCACTCCAAGGAGCAAGGCTTACAAACGGTGTAGAAATTCAAGAAAAAGTAATGCGTGGGGTTCCATCTCAGGGCATGATGTGTTCTTTGGAAGAGCTCGGACTTGAACAAAAAAGTGAACATGTTTATATGACGGATGAAGAACTTCCACTTGGAGCAGACGTTATCAAGCTGCTCGATTTAAATGACTGGTATTTTGAGATGGAGATAACCCCGAATCGCCCCGATGTGCTATCGTATTTTGGTGTTACAAGAGAATTATCTGCCGGGTTAAAACGAAAACCTCACTTCCCTATTCCAAGCGTAAAACACGCAGAAGGAAACGATAAAGTTGAGGTACACATAGAAACCAATGGATGCTGGAGATATACAGCGCGGGTAATCAGGAACGTTAAGGTAGGTCCGAGCCCTCTGTGGATGCAAAAACGGTTAATTGCATCTGGAATCAGACCTATAAACAACATTGTTGATATAACGAACTATGTGATGCTTGAAACTGGGCATCCAGTCCATGCTTTTGACCTTGCAAAATTGAATGGAAAGATAGTGGTTCGCGATGCAAGACCTGGTGAAAAGATGTTATTACTCGATGGCAAGACTTACGAATTTACTGGCGGTGAGGTACTTATCACTGACGGTGAAAAGCTTCTCGCACTTGGTGGCATCATGGGAGGAGAAGAATCTGGAATATCAAGTAACACAACCGATGTTTTGTTAGAGGTTGCGATGTTTGACCCTGTCCGGATAAGAAAAGCATCGAGAAGGTTAGGGGTTTCCTCAGATTCTTCTTACCGCTTCGAAAGAGGTGTTGATTTTGACGACGCTTTGTTCGTTATTGAAAGGCTTTCACAATTGATTGAGGAACTCGCGGGTGGTAAACCTTCAAAAGAAATAGTGGATAACTATCCTCATAAAATAGAGCAAAGGAAAATATTTGTTCCAAAGAATTACGCGAAAAGAGTTTTAGGTATAGATGTGAAACATATTGGCGACTACATTGAGCCACTCGGTTTTGAGGTAGAAGAAACGAAGGATGGTTACGACGTTTACGTGCCGTCTTTCAGATATTTCGATGTTTCTCTTCCAGAGGATGTTATGGAAGAGGTAGGACGCATCCATGGATACGAACATCTCCATGCGGAACCTCCGAGAATGGTCGCTATTGAGAAAGGAAGAAGTGAAAAGCAGAAAAGAAGATTTGAAATCAAAAACCTCATGACAGCAATGGGGTTCAATGAAGCGAATACACTTTCTTTCGCTGCAAGTAAGGTTATAGATATTTTTGAAATCAACGGCAAAGGTGTCCCAATAAGCAATCCTATTATTTCAGATTTCGATACGATGAGACCTTCTCTTCTTTACGGGTTGCTCGATTCTCTTTCCTACAACTACAAAAGACAAATGAAAGATGTGAGACTCTTTGAAGTTGGGAAGGTATTTTCTATCGTTGATGGTAAACCTCACGAGCAAGAGGCTCTTGGCTTCGTTGCAACAGGTAGAGAATCTGTTAAGGACTACACTGACAAAAGAACTGTGTCGCTTTATACAATGAAAGGTGTATTGGAAGAACTCTTCGAACAATTTGGATTGGAAGTTACTTTTAAAAAGATTGAAAAGAAGGGTTTTGTTCCGACTGTAACCGCAGGAATTTACTACAAAGGGCAATTGATAGGTTTTGTAGGGCTTTTAGACCCTGAACTTGCAGACAAGCTTTACGATGTCAAAGACGAAATTTACGCTTGTGAGATTTATCTTGAAACTATCTATTCAGCAGACGCAAGGAAAACATACCAACCGTTACCTCAGTTCCCGTATGTGCGCAGAGACGTGTCTTATCTCATTCCAATTGGATATGAGATTGAGAATTTACTAAAGATTTACAAGGATAACCCACTTGTTGAAGAGGTGGGTATAGACGACATTTACAGAAAAGTTGGCGATGAGTTCTACAGTGTAACGATTTACGCAAAGTTTAGACATCCGGAAAGGACATTGAGTGATGAAGAAGTGGACCTTGCACTTGAAGATATAAAGGAAAGAATTAAGAAAGAATGCGGTATCAACCCAAGATTTTAACAGAAGTGGTGAATCGAAAGAATTGAAAAAGGGAAAGGGGGGAAGTTGATGAGTTTCAGTCCGAAAGACCAAAATGAGTTTGATAAAATCATTTCCCTAGGACGAGAATTTCTGAAATCAAATTGGGAAGTTTTGGAAAATTACACAAGCGACCAAAGAAAAGGGGTAGAGATGCCCCCTTTTGAAAAACCGTACCCACAAGATGTGTTTTTGATAAAGCTTCCAGATTTTAATATCGACGAATTTAAAATAAAGTCCCTGTTCGAAGCTATTGCAAACAGGAAAAGTCATAGGAAGTACGAAAACAAACCACTTAAGTTAGTGGAGCTCTCTTTTCTGCTATGGGCTACGCAAGGAATCAGGCACGTAACACCTAAAGCTACGTTCAGAACAGTACCTTCTGCTGGAGCAAGACATCCGTTCGAAACATACGTATATGTTGAAAATGTCGAAGGCTTAGAAGAAGCAATCTACAGATATCTGCCTCTTGAACACAGTTTAATCTTGCACAGGAAAGACAGGTATCTCAGAGAAGAAATTATCCACGCGACATTGGGACAAGAATTCGTTGGTCAAGCTGCAGTCGTATTTATATGGACCGCGATACCCTACAGGACAGAATGGCGATACGGTCCTGCTTCTCACAAGGTGATACTTTTGGATGCTGGGCACGTTTGCCAGAACTTGTACCTTGCTTGTGAAGCAATAGAAGCTGGAACGTGTGCAATAGCAGCCTATTCTCAGAAACTCATGGATAGATTCCTTGGTGTCGACGGACAAGACGAGATGGTTGTTTATCTCGCGCCCGTTGGAAAGGTTGCCAAAAGTTAGTAATCTGGACATCTGGAGGCGGGTATGAAGGGCGAATTTGGAACAGAATATAACTTGAAAGACAAATTCATAGCTATTTTTTGGCTCTTAGTGCTCACATTTTTATGGGGTTTGACTTTTCCAATACAAAAACTTGTGTTAAATGAAGAAATCTCGCCATTTTTGTACAACGCGATCCGATTTTGGATCGCAACTTTTTTATCGGCACTCGTTTTTGGGAAATCCGATTGGATACGTGGCACGGTGCTTGGCATAGTGATGGCTGTCGCTTATGCTACTCAGACATGGGGGTTAACGATAACAACGTCCACGAAAAGTGGGTTTATCACTTCATTATACATAGTTATCGTCCCGTTCTTTTCTTACATCATAGAGCATGAAAAGGTGAGAAAACTTCAAGTTTTAGGCTTTCTTGGAGCACTTATTGGTATGTATTTACTGAGCGGAGGAATTAGTGGTTACAATTTCGGAGATTTTCTTACAACAATATGCGGAGTTATGTACGCACTTCATGTTGTGTTGATAACCAAATTTTCCAAGCAAGTTAATGAATATTCGTTGCTAACTCCCCAATTCTTCACAGTAGCACTACTGAACACACTCTTCAATGTGTTCTACCGAGGCAACGGTGACAAATGGAGTTTTTCCATGAGTGCTATCTTTGTTGCTACTTTTACAGCGGTAACTGCTACAATTTTTGCGATAATAATTCAGGCGAAGTATCAAAAGGTTGTTGGTAGTAACGTGTCCGCTCTCATTTTTGTTGGAGAACCGTTATTTGCAATGATTTTGTCTGTTCTCATTCTAAAAGAACATCTAACTACTTCGCAACTCATGGGTGGTTTACTAATGCTAGCTTCAATAATCCTTGGTGTTTTGAATATAAGTGAGAGACAAGACGGCTTGATTTTTGCAAAGAAGAAACAGGAGTGAAGCAAGGTTATGAAAAGGGTCGAAAATTCGAATGCTAATAAAAATCGTGAATTATGGGTTGATTACGCTCGAGGTTTGGCATTAATAATGGTTGTCCTGGCACATTCTCAGATTCCATGGAAGTTGTTTGGATTTGTTTCGTATGTCATAGTTGTCTTCCCGTTTTTGACAGGTTATCTAATGAAAGATATGGGTTTTAAAGATTTTTTCGCTAAACGTATAACATTGGTCATTTCGTATTACTACATTGGAGCGATTAGTTATATTCTTTGGATTTTCCTTGTTCCAGAAGCTTTTAGAAAAACTGATAATGTGACTTATCTGAAAAATTTCTTGCTCGTTCGGACAGATCTGCTTGAGAAGATACCTCTTCCAATTGTGCCGTTGTGGTATTTAATTTTCCTTATTGTAGCGGAATTCATGCTCATAGCTTTTCGCAAATTTCATGTCCTTCCGTATGCAATAGTTGTAGGTATATTACTGCGATTTTTTTATCCAGGCGCACTTCCTTTCAAAGTGGATGTAGCTTTTTCTGGACTTTACATGTTTTGGTTGGGAAAATTTGTGAAAGAGAAAAGAACAACGTTCGAAAAGTTCGTAGGAATAATTGGTTTGGTAGGGTTGATAACGTGGACTTTAGTTGCTTTGTTTGTCGATGGGACATCGTGGAATATGGATTATTACGGTATAAACCCGCTATTAACATTCTTTGGTGAAATTGGAACAGCAATGTGCTTTTTCTCAATTGGAATACTTATTGAGCGCTTCGTGAACATTTCAAAAAACACCAACAGCCTACTACGAAGATTCTTTGTCAAGTATATACTCGGCATCCCAAGACTCTTCTCGGATAATGCGATATTCGCTTTCGGTTACCATATCTTGGTCGGAGGTTTGACTATACTGATTACAATCGCTTTGGGTTTTACCGTTACTGAAGAAACTTTGCGAGCGTACTGGTATATTGCTTTTGTTTTAACATTTGGAGTAATGGTGTTATTAATGGTTCTTTTGCCAAAGCCCGTCAAACTACTTTTAACGCAACCAGACTCGTTTTTAAAACGGTCAGGAAAAGAAAGGAGTTCCTGGAAATGATAACGATAAAGAATCTTACCATAGCCTTCCCTGAGAAGACGCTCTTTTCAAATTTCAACGCAACCGTTCTAACAAGGGATAGGATAGGATTGATGGGGAAAAATGGTAGTGGGAAGAGTACGCTGTTGAAAGCTATAGCTGGGATTTTCAAAGATTACCACGGGGAAATAACAATCCAAGGGAAAGTGCTTTACATGGATCAATACAGAACATTTGAAGCAAGAACCCCTTATGAATACTACATGATGGTGGCGGATACTCCAGAAAAACAAAAGCAGGTGAGGAGCATATTGAAAGGATTGGGTTTTCCGGAAGAGGACTGGGAAAGGGATATTTCAACATTTAGCGGAGGAGAGAGAACGAAACTGCAGTTGGGAAGACTCTTTGTAGAAGACCCCGATTTCCTTCTTTTAGATGAGCCAACCAATTTCTTGGACATAGAAAGTATAGAGTTTTTGAAAGAATTACTGAGAGGTTTTCGCGGAGGATATATAATTATTTCGCACGACAGGGATTTCCTGAGAAACACCTGTGAAAAGTTCTGGGAGATAAACAACGAGCGGATCTGGGTTTTTGATATGGATTTCGACAGCTACCATTTGGAAAGACAAAGGATTATCGAAACCCAAAGAAGACAGCTTGAAAATATACAACGTGAAATAGAAAGATTGAGAGCGATAATAGATAGGTACAAAAAATGGGGTAGGGAAAAATTCACAAGGCAAGCGAAAAGTAAAGAAAAGATGCTCGAGAAAATGCTCGAAGAATTAGAAAATATGCCCAACTTGTATTTGGAGGAAGAGGAGAAGAGGATAGATATACCTGAACCAGACAACACAGGTTACGTTGTTTTGGAAGTTAAGAATGTGTCTTGGAACGGTTTGTTGAAAAATGTCTCGTTCACAGTATATCAAGGAGATAAGATAGCAATTGTTGGACCTAACGGTTCTGGAAAAACGACACTATTAAAGATTATCAATGGGCAAACCGATTACACCGGTCAAGTAACGTTCGGATACAACGTAAAAGCAGTTTATCTTGAACAGTTTGTTGACCAGCTTGATTTAGAAAACACTGTTTTCGATGAGCTCTTCGAAGAGATGCCAGATAAACCAGACTACGTTATCAGAGCTTACGCAGGTAGATTCGGATTTCGCGGTGAAGATGTTTTTAAAACAATTGCTGATTTGAGTGGTGGAGAAAGACAGATACTCGCTCTTGCAAAGGTCTTGCTAAGAAGACCGAATGTGCTTATTCTGGACGAGCCAACGAACCATATGGATTTGGAAACGGTCGAAGCGCTTGAATCGGCACTTAAAGAATATAAGGGAGCAGTTTTGTTGGTGTCTCATGACCTAGAGTTGATTAGAAACGTATGCAACAGGTTTTTTACCATCAAAAATGGGGAACTGTTGGAATCTAACGAGCCGATATTCTTTTCTAAAGAAAAGAAAAAGGTTGAAAAAGAAAAGAACGTAGATTTTGAAGAGAAAAAGAGACTGAGAAATCAGTTAAAGAGTTGGAAAAAACAATTGGAAGAACTAAAGGAAAGAGAGAACGAGATAACATACATGATAAGTGATTTAGAAAGTCGTATGCACAAAGAACAAGATTACGTTAAGTTGATGGAATTAATGGGCGAGAAAGAAAAATTGGAGGAGGAATTGCTAAGAGTAATGGAAACTTTCGAAGAAATCGAAAGAAAGATAAAGGAATTCGAGAATATAGAAGATTAGGTGGTTAGGAGGAGTTTCTATCATGAACAACCCAAATGGCGAAAAATTAAAGTTTCATATTGGCAGTGGTTTTGTGGCTGAATTAAGTGACGAAGATATAAAGTACTTCTCTGAAAGGAGAATAACGAAGGCAGAACCTGTTACATTAGTATTTTTCTCTGAAAAAAACGATGGTAATTACGAGAAAATTGGATTTGTTGAATTTGATTTGAGAGTCATAAACAAAAATGCGTATATCACATTTTATGTAACTCCACAATACCGTGGCAAAGGGATAGGAAAGCTTATGCTAAGGAAAGCCTTAGAGTTTGCTTTCAAAGAGTTAAATCTTCATAGAATAACGGCCGAAGTTTACGAGTATAATGAACGTTCGCTGAGGTTACTTGAAAGTTTGGGGTTCAAAAAAGAAGGTATTCTCAGGGAAGCAAAATACCACGATGGAAGATATTGGGATATAATTGTAATGGGATTAATGAAAGAAGATTGGAAAGACAGTGAAGAGTTTAGAAGGTGAGAATATGAGTGGTAAAAGAGAACTGATAATCGGTGCTCACATGCCAATAGGTGGAGGTTTTGCAAGAGTTCCAAAGGAGACCGTGGAAATAGGAGGAAATGCCTTCCAGATTTTCCCGCATAATCCTCGTCAATGGAATGCGAAGTTACCATCTGATGATGATGTGGTCCATTTTTTAAGAGACGTTAAAAAATACAACTTGAACCCAGAGAATTTCATGTGTCATGCTGGTTATCTTGTTAACGTTGCAAGCCCTAAGGAAGATATTTGGGAAAAGTCTGTTGCGTTACTTATCACCGAAGCGAAGATATGTGCAAGACTCGGAATTAAATATTTAAACATCCATCCTGGGAGTCATCTGGGACTTGGTGAGAAGGAAGGTATAGAAAGAGTTGCAAGGGCTTTGAATATGGTTATGGAAAAAGAAAAGAACGTTTATATATTGTTGGAAAACGTTGTTAAGAAAGGTGGAAACATAGGATACAACTACGCCCAAATGAGGGAGATAATAAGTCTATGCAAATACGAAGACAGGATAGGTTTGACGTTTGATACATGTCACGGCTATGACGCGGGATACGATGTCACAACAAATGAGGGCATAAAGCAACTCATTGAGGAGATTGACCGGGAAGTGGGAATAAAAAGACTGAAGTTTGTCCATCTTAACGATACCAAAAACGAACTTGGTTCTCAGAAAGACAGACACGAGAATATAGGAAATGGAAAGATTGGAGAAAAGCTCATAGTATTTTTGTCGAATCCAGTGTTTAACTCGCTACCATTGATTTTGGAAACTCCAGGTGACAATCCAGAACACGCAGAAGATATAGCAAAGGTTAAGGCGATATGGGAAAAAGTTGATTGCTGAGAATTTAATCAAAAGAAAGTCGAGGTGTTGTTTTGGATGCCTCTTTCGAATGACGAGATGGAGTTTCATGAAAGGTTCAAAGCTCCCGTTGACGTTGTATGGAAGATATTTTATAACTCCAACGGTTGGGACCCATGGTTTACAGATGGAATGAAGATATACGAGGATAGTGGCGAGATATACTTTCGTTGGTTCAGGCTCACCGATGGCCAGGTTGTTACGGACACAGGTAGGATTGTTAGTGTGATTCACAAGCGTCTCTTCTCTTTCTGGTGGTATGAATACGAGGATGGCTATCGTTCATTTGTGGAGATGACGTTTCAGCCAACAGATGAAGAAGAAACGATTGTGACAGTGAGAGATAGAACGTTTGTAAAAGATGAAGGAGAATTACACATAAGGTACGGATGTGCATATGGTTGGGGGCAAATGTTGTTGCTTGCAAAAGTTTACGTTGAAAAGGGACTTATACTTATATGAGCATTGCAACGTGTTGAGTATACGAGATAGGGGGTATGTGGATGAAAGCTTCCATAATTCTTAACGGAAATTCGAATGGCACAATGTACATAACTGGTGAACTCGTTGTTGCAGTTGACGGAGGTGCTGACGAATTAAGAAGAAGAAAAATAATTCCACACGTAATTATTGGAGATATGGATTCTGTTTCGGGTGATACGCTCGAGTATTTCGAAACAAAAGGGGTTAAGATTTGCACGTATCCTACAGAGAAAGACGAAACGGACCTCGAGCTTGCGTTGAATTATGTTTTCAAGCATGGTGCAACGGAAGTTGAAATACTTAACTGGCAAGGTGAAAGGCTCGATATGATACTCGCAATGGTAGGTTTGATGAGCAAATACGACAATGTGATAGCGATATCTGATAAGTGTGAGGTTGGGGTTATCAAAGCAGGTGAGAAAGGAACCCAAACCTTGAAAGCTGTCCCCGGGGAGATTTGGTCACTTATACCCCTGTGCCATGCTGAGTTTTCGATAGAAGGGTTTAAATATCAATTCAATGGCAGTATGGATATAACAGCACCGATAGGTGTCAGTAACGTCGCTTTGAGTGACTTTGTGAAGATAGAAGTGAAAAACGGTAAGGTGGTGTTTGTGCGTTGGAAGAAAAAACCACTATAAAAAAAGTAGTAATACTAGGTGCTACAGGTTCGATAGGAACGCAAACGGTCGATGTTATAAAACAACTTGAAGGCTTCAAAGTTGTTGGTATTTCCTTTGGTTCGAATGTGGAACAAGCACGAAGGATAATGGAAGATTTAAAAGTAGATTACTACGTTTCAAATAAAGAAGTAGGGTTTGGAAAGCGCTTTGAGAATACACAGCAATTATTAGAAGAAGTAGCTCCTGATATAGTGGTTTGTGCAATTCCTGGATTCGAGGGTGTTAAAGCAACAATTGTTGCCTTGCAATACGCAAAAAGAATAGCACTTGCAACAAAAGAAGCTTTGGTTTGTGCAGGTCCATTTGTTAAGAAGATAGCCAAAGAGAAAAATGTTGAGATTATCCCTGTTGATAGTGAGCATTCGGCGATCTTCCAGCTCTACGAACCTCACGTTGAAAAAATACTCATAACCGCTTCGGGAGGTGCTGTTAGGGACGTCCCTCTCAAATATATAGCGGACCTGAAGCCATCAGACATTTTGAAACATCCGACATGGAGCATGGGAGGTAGGATAACTGTCGATTCATCAACGATGGTGAACAAACTTTTTGAGGTTATTGAAGCGCACGAACTCTTCGATTTGGAATACGACAGAATAGAGGTAAAAATTAACCGCTCAAGTTTTATTCACGGAATAGTCTTTCTTGAGGATGGGGTTATAAAAATCCATGCAGGTAAGCCTGATATGAGGATACCCATTGCTTACGCGCTTACTTATCCAGAAAGGAAGTATCACTCACCTGCGGCTGATGTTTCAGAATTTGACCTTCAATTGTCTGATGTGGAGCGCGAACGTTATCCACTTTTCTTCTACGGATTGGATATGTTAAAAAGAAAAGACGATTTGTCCTGGAGGATTGCATTGAACGCAGCTGATGAGGTAGCAGTTAACGCGTTTCTTAGTAGAAAGATATCATTCAAAGATATTGAAAAGGTAGTTAGAAAGACGATAGAGTGCATAGATTCGCAAAACATAATCATCACGTCGATAGAAGATGTCTACAAAACTGACGAATTAGCAAGAAGTTACGCTAAAGAATTCATCGAAAGGGAGGTTCAGAAATGAGTGTGCTTGTTAATATCGTCGCCTTCATTTTGGTTTTCATCTTTATTGTAGTTGTTCACGAATTTGGTCACTATCTTTTTGCAGTAGCGTTTGGTGTTAAAGTGCATGAGTTTGCAATCGGTTTCGGACCAGCGATTTACAGAAAGAAAGGGAAGAAGACGGATTTTAGAATAAACGTTTTTCCACTCGGTGGATACGTCAGACTAAAGGGCGAGGATCCTCAAGAGCAAGAGGACCCAGATTCACTTTACGGAGTTGCCCCTTGGAAGCGATTTTTGATTGTACTCGCGGGACCTGTCTTTTCGATTTTGGCAGGTTATCTGTTATTTGTATTGATAATTTCCATATGGGGATACACTCCTATAATAATCGATAAAGTCATTCCGGGTTCGCCAGCTGAACAGGCGGGACTTCAAGCAAACGATATAGTTTTAAAGCTCAACGGGAAGTATGTTTTCGATACGATGGATATGACCAGCATTATACGAAAAGGTAAACCTCTAACACTTGAGGTGCTTAGAGAAGATGCTCGTAAAACTGTAAAAGTGACACCGGAGCTTACTCAAAAAGAATACTTTTTGTACTTGAAGGATGTTAAGGGGGATGTAGGAGGTAAAGTAGAAAGTATCAACAACATCTCTTTTGAAAGATACATGGAAAAGTATACAAAGGAGTATGTGACAATAAAATCGGAATTAGGAGAACTAAAAGGCTTGTTGGATAACGTATCTAACATTCCAGAGAGATATGCGATTGGGATTTACTATGGACAGTTTTCTAATGTATTTGCCAAGGATAGTGAGATATTTTTAAAGGGTGATACGTTAGTTGAGATTGAAGGTATGAAAGTCGAGTCAACAACGGATTTGATGGATATAGTAACAGCGCTGAGTCTAAAATCTGATGAGGTTTATCTCCGCATAAAAGGAAATGAAGTTGAACAGGTTATAAGGCCTTTACCAGATAATGTTAGAGTTAGTTATATTTCAAAAAACGGCACTCAAGAAGAAATCACAGTTTCGAAAGAAAAGCTTTTAAGCGTTCTTTCTACCCCTGGGGTATTTGAAATGAAAGCACCAAAAATGAAACCTCGAGGGTTTGAAGCTTTCTCCATAGCAGTAGCCCGAAGCAACAGGCTTGCATTGTACATTTGGAAAACGTTACCCGGGGTCTTTGTAGGCAGAAATATCCAGGATGTTTCAGGACCTGTTGGCGTTGTTCAAGTTATCGGACAAGCTGTGCAATTTGGTTTGGAGACGGTGTTAATAGTTGTTGCTGTGATAACAATAAACTTGGGTATATTCAATCTCTTCCCGCTCCCAGCTTTAGACGGTGGCAGGATTATATTTGCACTCGTTGAGATGATATCCAGAAAGAAGATAAACAGAAACGTTGAGAACCTTATACACACAATAGGCTTCTTCTTGCTCTTGGGCTTCTTGTTCTTTATGACCTTTGTCGACATAAGTAGATTCTTTGGTAAATAATTGGAAAGCTTGAAAGTTAGAAAGGTTGTGAAGCCATTGGCAACTAAGAGAACATCAAGAGCGGTAAGAGTTGGAAATCTCATTATTGGTGGAGATGCTCCGATAACTATACAATCAATGACAAATACCGATACAAAAGATGTTGAGACTACAGTAAAGCAAATCAAAGCTTTGTTTGATGCTGGATGTGAGATTGTTAGGATATCTCTCCCTGACTTGGAAAGTGCTCGTAAAGTTAGTTTAATTAAGAAAAGACTGAAAGAACTAAATGTGGAAGTTCCGTTAGTTGGTGATATACATTTTGACTATAGAATCGCACTGGAGGCTATAAGACAAGGTATCGATAAGATAAGAATCAACCCAGGTAACATAGGGGACGAATTGAAAGTTGTGGAAGTGGTAAAGGCGGCGAAAGAACGAGGGATACCTATAAGGGTTGGAGCCAACAGTGGTTCTCTACCTAAAGATTTAGAACACTTACCGCGTGCACAAGCCCTGGCAGAAGCGGCACTAAGGGAAGTTAGAATATTAGAGAAACACGGATTTGAAGATATCGTTATATCCGTGAAGAGCTCTGATGTGATTGAAACAATAGAGTCTAATAGATATGTTGCCAACGTTGTAGATTATCCACTTCATGTTGGTGTAACTGAAGCGGGAACGCTTTACAACTCGCTCATAAAATCGTCCATCGCTCTTGGAGTATTGATACTTGAAGGTATCGTGGATACATTAAGAATCTCGATTGCTGGAGACCCGTTAAACGAAGTGATTGCGGCGAAGAAATTATTGACAGCACTTCACTTAAGAAAAGGTCCGAACGTGGTTGCTTGTCCTACCTGTGCAAGGACCGTTTTTGATGTTGAGTCTGTTGCTTTAGAAGTGGAAAAGCTTGTATCAGGTGTGCAGGAAGATATAACAATTTCTGTTTTGGGTTGCGTGGTAAATGGCATAGGCGAGGGGAAGGATGCCGATGTGGGAATTGCTGGTGTTAGAGATGGGGTTGCGGTTTTCTATAAAGGGGAGATAATAGGGACTTACAAATTCGATGAAGGTTTGATAAAATTAAAGGAATTGATAAATCAGATTTTGGAAGACAGAAAGAAAAAGACGTGGAAGTAGTTTTTTTAAGGGGGAATGCGAATGAATATATTACTTGTAAACGATGATGGTGTTACTGCTCCAGGTATACTGTGTGCTGCACGCTACTTAAGTAAAGAACACTATGTAATCGTGAGTGCTCCCGAATCTGAGCAAAGCGCAGTTGGACATGGCATAACGCTTAGATTTCCATTATGGGCAAGGAAATTGGATATAAACGAGCCATTTGAGATGTATGCAGTTTCAGGAACACCAGCTGATTGTGTGAAAATAGGTTTAGATGTGATTTTTAAGGAAAAGGGGATTGTCCCGGATGTTGTCATAAGCGGAATTAACCGTGGAGAGAACTTAGGAACGGATGTTGTTTATTCCGGAACAGTGAGTGGAGCTCTTGAAGGAGCGATTGCAGGTATACCCTCTATAGCTATTTCTGTGGCTGATTTTAAAGACCCCCTTTACGACACTGCAGCAAAGTTTCTTGTGAAATTTTTGAGAGAATTTGACCTCAAGCTTATCCCAAGATTTACAGCTCTAAACATTAACGTTCCTTCGATACCCTATGAAGAAATCAAAGGTTGGAAGCTCACAAGACAGAGCAAACGCAGATACGAAGATTATTTCGAAAAGCGTATAGACCCTTCTGGACGTGAGTATTATTGGATGCTTGGTGATATAATAGAGGATGACCCGGACCCAAAGGCGGATTATAAGGCGTTGCAGGAAGGCTATATATCCGTAACACCAATAACGATATTCATGACGAACGAAAAATTGCTTGAAGAATTGGAGGGAATTTACGGTGAAGGTCAGAATTTTAGGTGATCCTGTTCTGAGAAAAAAAGCACAACCTGTGACAGATTTTGCTCAAGTTCGTGCTATCTTAGAAGAATTTAAGATGACCATGTATGCAGAAGATGGTGTAGGACTTGCTGCACCACAGGTAGGTATATCTCTGAGATTTTTCGGGATGGATGACGGAAGTGGGTTTAAGATGATTGTTAACCCCGAGATTATAGAACATTCTGATGATAAAGAACTCGGTGAAGAAGGTTGTTTGAGCATCCCTGGGGTATTTGCCGATGTGTGGAGGTATAAATGGGTGCGTGTGCGATACCAAGATGAGCATGGAGTGTATCATGAAGAACTTTTGGAAGGTTACCCTGCTCGTATATTCCAACATGAATATGACCATCTTGATGGCGTATTGTTTATCGACCATCTCGATACAAAAACGCGGACAGCACTCGCACAACAGTTAAAAAAGATAATGGAAGAAAGAAAAAAGGAAATGACGAAATAAAAAGAAATAATAAGAAAAATTAACATTTTGACCTTTATTTGCACATTTTAAACTTGTGTGATATAATATCCCGAGAACCTTAGCTGGTTAGCTTGGGGGTGATACAAATGGAGAAGAAAGTAGTTAAGAATTTTACGCTGACTTACGAACTTGATATCCTCAACAAAAAGATTAAGTTGAACGGTAATCCTGAGGAAGATTTGAAAGACTTCTTAGCGAAACTCAAAACTTCTGACGACATCATCGCTCAGATGCTTTACAAAGACATCGTTGATAGTGCAATCACAGAAATGCGAGTTATGGCATGGTCTGGAATGGATATCAAGGAATGGTTAAAAGAAGTAGGAGTAGAAGGACAAGAATGAGCCAAAACTTTTTGACAAAAACAGATTAAAAGTTACATAACGTGCGGGCTGAAAGCCCGCATTTTTTTACATATTTGTTGGTTGTGATATAATAGTCTGAGACTGGAGGTGGTTTTCATGCCAAGAAATGAAGACAACATCGAAAATAGGCAATCAATTCTAACAGCTTCAGTGATTTTAGGAGTAGCCTTCGTTATTGGTATGGCGATTTTCGGATATTTCTTTTACCTCTCAAGGTTACCACAGAAATCATTGTCTGTAACAGGAAGTGCAAGGGAATTGGTTATTTCAGATGTTGCAAGGTGGTCGTCAAATTATTCAGTTAAAGTATCCGAGACTAAGTTAAACCAGGGTTTTAGGTTGATGAAGGAATATGAAAAGAAGGTTCTTGAAACTTTTAGAAGGAATGGTATAGATGATGAAGAAACTTCGCTATCGGCGATAAGTGTGACAGAGCTGTATGTGGAACCAGGGCAGGATACGGAAAGACAATACGTTCTAACACAGTATATCGATGTTCAAACAAACGATGTTGAAGGTATAGCTGAAAAGGTTAAGAATATCACTCAAGAAATATTAGACCTTGGTGTAGCGTTTCAAGCAAACTTTGTGGAATACTATTATTCAAAGCTTGCTGAGAAACGAGTTCAGTTGCTTTCAAGTGCCATGAAAGATGCAAGAAGGAGAGCAGAAGAAATTGCAAAGAGTGGTGGCTTGAAGGTAGGTAAAGTGTTAAGTGCGAAAAGCGGAGTCGTTCAGGTTCTTGCACCAAATAGCGTGGAGGTAAGCGATTACGGAACATACGATACGTCAACGAAGGAAAAAGAGATAATGGTTACAGTTAATGTCACATTTGAGGCGAAATGATATTTTGACAGTAGGAGAGTTGTAATAAAAGAGCGAGAAGGAGGTATGAAGACATGAGGGATTATATGGCTGAATACAAAAAGTGGCTTGAAAGTCCTTATGTTGATGAAAGGACAAAGGAAGAACTTAGAGCTATAGAGGGTAACGAAGAGGAGATAAAGGAGAGATTCCTGCTTGACTTGGAGTTTGGAACTGCTGGGTTGAGAGGAAAGATAGGTGCTGGGACAAACCGTATGAACATATACACAGTTTCTCAAGCAACTCAAGGTCTTGCCGATTATATAAACAGCCAAGGAGAGGAATACGCGAAACGTGGAGTGGTAATTGCTTACGATGTGAGAAGGATGTCGAAAGAATTTGCAAGGATAACAGCACAAGTGTTAGCCGCGAATGGGATACAAGTTTATTTATTTGACGATATTAGACCAACACCTGTGCTTTCTTTTGCAGTTCGATATCTTGGAACTGCTTCAGGTATTGTTATTACTGCAAGTCACAACCCTCCTGAGTACAACGGATACAAGGTTTATTGGGAAAAAGGCTCACAGATTACCGATGACATAGCCAAACCTATTGAGGAGAATATAAAAAAGATAACGGATTTTGGTATGATAAAGAAGATAGATTTTGATGAGGCGTTGTCAAAAGGATTAATAAAGATAGTGGGTTCTGAAGTCGATAATGCTTATTTTGAAAAGGTACTTTCCTTGGCTCTTTGTGATGATATAGACAAAAATATATCCATAGTTTATACCCCACTTCATGGAACAGGTGGACGGTTTGTAAGGCATGTCCTTGATAAACGCGGGTTTACGAATTACTTTATCGTTCCTGAGCAAGAGAATCCAGATGGAGAGTTTCCGACTGTCGAGTATCCTAATCCAGAGGATTTGAAAGCATTTAATCTCGCTCTTGAATATGCGAAAAGGAGAGATGCGGACATAGTTCTTGCAACGGACCCAGATTCAGACAGAAATGCGGTTATGGTGAAACATAACGGAGAGTATATTGCGTTGAATGGTAATCAGACAGGAGCGTTGTTGATAGAATATCTGCTTTCTCAAAGAAAGAAGAAGGGGATACTTCCAAAAAACGGAATAATCATAAAATCCATAGTAACTGGCGACCTTGGTAAGCTCATCGCCAAAACATATGGTGTTGAAACATTTGAAACGTTAACTGGATTCAAAAACATATGTGGGCTTGAAAACGAACTCGAAGGTAAGTATTCTTTCCAGTTCGGATACGAAGAAAGCATAGGGTATGTTACTGGAGATTTTGTTAGGGACAAAGATGGTGTGATGATGTCGATGATAATTTCAGAGATGGCTGCGTATTACAAAAAGCAGGGCAAAACCCTTGTAGATGTTCTTGAATCGCTATACAAGACCTACGGTTACTATCTTGAAGACAACTTTTCTTTGGTTTACGAGGGACTTAAAGGTATGGAAAAAATCAGACGCATCATGGAAGTCTTTAGAAAGAGGTATCCAAAAGAAATTGGAACGTTGGATTTAGTTGAATATATCGATTATTTGGAACGCAAGATTTACGATGCAAATGGAAACCCCATTGGGGAAGTTGAAAAGCATATCCCCACTTCCAATGTACTTAGGTTCTTCCTCAGTGATGGTTCATGGTACGCGATAAGACCATCTGGAACTGAGCCAAAATTGAAGGTGTATGTCTATACAGTTGATAAAGTAAAAGGGGAAGCAAAAAAGAAACTTTCTGTAATAAAGGATGCGATATTGAAAATCATAGCTGAGGCTTAACAATTACTCTTGACAGAACTCAAAATATAGTGGTATAATATCCAACGGAGCCGGGGTGGCGGAATTGGCAGACGCAGCGGACTTAAAATCCGCTGGGAGTTAGACTCCCGTGTCGGTTCGACTCCGATCCCCGGCACCAGGTGGGTGTAATCGAATGAAGGCTAACATAGATAGACGTCGCGGGGTAGAGCAGTCTGGCAGCTCGTTGGGCTCATAACCCAAAGGTCGTGGGTTCAAATCCCACCCCCGCTACCAGCAAAACCGGGCACACAAACACACCGGCTCTTGCTC
>CAYVMA010000006.1:0-10392 GCA_964452455.1 uncultured Fervidobacterium sp. | reverse complement strand
AAATTATGACCACTTACGCTCCAGACGCTCTAAGGCATTTGCTTGATACGATATCCGACAGTTACATCCCTGCCAAAGAGAGAATGTACTTCCAAAATAGCATTTCAGAGCTTGTTGAAAAAGGTATAATTAGGTTCTCGGCGTTAGTTAGTGTTAAAGATATAGGAAACAGGGATAAATTCTCTTTCCAGAATTTTTCCGAGTTGCTCCAAAAAGTTGATTACACAACTTTGGCGATTGCTTTATCGCCTTACAAAGATTCAGATGAAGTCTCAAGAGTAATGCTTTGGTTCAGAAGTTTGAACAGAGATAAGCCGGAAGTTGTTGATGATTTCAATGTAAAATTATCCGCCGAGTATCCTCAAGAGCAAGTTGAGGAAGCCGAAGATAAAGTGTTAGAAGTTGCAAGGTCTTTGGTCTCTGAAAGTGCTGGGCAACAGCTCTTTGTAAGTTCGGATTCACAATTTTCAGAAGTAGTAAATAACGATATTGTTGGTGTTTCCGATTTGGTTAATGCAGCCGTGTTTCCGTTGATTCAGGAACTATTAGTAATAGGATACAAGGATGAAGAAATAACTGAAAAACTAAACGCATCCAGATTCAATCATCTTGTAGAGATTGCAAAGAGTAAGCTTTCTGATCTTTCAAAGAAGGAAATCCTCGAACCTGCTTTGAAAAAAGCCAAAGCAACGCTTACAACAATTGAAGAAGAAATGAAAGAAGCTGGCATTGAAGTTTCTTACAAGGATGTAGAAAAATTCCTGCAAGCATACGCAGGTTTTGAACTGGCAAAGGTTTCCATTGATATTGGTCCAGAAACAAGAGCTAAACTTGAGAATGAGCTAAGAAAATACTCGGAAGAAACCTATAAATCATATGTGTATGAGATGAACAAGATATTCAAAGATATAGCTATGGCACGGTCAATGATGGCAATGCTTTTGAATGATACTAATGTTCCTGACAGTTACGAAATACTTGGTAGTCAGGTCGTAAAAGTGTTATCTGACCCCGTAACATCTCTTATGGCTTATGCTTTTGGAGGAACAAATAAACTACAAAAAGTTATTTCCAACATAGAAGATTCACAGTTGGATGATTTCAAACGACTAGATATCGTTGAAAAACTGAAATCGTATGAAAATAAGGAACCAATCGAAGCGGTGAACTTCTTGATTGGTCAAGGAGATATCAACGAGGAAATATACCAAAAAATGATAGATGAACACAAGACCTATTTGGAAGACACTAGAATCTGGGAGAAGATCTCTTCGGAAACTATTGCGCAAATGAATCCAAAAACCGTAGAGTGGAACAAAAAGTTTGCCGAGGAAAAACTTGTTGAGTTATTCAATAGACTATCTCTTACCAATAAAATCGGAGTTGCTCATCCGCTTCCACCAAGTAGATGGCATTGGCTTGGAACAGATCCTATTGGAAGGGATATATTAGTACAACTAATGGTTAGTACACCAAGTGAGTTCGTATTGGGTGTACTTGCCGCACTCATTACGGTTGTTATAGGTACGATAATTGGTACTGCATCGGCATATTACGGCGGAGTAGTTGATGTTATATTCATGCGTATAGCTGACTTAATGATGCTCTTCCCATCTATAGCATTCTTGATAGTCCTCTCAGGCTTCATGACGATGAATTTGTTCAAACTCGCCGTTATACTTGGTTTACTTGGTGGTTTTGGCGGTATCACGCTTGTTTTGAAAGCCCAAGCACTTACAATTAAGGTAAAACCCTACATCGATGCTGCAAGAGTGTCTGGCGGTAGCCATGGGTACATAATCTTTAATCACATCATTCCGAACGTTATGCCACTTTCGTTCTTGTACATGATGTTTAACGTAACTGGTGCTATCTTTTCTGAGGCCGTTCTTAGCTTCTTCGGACTTATGAAAGTTAGAATGTCTTGGGGATTGATGATAAATACCGTTTGGAGTTCAGGATACCTTGGTTCTGGTAATATTGGTGCTTACTGGTGGATGTGGGTCCCAGCTGGTGGAGCTATCACACTCCTTTGTTCTGCGTTCTACTTCCTCGGTAGGGGACTTGAAGAAATAGTCAACCCAAGACTTAGAAAGAGGTGATTGTTGTGGCAGTGTTGAAAGTTGAAGACTTAAAGATGCACTACAAAACAAAAATGGGCTATGTAAAAGCCGTTGATGGGATATCGTTTGAATTGGAAGCTGGGGAAAGTCTTGGTATAGTCGGAGAATCTGGTTGTGGTAAAACATCTGTCTCTATGACGTTACTAAGAATACTGCCCGAAAACGCAGAATTCAAAGGTGGGCATGTATGGTTTAACGATAATGGTAAGATGGTCGACCTCGTTAGTTTGTCGGAAGAAGAAATGCGTCACTATAGATGGAAAGGCATCTCAATGGTCTTCCAAGCTGCAATGAATTCGCTAAACCCAGTGTACAGAGTCTGTGACCAAATCGTCGAAGCTATACTCAACCACTATCCAGATACACCTATCGACGAAGCAAGGGCAAAGGTTGCGAAACTTTTTGAATTAGTTACACTTGACCCAAAACGTATGGACCAATACCCTCACCAATACAGTGGCGGTATGAAACAAAGAGCAGTGATTGCACTTTCACTTTCTTGTGACCCAAGAGTTATAATTGCGGACGAGCCTACAACTGCATTGGATGTTATTGTGCAAGACAAGATATTGAGAGAATTAAAGAAAATACAAAAAGAACTCAACATGGCGATGATTTACATCTCTCATGATATTGCTGTTATTGCAGAAGTAAGTGATAAAATCGCCGTAATGTACGCAGGAAAGTTTGTTGAACAAGCGGATGCAACAACTGTCTTCAAACGTCCGATGCATCCATACACGTTCTTGCTCATGAATGCATTCCCGAGCCACGTTGGTGAGAAGAAAAAGCTGTTTACAATACCTGGAGAGCCACCAAACTTGCTTAATCCGCCTACAGGATGTCGATTTGCACCAAGATGTCCATGGGCAACAGATAAGTGCCGTACCGAAGAGCCGGAATACAAAGAGGTTGAAAAGGGACATTACGTAGCCTGCTGGCACCCACTGACGGAAGAGGTGAGAAGAGATGCGTTCAGAAAATAAGAATGTACTACTTGAAATAAAGAATTTGAAAAAATACTTTCCGGCTGAAAGAGCACTCTTTTCCAGGGCAAAACACTTTGTACACGCAGTAGATGACGTATCGTTCGAAATTTTGGAAGGCGAGTCGCTGGGACTTGTTGGTGAATCTGGTTGTGGAAAAACAACGACGGGTAGGATGGTAGTAAGATTGGAAACACCAACGGATGGAACGATAAAAGTGCTTGGAAAAAATATCGATGAATATGAACGGATGGAATATCATGCGATGGTTCAAATGATATTCCAAGATCCATACGAATCACTGAACCCAAGGATGACGATATTTGATATAATCGCAGAGCCACTAAATATACACAACATCGGAACACTTGAGGATAGAGAAGAGAAAGTTTCACAACTACTCCAGGAAGTTGGTCTTACGCCACCTGACAGCTTTTTGTGGAGATATCCTCATGAACTTTCCGGAGGACAAAGACAAAGAGTTGCCATAGCAAGGGCACTCGTTTTGAATCCAAAGCTCATTGTTGCAGACGAACCGACATCGATGTTGGACGTTTCTGTGAGAACGGCAGTTATGGAACTGATGATGGAATTACAACAAATCCATGGGATGAGTTATCTATACATAACGCACGACCTTGCTGTTGCAAGGTATATGGTTAACAGGATAGCAGTTATGTATCTTGGAAAGATTGTAGAACTTGCCGAGACAGAAGAATTGTTACACCATCCAATGCACCCATACACAAGAGCACTCATGGATGCTGTCCCTGTGCCAGACCCAGAATACAAAAGAAACGAACCAAACATCATCGGTAACATCAGTGCACCAATCGACCCACCACCGATATGTAGATTTTACGACAGATGTCCATTTAAAGTGGACAGGTGTAAAACAGACCCGCATCCAGAACTAAAGGAAGTTGCACCAGGTCACTATGTTGCCTGTTATTTGGTGCATGAAGGTAAGATAAAGTAAATCAAGATTAGATAATAAGATAATATTCCCCTTGTTGTCAGAAATGGCAACAAGGGGTTTTTCTTTTTTGGAAAAAGTTCCAAGACCGTGAAATAATTGGTTCTCAGAATGATAAAATAATAAGATAGTAAAACCAATAAACTGTCAAGGAGGTAGAGCTAGCGTGCACAAAATCAACAAGCTCTCCTTTTTATCTCTTGCACTGTTAGTTCTCTTACTTATCTTTCTGACTCTTTCCGCATGTTATCCTTTGAAAACAGTATCTGCTGGCAAGATACAAGTTTCGATAAACGTTAATACCCCCAAACCAGTAGAAACAAAGGACACGAAACATAAGATTAATGCATACATCGATGAAGTATCGAGTGTCGAGTTGGTTGTTTACAATTCAGCGAACGCAGAAGTCCTTAGGCAAAGTGTGAACAAAAACAACGATATATCTTTTTCATTTGAATTACCAAGCGGTGGTACCTACAAGTTCGTTGTAAATGGGAAACGAGAGGACAACAGCTTAGTCTTCACTGGTGAGAAGGTTCAAACACTCCAATCAGGACAAAGTTACACAATTACCATCGACACGAAATTCGTAAGCGGGTATCTCAGAGTTTTTGTAGATTTAGAAGACGATTTGCTAATCATGGTGGAGCAAGTATAGACAGTGCACTCTTTAAATTGGCAAATGACAAACTCACCGTCGGTTTCCATTATAAAAATGCGTGGAACTTCCCAGTGATAGGTAAGGATACCGGAATTGTCTTTTCCTACGACATCGCAAAGGAAACGAAATTGGTCTTCGGTTTGGGATATGAAAATTCGGAACTGCCGTTAATCGCTGGTGTTCAGTTCGGTGGAATAAGCGTATACGGTGCTAAGGGATATTTCACAAACAATTACTCTGTCCTTGCCCAATATTCACTCGAAGTGCCATTTACACTCACGCTTACTGGAATGTACAGCCTTGATAATACATACTACTTCGGATTTGATTTTGGAACAGAACAATTCGCACTCGGAGCAGGATTTGATGGCACAATCACGAATTTCTATGCATCTTCCAAAATTTCATCTTACGATGTTCTTTTACAAGGAGAGCTGGACATTTCCACGCCTGATTTGGTTTTTGAAATTGTTGCAAAAGATAATGTTTACAAACTTGGTCTAAGTTACACACTTTCAACACAAGCAATTTCGCTCTTAGCTGGGACATTTGATAAAGAGAAGGAGCTTAATTTGAAGATTTCCTTTAACGATTTGTCTAATGTCCTTGCCTCAACGACATTGACGCTTAGCGGGGCTGTCAAATTCTAAGAGAATTGAATATTTTTAGGAACAACAACCCCGGGCTGGAATCTTGGAAATCGCCCGGGGTTTTTGTTTTGCTTTCAAACTTTTGTGGTAAAATATCGGTAAGTGTATTCAATGAATAAGGAATAAGCAAGGATTGGAGGGGTAGCTTATGAAGGCACTTTACGCACAGTCCGGAGGTGTTACAAGCGTTATTAACGCAAGTGCTTATGGTGTTATCGATGAAGCAAGAAAGAACGGGCTGGAAGTATACGTTGGAATCAACGGTGTTACGGGTATTTTGAAGGAGAAGTTTTTGGATGCAACGGAGCTTGATATAGAATTTTTGAAGTACACACCAGCCGGCGCATTTGGTTCTTGTAGAAAGAAGTTGAAAAGCGATGCTGATATAGAGAAGCTTTTTGAGATTTTTAGGAAAAATGATATTAGATACTTCTTCTACAACGGTGGCAACGATTCTATGGACACCGCTTGGAGATTGCAGGTCGAAGCACAAAAAAGAGGTTACGAACTGAAAGTTGTTGGAGTTCCCAAGACTATTGATAACGACCTTCCACATACAGACCATTGTCCCGGCTATGGTTCCGCTGCGAAATACATCGCAACAGCTATGATGGAAGCTGCACTTGATTTAAGAAGCATGTATGTGGACTCCACTCAGGTCTTCGTCATGGAAATCATGGGAAGACACGCGGGTTGGTTAGCAGCTGCCGCTGCGTTGGGTTGGGTAAACGGTATCGGAGCAGATATTGTGTTGTTACCAGAAGAGCCGTTTAATAAAGATGAATTTATTTCTGCTGTTGATAATATCGTTTCCAAGAAAGGTTACTGTGCTATCGCTGTTGCGGAGGGTTTGAAATATCCGGACGGGTTCTTTGTCTCCGATATGGGTTTCACGGACAGTTTTGGTAATCGCCAACTTGGAGGTGTCGGATTCACGATTGCTGGTATGGTTAGGTCCGAGTTAGGACTAAAAACCCACGTTGCAATCCCTGATTATCTACAAAGAAGTGGAAGACATATTGCAAGTGCGACAGATGTCCAAGAAGCTGAGATGTGTGGAAGAATGGCAGTTAGGTATGCACTTGAAGATAACTACGGTGTTATGGTTACTATGGAGCGCGTTTCAGATGAACCGTATGAAATTAGATACTCTTCCGTTCCACTAAATTTGGTTGCGGAACAGACGAGGATGCTTCCCAAAGACTATTTCGACAAGTTCATGGTGACAGAAAAGTTCTTCAAATACGCACTACCATTGATACAAGGAGAGCCATATCCACCGTTCAGAAACGGACTGCCGGATTACAAGCTGTTGGATTTAAAATAATTCCCCAAGAAGAGAGGGAAAACAAATGTGGATATTCACACTCATAGGTATTTTGGTTGTTGCGCTATTAGTGATTTCGTTACTTCCATTTTTGACACCGTTGCTGGTTTGGATAATAGGTATCATTATTTTTCTAATAATGCTTGTTCTCGCATCCCTTTTCTTGGCTGCACTTGTGCCTATCATAGCCATAGGTTTTTTGGTTTGGATAATCTACAGTGCAGTTAAAGGATGGAAGAAAAAATAAATAAACAGAGTATATGTAAAAGCCCAGGGATTAACAAACCTGGGCTTTTTGTTTGTAAATTTCATGTTAACAGCCCATCTGGCGTAGATACATCTCATTGCCTGCGCAGGCAAGAACGTAGATGCAACTTTTAGTAAGCGGAGGTGTATTTATGAAGAGGTTGGTTTTGAGATGGGTAGTAGGGTTTGATGAAAACAACGAACCTATCTATAGAAGGCAAAACATAACAGTTTCTGATGCTTTTAGTCCAGAAAATGCGCAAACGGTTGTTTCGATACTTGACAAATATTCAAAATACATGTGTGAAAGCGCTCAAATTGTCACGACCGAAAGTGTGGGTGATGAGTTATGAAAAGACTCACGTTAATGTTTAGGAAAAGTGAAGGAACTCGTACGAGAACTTACAGGCTGAATATCCCAGAACCTATTGACAATATCAATCCTGCAGAACTTGAACAAGACATGCAACAACTTAAGCAACTCGGCGTGATACCTGAGGGATTTGAACCAGACGAAGCAAGACTAACGGAAACCAATGTGCAGATTTTGGTTAATTTGATTCTCTAAGAGTTTGAAAATAGTGGGTGAGCGGGATGAAGTGGATATGGGATATTCTCAAACTCTTCATGTATCTTGTTGAAAGACCTGGTGAAGGAGATAAGAAGAAAGCTGAAGTCATGGAACTTATGGATGAGCTTTACGATGAACTGAACATCCAAATTCCAAGGGAAGTCTACCACTTAATTGTTTCTTCTGCAATAGATTACTTGGCGTTGGTGTTATTCTGATTGATTTATAGTGTTTGTATTTGTTTGAATTAAACCAAATATGGATTAAAAAAGCCCTGAGGGTGATGAATCCTCAGGGCTTTTTTCATTGGATTATTAAAATGCCTGTTTCCATTTTTCTGTTTCGTTGATGTGTATAAATTTGATTCCTACCTTTTCGCAAGCCATGTCAAATTCTGTATCACCTATCATCACACATTCGTCTGGTGAGAGACTTAGCTTTGCCATTATCTCTTTGAAAAACATGGGATTTGGCTTTGCATACGTGCTATTTTCCATATGAGCGACATATAAAAACATTTCTGGTTCTAAACCTGCAAATTTTATACGTTTGTAAGTTGCAATCTTTGGAAAGAGTGGGTTAGATGCAAATATCAACTTTTTGTCGGTCTTTCTCATCAGTTCAATTAGTTCTTTCCTAGGTTTAACAATTTTTGAGAGCTGGTCGAATTCAGTTTCATAGAAATCGTAGAAGAGTTTTACCCAATACTCTCGAGGTTTTCCTGAATTTTGAGAAATCGCTATGCTGAACTTTTCAAAAAGCTTCTTATCATTTGCGGTATTTTTAATAGTTTCTTCAACAGAGAACATGACCAGTTGCAAGAGTTGGTTAAATTCAGTGCCTGATTTTTTCGAAAGCAAAGTGAAATATTCTTTCAAGAACTCAGATTCCGCGTTTTCTATGATAGTTCCGTCGTAGTCCAAGAATATGTATTTTATGTAATCGATAGATTTATTCTCCATTCTTTTACCTCCTTAATTAAACAACAGCTTTCTTCCAATTTGAGAACCTGAAAAAGGCGTATGTTACGAAAAAGACTATCAAATTGCTTATTATCATACCAACAAAAATCCCCTTGAATCCCATGGTTGTTGCAAGCACAGCAATTATCGGAATTCTAATACCCCACAGCCTTAGTATATCACCTATCATTGTTAACACGGTCTTGCCAGCGCCTACAAGTGCGTTGTTGTATATCATGTAGGATGTGAATATCGGCATTGAGAATGAGATGTATTTAAAAAATATGTCTCCCATCTTTATAACTTCAGGGTCGTTGATAAAGAACTTCGTGACTTGCTTTGCGTAAGCAAATGTGAGGACAGAAAGGAAACCTATAATGATAACATTCCAAAAGAAGGCAGTCCTGACCGTTCTTTCAGCATCTTCAAATCTTCTTGCTCCTATGAATTGTCCAACCATGGTTGATACCGCACCAGCTAAACCAAAGGAAATCATTGATACAAGGTTAATAACCCTGTTCCCTATGCCGTATGCACTTATCACTGCAGGTCCAAACATCGCTACGTATTTCATGATAACCGCAAAACCGGCAGATGTAACTGACATGCCTATTGCACTTGGAAGCCCAAGTTTCAAAATTAGGGATATCATCCTCCAGTCGGGTTTGAAATCCTTCCTCTCGATTCTTACAACAGCCCTTTCTGAAAAAACGTGATTAATGCTAATTATTGCTGCCACGAGTCTGCCTATATTCGATGCCCATGCTGCTCCAACAACACCAAGCCTTGGGAATGGACCTATTCCGAAAATCAAAAGAGGGTCGAAAATCATATTGATAACGTTCATGTAGAGTATCATACGCATTCCGAATTGTGAGTCACCTATTGCACGCATAACGGAAGTAGTCGTGTTGAGTATGAATACAAGGGGCAGACCTATCATGTCAACAACATAATAGCTAATTGCATACGGAATAACTTGCGGGTTTTTAGAACCAACAATACTGTAAATAATGGGTTTTGTGAAGGAAAGTCCTAAGATTGTAGAAAGAAGGCCTGTTATAAGCGTTACTAAATACAATTGACCGGATGATTTCCTTACACCTAAGGTATCTTTTTTTCCAGCATATTGGGACACAATCGCTATGCCTGCATGTGAAAAACCCATCGCAAGGGAAATGAATGTGAAAATAACGGGCCAAGTGACGGTTGATGCGGAGAACTGGATTGGTCCAAGTTTTCCAAGAAAGTAAGAATCTACAATGTTGTAGATAGTTTGAAGTGAATTTGAGATTATCAATGGCCAAGCTAAATGAAAGATGGAGTATTCTATTCGTTGGTTTAGCACATCAACACGAGCCACTTAAAGAACACGCCCCTTTTATTAAAAATTTTAGATAATTCGTATTACGAACAATACGTTTTTATTCTAACATAAGTTATGGGGGATGGTAAAGTCCATTTGATATAGAGAAGCCAACAATCACGAAAAATATACGCAAAAAAATACTATTAAAGCATTCTAAGAAGCGTTTTTCTTGAATTATTGATGAGGACGATATATAATTATTCGGGTTTGAAGAAATGGGTATAATAAAAAGTGCCGAGGGGAGCGGACAGGCGCGGGCAGCCGCACAAGGCTGACCTGAGGAAAGTCCGGACTCCGTGGGCAGGATGCTGGCTAACGGCCAGGTGGCGCGAGCCACGGATAGGGCCATAGAAACGGAAACCGCCCTCTTGTAGGGCAAGGGTGGAAAGGTGAGGTAAGAGCTCACCAGCGGTGCAGTGATGCACCGGCTTGGCAACCCCCATCCGGAGCAAGGCCAAGCAGGGGGTCGGGTGGCTCCGCCCATATTCCCCCGGGTAGGCCGCATAGACAGATGCCTGTCG
>CAYVMA010000005.1:0-13702 GCA_964452455.1 uncultured Fervidobacterium sp. | reverse complement strand
AAATTCCATATTGATCATACATTTTCGCCTTCTACTCAAAATTTAATTTTACATAGTTGACTCCTAAAGTTCAGTCCTTCACCTTTCGGCTACTATGACCTCTGCTGACTTCTGACGGTTCAACTACTCATCGCTGAGTAGGTTACCAATAGGTGTATCCGTCAGACCTCCCCGGGTAAGAGCGACCGCCTTCATCCCATGTACTCGCCACATTTACTGCATGAGGTTCGGGTAGTGTAGGACTTCGTTTTGTTTTGCAAACTCGTCCACCTCGATACAGCCTTAGTATGTGGTTCTTGTCCATCGAGTCGGGACTTTGCCGCCAGCTTCCTTCAGATTCCACCTCACGATGGACACCCTTGCTTTTGGCTAATGGTTCCCACTACCAAGCCCATAGCGGACTTTCAGCGCCAAGCTGTCGCTCATGTCGGGCGCACAAAAACAAGCCCCCGGCAAACCGGGGGCTTATCTTTTTCACCTTGTTTATTACCAAATCTTTATAAATCCATCTTCACCCACTGTGATGATTTTGTCACCTGCGCCGAGAACAAACAGAACTTTTCCTTCGTGGGCTTCGATGTTTGTTGTCGTACCGTCTGAAATTTTTATGACACTAACTGTTCCATCGGCTTTACCAACTATAAGCTTTTCTGAATCGCCAGTGAACGCCATGGACGTTACTTCAGAAATGCTAAAGCTTGTGTATGGTCTCATGTTCTTGTCATAAAGCGATCTGAATGTGTAAACTCTGATGTACTCGTTTGTTGCGACTGCTATATATGCTCCATTTGGACTTACTGCCAAAATATCGCTAAGCGCTGTATTAAGTACTCCGATCTGTACTTCATTGATTAGTTCGTCTGTAAAGAGCTTCCAGAATACGAGCTTTCCACCAACTAGAGATACCACAAATGGTTCGTAGTCTTTCTTAGTATCAACAGCACTGTAAATAACTTTCATAGCTGTTACATCTTCTGGTTTTCCAAGTATTTGTACTTTTCCTGTTACCAAGCTCTTTGCATAAATCTGACCATTATCAAGGTATGCAAGTACTAACCAATCAGAACCATTCCTAAGTACATCAACGGAATTGACAGCAGCTGGTGCAACGAATCTTGTCTTTACTGTAAACGGATTTTCAAACTCTTCTTCAAACGAGTCAGCTGTAAGAACAAGAACTTCCTCGCCATCTGTTACAACAAGATGTGCCTTACCATCTATTCTTGCAATTGCAAAGTCTTCAACTGTATCAAACAGTTGTACAACAGGTTTTTTCACTTCAATATCTTTTGATGTAAGGTCAAAGAGCTTCAGAGTTGTTCCGTCAAGTACGAAAAGCTTTGTTCCCTCCCATGTTGCCTTCAACTTTCTGAAGTTTTCGACAACATTTGACATACCTTGGTAATCTATAATATCTAATACTTTGACTGTTGGCATTGACAATGTTCTTTCATATCCGGACACGGAAACAGTTTCTTTGAGTCCAACTAATCCTGTTGCAAAGTCTATAACTTGTGGATTCGTTAAAAGTTTTACTAGACTTACTCTGCCACCGAGCGTTTTCTCCATATTAAGTTTGAACGTATCAACCGTTTCTTTCTGGCCAGTAACTTCCGTCTTGTACTGACCAGGTTGGAATGCCATTTTAACTATTTCTTCACCTGTTCCAATGACAAATCTGAACTCTGGTACTCTATCTTTGAATGTAGCTGTCTTAACTTGTACGAATGATTCCACTACTGCGGAGAGAACATTTAAATAAACATTGTCTGCTTCCCATGTCAAGCTCCAAAGTTCTCTCCAATTTGCTTCTGCAAGTGGAACAAGGTAGAATGCCATTTTCTTTTCTCCAGCTACAAAAAGAACTCTTTCATTCTTTGGATATGCGCTAATCGCAACTGTTTTAACACCGCTAATTTCATTGCTGGTTACAACTTCCGGTTGCTCTTTAAGTGCAACATACATAACTTCATCTTCTGTTGCTACAACGAAACCATTTTGACCATCTTTGTAGAATGCTACAATATTGCCGATTTCAAGAATACCATCTTCTTCTCCTTTAACAGTGTAAGTAACTACTCCTTGTTCTGTTAAAGCAAAAATCTTCTTTCCATCTCTTGAGAAAGCAAGAGCTTTTGTTTCTCCAAACGTTGTAAACTCGCTAACTGGTTTTGTATTTGGTCCAAGAATGTTATAAACTGCAACTTTTCCGTTTTCATAAGCTACTGCAAGAAGCTGCTGATTTTTACCCAGCAAGTTGCTAACATCTACCGCGAGAACTTTACTTACTTCATTTGAAGATGATTTATATTTTTTGAAAACTTTTTCAATCTCTTTGGTTTTTCTGATTTCAACAGAACCGTCTTCAAATCCGATGACAAGCGCTTCATCATCTGGTGTGAATGTTAACGCCGTGACCTTTGAATCAAGGAAGTACCTTTTAGCCGGAGTCGCAAATCCGAAAACAACCAATTCCCCAGCCTCACCAGAGGCCGCAATAAAACCATCTCGCGTTGAAACCATTCGAGAAACGTTACTTAGATCTTTCAATGTAGCTTTGGGTGCTGCTGCTAAAGCAAGGGTTGTTAAAACAAAACCAATAAGCAGTAAAACTGCTGAAAACTTCTTCATAAGGACACCTCCTCCTGTGATGTAAAAAGTTTAATCTTAAGAAAATCCGTAAAAACTCTAATGTAATTTAATACCTACAACTTGCGGCTTTTGGTACTAAACACCCCCCTTTATGAAGGAAATAACATTCCGAAGAGTTCTTTGAAAACTAGTAAGAAAGCAATGGTTATACCATTACACCTAGGACGTGATGGGCTCGAAACTATAGCTGCTAAACTCGGATTTGATTATATCACACTTTTTCGAAAAAATCAAGCGAAAGCAAAAAATTCTACAAAGTTAAAATTGGTATTTCAGAGAAATAGACATCCTCACAATCTTGTCTTCAACACAAAAAAGCTTGTTCGAGCTAGCATTGCAATATTATCGAGTTCAAGTGGGTAAGTAAACCGCTGTGACTTGAAGTAGTTCAAAAGATAAGGAAAGTTGTTTATTAAGAATTTATTAATTTCTGGGCTTATTATATCACACTTTTGTTTTAACTTTCAATAGGTTTATCATGAAAATAGTGTTAACATGAAATTTCTTTGAATCCCCAAACTGCCTTGTATTTACACTTTAAAACGAAAGATAGTACTGTAATTATACACCTCTCCAGGTTTCAAGAACGTTTTTGGAAAGTTTTCATGGTTTGGTGAATCCGGAAAATGCTGAGTTTCAAGGCAGAATCCTGTATGTTCATCGTAGATTTGGCAATATTTTCCTTGGAAACCTTGTAGATAATTTCCCGTGTAAAACTGCAGGCCGGGTTGAGTTGTGTAAACTTCCATTGTTATTCCGGTTACTTCACTGTATACGCTTCCTGCAAATCTTTCAATCTTTTCGTGACTTTCCGAAAGCACATAGTTAATGTCAAATCCTTTCACGTTTGGATATTCACTCCTTAGTCGAGCAATAGCTTCTTCTAAACTTATTTGTCTTCGCAAATCGTAGGGGGTGCCTTCAACTGGTGCAATTTCTCCTGTTGGAATTAGATTCTCATTAACTGGCGTATATTTTTCTGCACTTATTAGCACCCAGTGGTCGTAAATTTTACCACCACCATTTAGGTTGAAGTATGTGTGCTGCGTCAAATTTACGATCGTTGGTTTGTCAGTTGTCGCAAAATACTCTATTTTACATTCGTTCTCGTTAGTTAGTGTGTAAATCACTGTTGCATCCAAATTTCCGGGATAGCCTTCTTCTCCATCGTGACTGTGGAGTTTTAAAATAACCTTCGGACCTTCCGGAGTTACTTCAGAAAAGGTTTTCCAAACCCTCTTGTCAAAACCTTTTACACCACCGTGCAACGCGTTGGGTCTTTTCCCACCACCGTCGTTCAATGCCAATTGGTAGGTAACACCATCTATTTGGAATCTTCCATAAGCAATCCGGTTTGCAAACCGACCGATAATAGCCCCAAGGTATCCTGGATTGCGTTCGTATTCCTCAATACTGTTGTATCCAAGCACAACGTCAACAAATCTTCCGTTTTTATCTGGCACCCATAACTCACGAATAATGCCACCCAATGAAAGGACTTTCATCATCAAGCCATTTTTATTAATTAGCGTGTATTCGTGAACAAGTATACCTTCTTGTGTATATCCGAACAATCTTTTTTCAACTGATCCGTAAATAGTAGTGTTGTTCAATTAAACCACCCCGCACTTGAAATAGTCCTAAGTTAAATCTTTAAAAACTCCTCAACGGCTTCTTCGATTACTTTCAAAGAAGATTGCCAAAATTCTTTCCTGGTTATATCTATCCCCACGCTGGCTGCAACTTCTTCTGCTGTGCCCTTACCTGTGGAGGCAAGGAGCTTTTTGTAAGTTTCAAAGAAGCCTGGTTCATCTCGTTTAGCATAAACTCCTAATGCAAAGAGCATCCCGAACGTGTATGGGAAGTTGTAAAAGTGGAACGTTGGAGAATAATAGTGCGGTTTTACAAGCCACATGAACGGATGGAGAATCTCTTCGTTCAGTCCTTCACCATAGGCTTGTTTTTGAGCACTCAGCATTATTTCTTTAAGTTCTTTAACACTAAGAGGACCTGCTGTGCGTCTTTCAAAGACTGTTTTTTCGAATAAGAATCGACTGTATATGTCTATTATTATCTGGACTGCATCGGATAGTTCTTTATCCAAAAGCGCAAGCTTTTCTTCATTACTTCTCGCATCTTTTTTTATCATGTTCAAAAGTAAAGTCTCATTGAAAATCGATGCCGTCTCAGCCAAAGTGGCGGGGGTGGTACTGTTTAAAGGTGTTTCATCCTTCAGGCAATAGTTATGGAACGCGTGTCCAAGCTCGTGGGCAAGTGTAAGGACATTATCTAAAGTTCCATCAAAACTCATGAGTATCCTTGATTCTTTAAGTGCTTTTACTGATGCACAAAATGCTCCTCCGCGTTTTCCTGGCCTTGTCTCTGCATCAATCCAGTTTTTTTCAAAAGCACCATCTATGAAATCTCCAAGCTCTTTTGAAAATGTTGAAAGATTATAAACTATGAACTTCCTAGCCTCTTCATAATTCCATTTTCGTTCGTATCCACCAAGTGGTGCGAATAAGTCATACCAAGGTAAACCTTTCTCATATCCAAGTATTTTTGCCTTCTTTTTTAGGTATTCTCTTAATTTCGGCATACTTTCTCTAACAGCATCCATCATAGCATTGAATGTCTGCTCGGTTATTCTGTTCTCAAAAAGCATAGGTTCTAAAGGCGATGAATATCCTCTGAGTTTTACCTCGGTCAAAAACTCACCCTTTATACTGTTCAAACACAGTGCCACAACATCAGCGACACTTTCGCATGCCTTGAGTTCTGCTTCATACGCCTTCTTTCTAACATCTGGAGATTTATCGTATGCCAAATTTCTAACTTTCATTAAAGGCAATTTTTCCTTTTCACCGTCTATTTCCATTTCGCAGGTTAGATTTGATGTAGTTTTTTCATATAAATTATTCCATGCGTTTCCACCTGTTAGTCTCATCATGCTGATGATTCTTTCTTCATTTTCAGAAAGCATGTATTTTGATAACATCTTTTGTTCTTTGATTACAAACATGTGCGATTTAACAACCTCTGAAGAAGTGTTTTCAAGGTTTTCGATTTCTATATGCTTCAGAAATTTCCTGAATTTGGTCCTTGCGATTGAAAGGTGGACAAATTTACTTCTTATAACATCAAGATACTTTGCTGCTGTTTCGTTATTCGCATCTGCACTCAGTGTTAAGCTGGCGAAACTGTACAACTTTCCTCCAAGCAAGGATAGTTCGTTAAGTTTGTTGATGATGTATTCTAACTTTTCCTCAATCCTTTCTGTCGACTGAAGCTTCTCATCCATCCACTTTAGGAATTCTGCAAGCTCTTTTTCAAACTTTGCCAAATCGGATTTGAAACTTTCTGACTCGAATGATGGATAGATATTTGTTAAGACCCATCTCATCTTTTTTAACCCCCTTTAGCCTGTTCTCAATTTTCACACAAACCTCCATGTATAGCCATTATATCACAAAGGTGGTATAATTTTGTTGCCTGGAGTTTTTTTCCAAAATGCAAGGGGTGATGAAAAATGGGAGCAGTTAACACGAGGAAGATTATAGATATGAAGGGCAAAGAACCTATCGTTATGGTAACCGCTTACGACTATCCAACCGCAAAGATAGTCTCCGAGGCGGGTGTTGATATCATCTTAGTTGGTGATTCTTTGGGAAACGTTGTGCTAGGATACGATTCCACAATACCCGTGAGTATGGAAGAGATGCTAATGCACATCAAGGCGGTCCGAAGGGGCGCTCCTGATGCATTTATCGTCGGAGATATGCCATTTTTATCCTACGAAGTTAGCATCGAAAAAGCTGTTGAAAATGCAGGGCTCATGCTTAAAGCTGGCGCAAACGCAATAAAACTCGAGGGTGGGGAAGAATACGCAGAAACAATAAGACAAATTATCCGTGCTGGAATACCAGTCATGGGACATCTTGGTTTTACTCCTCAGTCGGTCAATCTGCTCGGTGGTCATAGAGTGCAAGGTAAGACAAACGAAAGCAAAGAAAAGCTCTTAAGAGATGCAAAGGCTCTGGAAAAAGCTGGATGTTTTGCAATCGTTCTTGAGCTTGTTGTTGAAAACGTGGCAAAAGAGATTACGGAGAGTGTCAATATACCAACCATAGGAATTGGAGCAGGAAGATTTTGCGATGGGCAAGTTCTTGTATTCCATGACATCGTAGGTTTATCTCAGATAAATTTAAAATTCGTAAAAAGATACGCAAATACCTACGAGATAATGTTAGATGCCATTAAAAAATATAGGGAAGAGGTTAAATCTAAACTCTTCCCCGAAGAAAAACACATATTTGAATAACAAAGATATCAAATTCTTGTTTCATCCAACTCGCTTTTGATGAATTCGTTCCACAATGTCACAAAGAATATGGCAACAGGAACGGCGAAGAACGTTCCAACCAAACCGTAGACCAATCCCACTAAGAAGATGAATATCAACATCAAAACCGGGTTGATATCGGCTTTGTGTTTCATAATAAAGATGAAGAACAAAAACGCACCTAAATGAACTACAGCAACGATTGAATTAACTATCAAAAAGCTTTTGATTCCTAACCCCAGTGTAACTATCAAAATAGGTATCCACTCGATAACAACCCCGATTATCGGTATTAAGTTAGTTATAAATCCCCAAAAGGAAAGTAGCACCATATACTCTGGAAGGAAAACCGAGAAAAGGAAATAAAAGCTCACACTTACGATAAGTGCTCCAAGAAGAATCACATCAACGTAACTTTGCAAAGAATTTCCTAATTTTGTAAGGAAATCCTCTATCAAAGGTCTAACTCGTTTGGGGAAGAGCCCCGGCAGTGATTTTGTTGTCCACTTAGTGTATATAGTTACGTAGACTGTGAAAAGTATGCTGTAAAAAATAATAACACCAATACCGGGAAGCTTTTTGGCAAAGTCCAAAAGAAAATTATTGAATAATTCCGATATCTTTGGACTTGCCCAGTCAGCTAAGTTTCCTATAACCTTGGACAATTCCGGATTGTCAACTAAGTAATTCTCCCAATATTTAGAGTCTAAAATCTTCTTCATGAACTCGTAGAAAGAGCCTATTTGGTTAACAACTAAAGGTATGATGTTGATAAATGCGTAGACCAACACCCCGAAGTATATAATCAGTGATAAAGTCACTGATATAGGATGTGGAATTTTTATCTTCATCAAGTTTTTGTAGATGAAATTTACCACTAATATAGATATCAGTGAGAAAACGAAGACGTATAATAATGTCTTTGAGATAGAAAATGCTATGAAAAATATCGCGGCATACAAGAGCACTATAAGGAGCGCTTGTTGCCTAATGCTCAATTTCACTTACCGCCCCTCCTATGTGCTTTTCAAAGTATTTCCTTATCTCCTCTATGTCGTTTGTAATCCCAAGGACGACCATTAGTTTAATTCTTGCCTTCTGAGCAAGTGGGTGTTCACTGAGTATAGCACCACGTCTTCTTAAATCAGCTCCACCACCTGTATATCCGTATATCGGATATACCCTTCCTTTGAAACATCGTGACGTAATTACGACAGGAATTCCCTTTCTTACAATCTCCTCAACCACATCAGCAAGTTCCGGTGGAACGTTACCACGTCCAAAGCCTTCCAGTACAATCCCCTTGTAACCCATATCATACACAGCACGCAAAATTGTGCCATCATCACCTGTAAAAGTTTTAACAATAGCTACCTTTTCCTCTATTTTATCAGTCGGTATCTTCTCTCTTGTCAGTGATTTTCTAAAGTATATCACATTGTTCTCATCCACTAAGCCAAGAGGACCATAACCTGGAGAATCAAATGTTGCAACGTTACTCGTATATGTCTTTGTGACCTCTCTTGCTGCATGTATCTCGTCGTTCAAACACACAACAACCCCCATTCCGTAGCTTTCGTCAGAAGAAGCAACGAGCACTGAGGAAAGTACATTTCGTGGACCATCCGTGCTAAGCTCACTGATGTTCCTCATCGACGCTGTCAAAACAACTGGCTTTTCTGTTTTCAAAACAAGGTCAAGAAAATAAGCAGTTTCTTCTAACGTGTCTGTTCCGTGCGTTACGACAGCTCCATCGTAGCCTTTTTCTTCTAAAAATTCATCTATCTTTCTTGCAATTTCAAACATCAACTTGGGAGTCATGTAAGGGCTCGGGATATTGGAAAATTCGTAAAGCTCCACATCGGCGATATCGTAAATTTCGGGTATGTCTGTAACAAGTGCGTTCCCTTTGTCAAACGGAACAACAGTCCTTCCTTTTTTCACCATTGCTATTGTTCCACCTGTGCTTATAATAACTATCTTCTTCCTTCTCTTAGTCATCCAATTACCAGAAACCATAATCCCTCTCCCCTCTCAAAGTTTACCGATGACAATCAATACCAATACCTTTTCTTTCTGATTCTCATTCCAACAAGAACGCCGTAGATAAACCCTCCCGCATGTGCCCAGTAGGCAACCCCTGTTCCTGTGACATCAGCTAACATACCGTTCAAAACTTGCAATAAAAACCAGACAAATAAGTAAATCACCGCGGGAATTTCTACAATAAATGGAAGGATGAAAAAGACAAGAGAAACTATGCGTGAGTAGTAGAACAAAACGAAATAAGCACCCATAACTGCGGATATTGCACCAGAAGCGCCAACCAATGGATAAGGGGAGAATGGGTTAAATACTACGTGGAAGAACAAAGCAAAAATTCCACCTGTTATATAAAACAGAAAGAATTTAAAATGTCCCATAGCATCTTCGACATTGTCGCCGAATATCTTTAAAAACCACATGTTGCCGATTATATGCGACCATCCACCATGGACAAACATATGTGTGAAAGTCTGCAAGACGGGGAAAGCATAGAACATACGCTCTGGAACAAATCCGAATGCATAGAAAAATTCCTGAAGAAGTTCTGGGTCCCAAAACAATGTTAGCTCATAGAGAAAAACAAGAATATTGGTTATCACAATCATATAATTCACAACAGGTTTTCTCAAACTTGGAATCGTATCATATAGTGGGAACACAGTATCTCCCCTTTCTAATAATAAAAAATCGAAACACCTGACTAATTCCTAAAAAGCGAATACTGGAGAAGTCCAACGAGTTCGTATACTACATTACAAAACGCATAAAAAGCATTGTATGTAGGTATGTAGTCTAGAAAGGTATTTCGAAAATCAAGAGGCACATCGCTTTGAACGTGGTAAACTTCCTTGAAAAATTTCCTGAACGATAGCAAACTTCTCTTCATATGCGTTACACTCGTCACAAGAGTAATAGTTCTATCTCCAATTATACTGTAAGTATACTGGGCGTTTTGGAACGTGTTCCTGGCTTTGTCTTCAACGATAATATCTTCCTCAGGCACACCAAATGAGATTAGCACATCTTTCATAACAAACGCTTCGGGGATACCTTTTGAAACTACTCCACCTGTAACGACAATCTTTCTTGGCTTTGATTTGTAAAGTAAATACCCCTTATACAACCTTCTAAGCGTGTGTTTACCTATCTCAACACTTCCCGAATATTCATCAATTCCTCCGCCAAGAACAACGATGTAATCTCCCTTGTCTTCCGTATCTGAAACGTATAGGACTTTAGAAAAGAAATTCACAAACCAAGTCGAAGAAGCCAAGTAAAAAAACACAGCTAACGAAAGGAATAAAATGGGTAACCAATCACTTCTCAGCGGTTTTGATATCTTTTTGTTCTGAAGAAAAAAATAAAATGCTAAAATTGCAAAAAACGTAACGAAAAATCCTGGAAAGATGATAAAAGCAGATATTATCTTCGTGAGTTCAAGCATATTTAAACGTTAAACACCTCTCACTCAGCACGGTTCTTCAACGCCCTTCTAAGCTTTTTATGTACTTTTGCAGAGCCACTTCATCTATTATTTTCCTTTCTTTTCTGTCTGCTTCCAGCAACTGTGCTTTGATATATCTTTCTTTGAGCTTTTCAAAACTTCTACGCTCAGTTCGTTTTTCAAGATAAGCCCTTAAAGTTTCTTCTTCCATCTTACGAAGGTTACTCAGCTTCAATTTTAGCCTCTTCAAATGTTCGTCGTACATGTGAACAAGGTAGATTAAAAAAGCAACTTGCGCACCGGTTTGAACACCGCTGCGCAGTTGTTCTTCTGTAATTTTTTTCGAGTTGTTTATCTTTTCTATCTCTTCTTCTAACTTTCTTATTTCTGACCTGATTCTGCTAAGCTCATTTTTTAAAGCCTCTTCTTCTTTTTGCCTTAGTGACAGTAACTTCTCAAGGCGGAATGGCAAATTATCCGCTCTCCTTTTACTTTCAATTATTTTTCCTTAGAAGACAAAAATATCGAGAGCAATTCAACAAAAATCTGCAAAACTTTTTTACTCGTTTCAGAAAAACGAGCGCCTTCAAAATTATCAAGAGATATGATAACTACCTTTTTATCACCAAGTTTAACACTGCCGATTAATGGGATAAAATTCGGAGACGTAACCCCTGCTTTTTCCCAGATGTCTTTGTATTTACTCTCCTTGTTTAACTTATATGCATCCAACAGCTCCACAACTTTGTTTTCGCCAATGTGTGGTCCATAACTGTCTTCAGAAGCCTTTATAACGAGTTTTTTAACTTCGTCACTGTAGTTATAAACTGCAACGCACTTGTATTCATCATTTTCTAAAAGCCATACAGAAGCTTTTTGCGTTTCTGGTATAACTTTTACAAGTTCACCGAGCATGAGTGCTAGGTATTCTTCAAGTGTTTGGGTTTTGTTCCAGAGCTCGATAATTTTGGTAATTGAGTTGAGCTTTTCAATAACATCTTTGTACACCTTTTGGTTTTCCAGAACTTTTAACGCAGCAAGCACGTAAGAACCCAAGAATCCAGCCAGTGCCCTTGCCATACTTGTATAGTGTTCTGGCACGTGAACTACAAACTTGAAGCGGTCAATAGGAATGACTTGGTAAGTCTTTTTATCGTGAACAAATGTCTTAACCTCATCAATTTCTTTTGCCTTTTCTATAATCTTGTCATCTTTTGTCCCTATCAGATACTCGTTGTCCATTAGAAGAACAACAGCGACATGAGGGTACTGTGCATGGAATTTTCTGGAAAAAGACGTCACAAAGGTAACTATATCTCCGTCCGCTTCACCTAATGCTTCCATAATTTTTTCTTCAACGAAAGACAGTAGTTTATATAAACTCTGTTCAAGAACTTTTTGTGTGATATCGAACATCACACCAGCAACACCATAGTTTCCATCACCAAGTCTGATAGGCATCCTCTGAATGTTGTAGTGTCGTCCGTTGTAAACTATCTCGTGTGAGTGGTTTCTTCTTGTTCTTTTGACCTTCCTATCGATTTCCTCAATTTCTTCAATACCAAAAATCTCGCTCTCGCGCTTTCCTACAATCTTTTCTTCGGGCAACCCCAGAACGTTTTCAAGTTCTTTATTTATCCACAAGTAACGTCCCTTATTGTCTTTGATAAACGCAGGGGCTGGGAGTCTTTCAAAGAACTGTTGCAAAAAGTATAGATACCTCATGCTGTTACCTCCTCCATCTTCACCTGTATGATTTTTGAAATGCCATCAACCATAGTTACCCCATGCACAATATCCCCAGCTTCCATAATCAGTTTGTTGTGCGTTATTACTATGAACTGCGACTGTTGTTGTTCCAAAAGCCTTCTGAATTTTTCTGAGTTGTAATCATCAAGTGGAGCATCAACTTCATCAAGAACGTAAAAGACCCCTTTGTTCGACTCAAGCATCGCCATGATGAGTGCAATTCCAACGAGTGCTTTCTCCCCACCGGAGAGTAATTGGAGTTTTTGGACCTTTTTACCAGCCTTTGAAACCACGATTTCTATGCCTGATTCAAATATATTTCCATCATCAATCAATCTCATACTACCCGTCCCACCGTAGAACAGGTTCTCTATGTATCCTTTAAAGGCTGTGTTAATTCTGTTGTAGGTGTTTAAAAATTGCTCTCTTGCTTGAATATCGGTCTGTTCAATTAGTTCTTCCAGCTTCCTTTTTGCCTCTTCCAGGTCCAACTTTTGTTTCACAAGCTCGTTGTATTCGTTTTCAACAGCCTTGTATTCATCAATAGCACTCAAATCAACGGTGCCGAGCATCTTTATTTTATTCTCCAAATCCTTCATCTGCTGAGCGAGTTCATCTAGTTTCTCAGGTTCTATCTCCACAGGATTTCTGTATTCCTCTGGAACATTTGAAATTCTGAACCTAATTTCTTGTATTCTCAAATCCGTTTCATGGATTCTTTCCCTTGTCGATTCTATCTCATTTTTTATTCTGCTTATCTCTTCTTCCAGTGTCTGGAGTTGTTGTAGTTTCTCCTCTTTTCCACTCTTTCTCTCTCTAATATTTGTGAAGATATCCTGTGCTGTTGCTTTTAAACTTTCCAGTTCCCTTTCGTTTTCTATCAAAAAGTTCTTCGTCTCATTTATTTCCTGTTCAAGTTGCGATATATTGTACTTAGCATCGGCCATCTCTTTAGCAATCTCTTCCAATCTGTTATTTATTCTATCATTCTCAGCTGTGTATTGTAATTTCCTTTCAGCAAGATTTTTTAGTTCCGCACGTAGTGTCGCGATGTTTTCGTTTAGAATCTCCAGTTTTTTCCTATGTTCTTCTAGTTCTTTTGAAAATTCGCTGACATCCGCTTGTAAAACCTTTCGTTTTTCTTCCAGCACTTTGCTTTCTTCTTCTAAGTATTCTATTCGAGCAATATTCCCTTCGTACTTTCCGTTGTATTCCGCCTCGAGTTTAATTAAGTCTGAAAGTTCGTTTGAAACATCTCTCAGTGCTTTTTGGAGTTCTTCAAGCACGCGTTTAGATGAGAGAGACTTACTTGAAACACTTGCAAGTTCTTCCCTTATTACTGCCATATTTTCCTGAAGTTGCTTTATTTCTCTGCTGATTTCTTCAATCCTTTTTCTTCGATAAGTTTATCAATTTCGTCAACCTTCTTCCCTTTGTCCTTACTTCCTGCTATCACGAGTTTACAGTTG
>CAYVMA010000004.1:0-3522 GCA_964452455.1 uncultured Fervidobacterium sp. | reverse complement strand
ACAATACAACAATTAATAAATTTGAGTTATATAGCCGACGTCTACACAACTGAAGAAGAAAAAAAGAGAATGACCTTGGAGAAAATGCTAAATAGATATGAGGACTTAAGCCAAGAATTAAAAGATTTCATTGAACACATTCGCAATTTGAAAAATGAAAAAGAAAACGAAAAATTCAATGACAGAATAGATGCCATATTAAAAAACGCTGAAAAAACTGAAGAATCACTTGAAATGTTCAAAAGTGATAATGTTATAAAAATCGCGGTGTTCGCAACAAAAAAGTCCGGAAAGAGCATGTTGGTTAATGCCTTATTAGGTGAAGAATACGCACCAACAAGCCTTGAACTTGCCACTCCTAACATAATTATATACAAGCCCAACAAAAGTAAAACTATCTTCTTAGAATACAAAGGTGAAAGAAAAGAATTTTTAAACGCAAGCGAACTCAAAACATATATCAAATCAGAATTTGAAAAACACAACCTAAAAGGAACTGCGCTCGACGATATGGTGATCTACTATCCGGAAAAAGAAGGAATCAACTACGAAATTTGGGACACACCAGGTCCGGACCTTGCTGGCTCTGAGCACAAAGCATTAACAGAAAGAGCAATAAAAGAAACAGACGTGGCTATATTCATCGTGGACTATTCAAAATATGCTCAGCAAAGTGAAGTTGATATTCTAAATGAAATAAGAGATATCTTTACTCATCAGGACAAAAAGTACTCGCTTATAGGTGTTATAAACAAAATAGACCTGATGTTCCAAGATGCAAACGTAGAGCACAGTATTGTCAAAATTTCTGACTTTATGTTTGAAAAATTTAAAGAGCTTAGTTTTCAACAATTTATGGTAATTCCAACAACAGCTATGATGTATTTCTATTTAAATGAAATATCAAAGATGTTCCCGGAAATAAAAAACCAAGAGGATGCTAGGAAGTATATTGATAACATACTTGATGAAAAATTCGACCAGTTGAGCAGTGAAATGAAAACCTATCTCACAACTGTTTTAAATTACTCGAACAGTTTGAGAAATGTATTTGGCAGGGAGAAAAAATTGACATTTGATGAGTTAATCAGATTAACAAACTTTTCGATGGTTATAAAATATATAACCTACATCTTCGAAAACAAAGCTCAGGTAGAAAAAGAGTATTCATATGCGAAAACAATCTCCACAACGTCAACGACAATATTTAACGAGCTCAATTCATCAAAAGTGCTATTGGCTGAAGAACTTGACAGAATAATAGAGGCAATAAGAGAGTTTGAGTCTGAAACAAGTAACATTGGTGAGGAGTTCAGTAAACTAGTCGGAGATAAGAAATCCGAATTTTCGAAAGAATTGAAGGAAACGAAAGAAGAACTCATAAAGAAAATCAAACTATCTGTTGACGATGCTACAAAGAGAAAATGGGAAGCGATAAGAAATGAGTTTTGGAATTGGTTCAACCGTGTTGTTAATGGTGAGGAAGAGTCTACAGTCTTTGAACCAACCCTTGATTTCTCAGACTTGGAAAATATTATAAGTAATAACCTCGAAACTACTAAAAATGATATAGCCGAGTCTGTGAAAAAGATCAATTTAGCGCTCAACGAAACAATAAGCAAAGACTATGAAAAATTCAAACAAGCAGTAGACAGTTTAAACAAAGAGTTGTCAGATATCCTTTGCAACCAAAATGAAGAGAATGCACTTTTAGAAGTTCCTAACATTGATTTAACACTTAACATCGAAGTTTTGTTACAACAATTCATTGAGCAAATACCAGATGTTCAATACCAAAAAGTAGATATTACTGGTGACCTTGAAATGAAGAATCCGATTGTATTGATTGGAATAAAGATATTAAAGGAATTTTCAAAAATGTTTGGTAAAAATCTGAAGATTGAAGAATATCGTTACAACCCACAAACTATCGTAGAAAAACTGATGGCCTTTTACGAACAAGTCGAAGAACAATTCGATAATTATGTCAAACAAATCGAAGAAAATTTGACAGACTTAGTTAATAACATATACAAAGAATTTGAAAATGTGCTAAACTCTCAAGTATTACAAATAGATGACTTCTACAAATCAGTATCGGAAGTTCTGAAGAATCGTAAACAAGATGTGGAATTAGAAAAAAGTGAAAGAGAAGCTCTTGTTTCACTTTACGAAGAAATTCTAAGAAGATTTGAACACTTGAAAAAAACCTTAGACTTTATCTTTTCAGATTAATCAGGAGGTAATAAGATGCTCCTCAACAATCTTTACAACGACTGTTTAGTCAACGAAAAAGGAAGAACCATTTTAAAAAAACTCTGCGACCTTGTTGGAGCTTACGAACTAAAAAAATCTATAGAGGACATAACTTCTCAGAGTTCCAAGACGGAGAGCTACGAACTATCGAAAACTCTTAGTTCACTTGTCAAAACAAAAATAGAGAAAATCTTGGGAAATTATAACCTTATCACATTCCTAATAGAACTCATAGACATTTCCATTCCAGGTTTAGGTGAACAAATAAGATTGGTTACAAATGACGAGGTAGAGCTGTCTTATGCTGCTAAAAATCTCGAATACCATGGAAAATTGAGAAAAAACTTTCAAAACATTAGAAGCCAAAAAACGGGCGATTCAAAAATTATTCGAAAAGGTTTTATTGATTTCGTAAATAGCAAATCAGATGAAGAACTCAGGGAATTACTTGATTTAATACTTACAAATGGTGAACTCTACCGTCTGTTCGTTGAAGAAATTATAGACGAGACAGGAGAACAATATAAAAAGCGCTATGAAAAAATCAAAGAGGTGATCAATAGAGTTATTTCAACTCCAGCACAAGAGTCCAAAAATGGTACAAAACAAAATCATAACAAAAAAATGAGTACAAAACAGAAAAAATCTAACCTCTTTAAAGTAATGTTGATTATCTTACTTTTCACCATCATCGTCATAATTATTGCGATTTCTTTGACAAAAAACAAAAGTGCTTCACCCCAAAGCCAATTGTCTGGTACTACGACAATAGACACGCCTACTGAAACAGCTACACCTGTCAAAACCTCGGTTGAAGCGACAGACTTAAAACAGGAAAAACTTGGCGACCAAAAAGCTCCAGAAAAGGTAATTCCAACAACTATAAATTCAACAAATACACAAAATAATGTTAATAAGATTCCTTTAACACAAGAACAAGCATCTGCAACCAATTACACTACAAAATCAACCCAAAATACTGACAGCAAACAAACAACTCCAACAATTTTAGATACAAACACCGGTTCGAGAAAATAGAAAATGACAAATCGATTGATAGATAAAGTGCACTTTTGTCTACAAGTATTTAGATTATCGTATAGAATGGCTTATAAGGGGGACTGCATATGGAAAGTAAGGCGACAGATTTTGTCATCACTTCAAGCAAGGAGCAACTCAAACAGGCTCTTGAGCTGGGACGACCTTGCATTTGGAGAGGAAAAGAGGAACTACACAACGTTCTTGAGGAGCTTTCTGATGATATAC
>CAYVMA010000003.1:0-2570 GCA_964452455.1 uncultured Fervidobacterium sp. | reverse complement strand
GTATAGCTATCTATCAGTGCTAAGTCTACTGCCTTGTCATTTACCTTTATGCTCTCTATCCACTTGAGCTGGTCTGTCTTTAGTCCGCCTATCTTTGTGAGCAGTGTTCTTAATGTTCTTGGTTCTTGTGGTTCGAAGGTGATTACTCCTGTTTCAAAGTCTCCACTGAGGTATATTTTGAATTCCGCATACCTTCTTATCTCTACCTTATCTCCATTGTTTAATGTGTAGCTTGCAGCTTTTGATATGTCTGCTGGTTGTCCGTTTATCGTTATCGATTCTATCCATTTTTGTTCATTTACAGGTATTCCGCCAAGTTTAGTTAGTAAACCTTCGAGTGTCTTTGGTTCATCTGGTTCGAATGATACTATGCCTGGTTTGTAATCGCCTGTTACGTAGACTTTGAATTCTGGGTATTTCTTGATTTCGACACTGTCGTTGTTACTAAGTGTATAGCTATCTATCAGTGCTAAATCTACCGCCTTGTCATTTACCTTTATGCTCTCAATCCACTTGAGCTGGTCTGTCTTTAAGCCTCCTATTTTTGTGAGCAAGGTTTTGAGTGTCTTTGGTTCATTTGGTTCAAAGACAATTACACCGGTTGAGAAATCTCCAGTTAGGTATACCTTGAACTCTGGATGCTTAACAACGTTCACAATAGCCCCCGTGGGCAACAAGAGGCTTTCAGATGATTTAAGTATATCTGGTTTGTATTCTTGGGTTTTCCCATCAGGTGTTGTTATTGTGATTTTTTCTATCCACTTTTCGTTATCTGGAGAGATGCCACCAGATTTTGCAAGTGCATATGCAAGGGTTAGAGGTTCTGTGGAAAGGAAAGTTTTTGGACCAGGAGAAGGCACAAAGCCAACAACGTAGATAAATCGTTCTTCGCGCTTTGGGATGTATAGTGATGAACCAGATAAAATTGGGTAATCGATTTTTCCACTAATAATATCTTCAAGGTTTACAACTATTGTTTTTCCCAAAATTGTGAGGTATGAACTTTCAAGAACTGCTTTTTCTTTATCAAGCGTTCCAAGGCGTAAAAGCAATGTTTTTAATGTCATACCAGGTTCGTATCTGCCAAGGTAAGTGTAAGCACCGCTGACTTGGATTGTTTGGCTATATTTCAACGGAGGGAAGTAAATTACATCACCTTCTTGGAGCTTTGGGTCGTTTGTGATAGTCCCATCGTAAAAATACGAAAGCATATCCAGTGTTTGCGTTTTGCCTGAACGTCTAAGCTGGATGTTTTCAAAGTCTATCTCATTCGACAAAGATAGCCCTAAGAGTGAGAATAGCTGGGTTAGTGTGACTTCCTTGTAGCTGGAGATATCGAATGTGCGGTTGATAGCTCCTTGGAGGTATACATACATAGGTCCGTAGTCGATAACGTAAACGGTAACAACGGGGTCTTTTATAAACCTGCGCACTGTTTGTTCGATTATCGATTTGATTTGGTCTGTAGTGAGACCGACAACTTTCACGTTTCCGGCGTATGGATAAGGAATCGTTCCATCAAAAGCTACTTTGGCCGTTCTACTAAACTGCGGTTGACCAAAAACTTCGATAGCGATAGTATCTCCTACACGAACGGTGTAGGCAAAAATGGTGGTTAGCATAAGCAATAAGATAGCACCGATGATGAGTTTTTTCATGCCTTGTATACACCCCTTTTTATGTTTAATTTTCTAAATTATTGTACCATATTATTGTACCATTTATTGTACCATGTCCAAACAAACTTCCAAAAAATTTTAGTCAAACACCCTCAACGCTTCCGACGGAGGAATCTTCTGCGATACGCTCGCAGGGAGGGACACAAAAATTATTGTAATACCAAAGACGCCAGCTAATGTTACAAATACTTTCCAGAAAGGTATCACCACCTTGAATGAACTGAGCAAAGGTTGGACAAAGGCAACGAGGTCTTTGATAACGAATACACTTGCGACTATTGCAACAATAGTTGCAATGAATACTATAGCCAGTGCTTCGTAAATGAACATTCGATAGACTACTTTGCTATCCGCCCCTATCGCTCTGAGCATACCAATTTCTTTCTTACGTGCATAAACGTTTCTAAAGGTAATTATCGCCAATCCGGCAAAACCTGCAATAAATCCGAGTTGGAAAAGTTGTAAAGATAAGTCAACAAGGCTGTTTATTGAAGCGTATATTTTTTCGATTTCACCGGTTATATAAAACGCGCCATCGAGTTTTCTTGCGACAAATTCTTGAGCTTCAAGTGCTTTTTGTGGGTCTCTGATAACACCTGCATAACCACTGATGGCACCGAAGAATTTTTTGTTTCTCCAAATGAGAACGCCATCCATAGGGAGCAAGGCTTCCTGTGGGTCGTAGACATCTTTTACATAAAATGTTTCAACGATTTTTGGTGAAATGCCAGGCAAAACACCTTTCAAAACCATCGCGACTTCTATACCTGGGGTTTTTAGAACCTTGTTTGATAGATACAATGTTTTGTCTGGCACTTTTGTCCAGTCTTGTTTTTTGATTTCTTTTATGAGTTTCTCATTTGGAAGTTTCAAGTATTCGAATATTCGTTC
>CAYVMA010000002.1:0-70426 GCA_964452455.1 uncultured Fervidobacterium sp. | reverse complement strand
CAGCGTCCCGGTTTTGATGAATTCTTTCAAGACGACCTAACACTTTCTGGCGGAGAGGGTGGGATTTGAACCCACGGGTGGTTTATGGCCACCGCACGCTCTCCAGGCGTGTGCCTTAGACCCCTCGGCCACCTCTCCTGGGAAGCTCGGAATCCCTACCAAGCTTGCAAAGTCCTACGTAATTATACCATAGCTCAATTAAAAATCAAGAGCTTTCATTGACTGCAACCCAATGAACGGATTGATTCTAGGTGACAATACTTTTGTAGCCATGTTTTTTCAAGGTAAACTTTATCAAAAAAAACACATTAATTAGGCTTGCGTTGTGTTATAATAGATACCAGAGGTGAAAAGAATTGGTTGATATACTTTTGAAAACGATAATGTTCGTTCCAAAATTTGGTGTACATTCTCTGCAAGTTGGCTTTATTGCATCAAAAATAGGTAAGCAATTGGGACTTGATGAACTGGAATTATTTTATTGCGGTGTTCTCCATGACCTTGGGGTTTTGACACCGCATAAAGGTATTTTACTAGATGATATTAACAACGAATTTCTTATTAAAGAGGATATTCCCACGTTTGAAGCTCCTACCAAAGATCACACACTAATCTCTGCGTTTGAGGTCTCAAAGATATCGTTTCTTTCCAAAAGGTTTCCAAACTTGTCTGCAAGCATTTTACTCCACCACGCCTTACCACATTATCTGAACGAGAGTTCGACAAAAGATATCGCAGCCAATGTTGTGTCTATCAGTGAAGAAATATCTAAGTACGTACTTGTGAACGACGAAGAGATGACCTATGATGATTTTATTATTCCTTTATCCACAATAAAAAACAGATTCTTCGATTTTGTGTACGATGCTGCGCTGAGTGTCTTAAAACAGGAATACACAAGATGGATGCTTTATGATATAAAAGCTGGGTTTAACAGGGAAAAGCTAATCCAAGATTACTCCATACAGGAGACTATGAGTTTTGAAGAAATTGTTGAAATGGGAGCGGTTTTGTCTTACATAATTGACTCAAAGAGCGAATTTACACGTGCACACAGTTGGCGAGTAGCTAACTTGGCGGGAGCTATCGCAAAGGAAATTTTGCTTAAGGAAGAAGAATTCTTCATTGCTGGTCTATTCCACGACATAGGAAAAATAACAACTCCGATAAGTATTCTAGAAAAGAAAGGAAAGTTGACAACTTCTGAGATGGATATAATGAAAAAGCATGTTTACTATAGTTATCTCATACTTTTAGAGCACCAAAATGAACCGTGGTTTTGGCCCGCCGTCAGGCATCAGGAACGAGTTGATGGAAGTGGTTATCCTTGGAAGCTAAAAGGGTCTGAAATGACATTTAAGGATAAGATTCTACAAGTTGCAGATTACTTTGTCGCAGTATTGGAACCGAGACCTTACAGAGGTCCCAATAGTCCTGAGAAAGCTTTAGAAGAAGTGCAAAGGGCAGTTTCTAATGGGGTTCTTGACCCTGGACCTGTAAGCATCTTGAAAGAGCTTGTTTACGGTGGTTTCAATTTTGAAAGTATTGATTTCATGTCATCTATCCAAAAAGAAATTAGTGATTTTGAAAAAAGTTTAACAGAGTAACGTAGTTATAAAAGAAAGGTGGGATTTTGGTATGAGTATTAATTTAAGGGAAATCAGAAGAGTAGCCATTGTTGGTGCAACAACAAATCCTCAAAAGTTTGGAAATATTGTTCTAAAGGACTTGAAGAAGAAAGGCTTTGATGTTCTTCCAGTTAGCCCGAAGTACGATGTTATCGAAGGGATAAAAACCTACAAGAGTGTTGATGAACTACCAGATGATGTTGATTTGATAGTTTTTATTGTTCCACCAGATGTAGGGCTTGAGGAGTTAAAAAAAGCTTACAGCCGTGGATTTCGTAAATTCTGGTTCCAGCCAGGTGCAGAATCGGAAGAGATAATTGAATTCTCAAAAACACTGTCAGATGCAGATTTTTCTTTTATCAAATGCATAATGGTCCAGACAAACTGGTGAAAGCTTAGGAATGTTTACATTTTTGATTTCAAATATTCGAAGAGGTGACGTGGTTTGACTTCCGAGATTTTAGAAAAGGTTCAAAAGGTTTTTGCTAATATAAGCGTAAAAGAGTTCATGACCAAAGATGTAATTTACGTAAAGCCAGACAGAACGGTTGCACAGGTAAAAGAAATACTTCGACTGAAAAGAATCTCTGGAGTCCCTGTTGTAGACGACAACAATGTTGTGGTTGGCATAATAAGCATAGAAGATATCATAAAATGCCTTGAAAATGGTACACTTAACGAAAGCGTCAACGAACACATGACTAAAAACGTGGTTTGTTTAAGTGAAGACGCTACATTGCAAGATGTGATTAAGCATTTCGAAAGATATCGATACGGCAGATTTCCAGTTGTTGATGCTCAGGGGAAGCTTGTTGGTATAGTTACGAAAAACGATATCCTTGCCGCAGTTGCTACTAGACTTGGTTTGCTTTATCTACATGATGAGAGACGAAGAGAAGTACTTGAGCAAGATGTCTTGAGTAGGTCTTTGGTCACTGGTGAGGAAATTGACAAAAAAGGGGCAGATTTTTACTTCAAAATTGACTACTTCGATGTTAATTTAGCTGGTATAGGTGCAGCTCAATTGAAAAAGTTCTTGATAAGTAAAGGTATACCTGAGCAAGATGTGAGGAGAGTTGCAGTAGCCACCTACGAAGCTGAAACAAATGTGGTCATACATAGCGGGAGTGAGGGTGAAATATTCTGTTTTTTAGCGTCTGACCGGATTATCGTCAGAGTGGAAGACCGGGGAAAGGGTATCGAAAACATCGAATTGGCAATGAAAGAAGGTTATTCAACGGCGCCGGATTATGTGAGAGAGTTAGGATTTGGTGCTGGAATGGGGTTACCTAACATGAAAAGATTCTCAGATAAAATGGTTGTACTCTCTGAGAAAGGAAAAGGCGTAGTTGTTGAAATGGTATTTTATTTGAATAAGAGTTCTTAAAAAACCTAAGCACTTCTTTGAACGGTTTTAGAAATCAAGGCGTCTAAATATTTAGTGATTAATGTGAGTTCGCTATTTTTGCATTATTTTAAGTTGAGTTTCTCACTATTACTCAGGCATAGGAGGTGTAACTATGGATAACACATTAACGTGGGTTTTGGTTGGGGTTCTTGTTGCCGCGGTTGTTGTTGGTGGGATTTTTCTTCTCATGCCAAAGGATAAGTACATCGAAGTTGACGGCGTAAAAGTCTGGAAGGTTCCAAACGATGCGGAGATTATTTTTGTTGACCAGTCAAAAGCATTGAGTGTGAAGACTCTTGTTCAAAAAGGTCAACTGATAGCATTTGAAGGTGAGGCACAAGGTTTGGGAACAACACAGGATAGAGAAAAAGCAAAGATACGTGCATATCAAAAGATTGCAGAGTTTTTGAACGCAAAGGTTACAACATTTGCACAACTTGTAGAAGGTCAGCTACAAAATGTGCAGGTATCCGGCAGTAAGAAACAAGAGGTAGTGAGTGCGTCAGTGGACGCATACAAAAGAGTAACGGAATTGTTTGCTGAAGGAAGAGTGTCAGGTGCCTACGAATTTGCAGCGTGGAAGGTTAAGAGAGATAACCTGGTTTACACATACGTGCTATTAGTGTACGACCCGGCTCAGATTTTGAAATTGATAGAGGTTGATGCTTTGGTGAAACAAAAAGTGGACGAGCTTGGAAAACAAGGGGTTAACTTCTTTGAGAACTTGAATGCTGTCTTACAAGAAGCAACTAAAGGGACACCAATGGAAAAGAAATAATAAGTTGGTCTGCGATGCCCCCTGCTATAAAGCAGGGGGTTGTTTTATTGGGGTTTTTAAAGAGGAGGTGTTCCTATGGATTCGACAACACTGTTGATAATTTCCGCTTTGTTGATAGGTATTTTAGTTGCAGGTTTCTTTCTCTTAATACCCAAACCTGAAGTAAATCAGCCTGATACATCGTCTGCTATTAAGACTATGGAGGACATAAATAAGACAATAAGCACAGCTACAAGTCCTGGCACTGCCCAAGAGCAAGTTCAGCCACCTCAAGCAACACAACCATCACAATCTTCTCAGCCTTCGTCACAGCCTCAACAATCCCAGGCATCGGTTCAAATATCACCAGTGCAACCTCCAGCACAGCTTTCGAATGCATATATCGAAGTCTTTGGTGAAGGTTACGGCAAAACGGAATTAGAAGCAGAAGAAATGGCCAAAAACAATGGACTCCAAAAGCTGATTGAACAACTGTACGTGGAAGTAAAATCCTCCGCTGTATTAAAAGAAAAGCTTACAACGATGATTCAAGATGGAAAAGTGAAGGAAAAATTCGAAACTCAATACGAAAAGACGATTCAAACGAAGTCAGAAATGGAATTACTGGGGGTTTCGTATAGAACTACAGAGAGGAAGAAAGTTGGAAACCAGTATTATGCAAAAGTCCAAGTATATATAGAGGCCGAAAAAGCAAAACAGCAATTAGAGGCATTTCTCGCTATAAGACTTGGTAAATCACTGCTTGACTCTAAGATGATATTTTCCGCAAAGGCTATTGCTGATAAATACGAACCTCTTTTGTCAGCAAATACTTTTCCTCCAAAGACTGCAGAAGAGCTGATTCAAATTGTAAATGATATCAGAAGGAGATACGATAGGGTTCAAAACCTCACCGCTAGTATAAACTCCGCACGAGTTACTGATAAGAAAAGTGCACTAGAAGTGGCTAACTATTTAAACGAATTGTTCTCGATGGTTAATGACTTACCGCCTGGTTCCGTGGATGTTGACAAACTTACGCCGTTTTTGAATGACGTGAAAATATCGATTAAAGGTCCTCAGGATGTACTACTTGGAGAACAAGTAAAACTTGAGATTTTTGTAGAACCTACTCAGGTAAAATCGTTGTGGGTTTTCGGAGAACAGGTTGAAGCACAAGACTTGGTAACACTTAGCGATGGGAATGCTGTATTGTCTGTGCTTGTCAAATCTAGCACGTCAAAGGTAACAGTTTCGCTCGCCGGAATGGTAAATGCTACATGGGCTCCAGGAAGCGTTAGGGTGAACCCTGACATACTGAAAACGGTCTACAAAACAGACGCAGAGTTAAAGATTTTAGCCGGTGGGACTGCTAAGATAATATCAGACCAAAAGTTAATGCGTGAGAATGCTTTGAAGGATGCTTTAGTAAAAACTATGAAAAAAGCTGCCTCTGAGTTACTTATTGGTAGTGAGAGGGAACTGTTGGACGTTCCATTAGATGAATATATTCTCACCAAAGTTATTGGAGCCATCGACTACGAAATATCGGCAACAGGAGAATACGCAGGTTTATATTATGTCCTCGTGAGTTCAAAGATTAAGAAATATGATTTTGAGAATTATATTAAAGAAGCTTTGAAAAATGCCCCGGTCGGCTTTGCATTGGTTCTAACCGAAGGGGATAAATTAGGATACATCGAACCTGCGATAATTGATGGATTACTGTCTTCTGGTATAAAGCTCGTGTCTAAGGACTTCTCAAGGAAAATCCTGGAGGCCCAGGTAAAGAGTAATCTGCCACCAACTGTGCTGGCTAAAGTAACAGCATTGAGTGCAGCAAGGTACTTGATTTACGTGATTGTTAACAGTGCAGCAACGTACTTGCCAGATTACAAAGTTTATTCTGTTAGAACGTTGATTACAACACAGATTATTGACACTATAACTGGTAACATACTTGATACTTTAAGATTTGAGGAAGTTAACACAGGAGCTACTGAGCAAGCGGCTTTATCTAAGACAACATCTGGTCAAAAATTCAAAGAATACGTAGATGCTGTAGCAAGTTCTCTTAGATTCGAAAACGCACAACCAATTGCAGTTTACAAATACACGTTTGTGCTTGAAAGAGTAATCTACGGCTCCATTTTGCTTGATTACTTAAACGCGAATTATGATAAAGTTAGAGTTGTTGAAAAGACCGATACAAAATTGATAGTGGAGATAGAAAACGTTCCTATGGCTGATATGGAAAAATTCCTTTCCACAGTTGATGCTCTGAAAATTAAGAAGATATCGGATTTTAATTATCAAGTGACTAAGTAAAATTAATAAAATTTCCTCTAAGGAGGTGTGCTCACGTGATATTTGAAAACAACGGTGTTTTATGGGCTGTAGTAATATTATCAGCAGTATTGGGGGTGTTTCTTCTTTTTACGTTATTTCAACAGGACCAATATCAATGGATAACGGCTAACGGATATAAGATTCAAAGTATTCCCAAAGATGCTACTATTGTCTTTGTGAACAACAGTATGGAAAAAAGGGTTGGTGAGCTATACAAAGCGGGAAGATTAATCGCCTTTGTGGGCCAAAGCATAGGTGCAGGCATTGATACAGTTAGTGCAAGAGAAAAGGCAAAGATTAATGCATACAAAGAACTTGCTGAATATTTCAATGCCAAGGTTCAAACTTTTGCAGCGCTTGTTGAAAGTCAATTACAAAATATTTCGGATTCAAAATCACAAGAGGTTAAAAGCATCGCTGTTGAAGCGTATAAAAGAGTAACGCAGATGTTCTCTGAAGCTCAAATTTCTGGTGCTTACGTGTACGCAATTTGGGAAGAGAGAGTGGGCTCACTCGTTTATACTAATGTATTGCTTGTATTTGACCCGGAAGGTGTCATTGAAGCTCTAAAAGCAAATGAAGAGATAAATAAGCAGATAGAAGAACTTGGAAAATCCGGAGTAGATTTCTTTAAAGCGCTGAATTCGATAATCGAGGAAGCAAAGAAATAATCAAGTGCAAAAGCAAAAAATAAAAAAGCGGGATGGTTTGTGTTCCTCCCCGCTTTTTTATTTATACATACTTACTTTTTAATCTCTACTAACGGCTGGATGGGACCAAAAGCTTTGAACGGCCACACTCTCAAAATAGGCCTACCAACAACGCAGTCTTTTGGAACAAAACCGAAATACCTGCTGTCTAAACTTTGAGAAGCATTATCTCCCATAAAGAAATAGAAACCATCAGGAATTTTCACATATACCTGTCCGTTTTCTTCCCATACATAGTCCGAAAGTTTTATACCATTCGGTTGCAGATATCGGTCTACAAAAACCGTGTAATCTATACCGTAGGGCACGGGATCAAGTCCACCTAAGATACTAAAGACAATATTGGTTAGCTCTGTTCCTTCTTTAGACGCGAGTTCGAAAAGAAAATTTTTGTACTGGGTTTTATCGTTCTTATACTTACTCGCTTCAGCTAGGTATTCCCACAGCTTTGGATATCTAAAAATGCCCTCTCTAGTGTAATTAACATCTTTTAAATGCTCAGGTATCTGGCCGTTGACGAACAGCTTCCAGTTTCCGTCCACTTCTTTCAAAGTTATTACGTCTCCTTCTTTCGCCACCAACCTTTTCACATACTTTACCGAGCCTTTGAACTGCCTTGGTGTGAATAAATCCATGAATTTATCAAATGCTCTAAGCATTTGCTGAGCGCGTTCATCCGGGAACGGAGTATAAAAGACGACAATTTCGCCAACTTCAGGTTCACGTGCAGAATACGTTATCTTCTCAACAAAAAGACGGTCCCCCACATTTATTGTGGGGACCATTGATGGAGTGGGAACAAGCATCGTTTCAAATACAAAGACCCTTATGATTGTTGCGGCAACGATAGCGTATATAAGTGTTATGACTATCTCCTTTGCTAAATTCTTCCCTTTATTCAGTTTGTTGTTCTCAGATTTTTTCTTTGAGGGCATTTTATTTTCTCTCCTTAATCTTCACCTTACCCTTGATATTTCTGAGGTAATAGAGTTTTGCCCTTCTTACACGACCTTTTCTGAGAACCTCTATCTTCTCGATGGTAGGAGCGTAAAGTGGGAAAATTCTTTCGACTCCGATACCACCTGCAGCGATTCTTCTGACCGTGAATGTTTTGCTGATACCGGAACCTCTGATGGCAATAACTATACCTTCGTAAGCCTGAACTCTTTCCTTGTCTCCTTCTTTTACTTTGACATGAACTCTTACAGTATCCCCAGGTCTGAACTCTGGAACTTCTTTCAGTTGACTTTTCTCGATGATTCTAACAAGGTTGTCCATGCTCATATGTATAACCTCCTTTTCAAATTCTTATTTTTCCGTTTTTTCTAGAACAGCCTCTCCGATTAATCTATCCAAGATTATCGCAACAGCTGCTCTAACTGATAAGTGGTTAAAATCACTTTTGCCACGGATAGGTTCTAGGGAATAATCGCACATATCTTCTAATTCCTTAGGCATTCCCCATCCTGTTCCAAAGAGCAACAAGATAGGTCTTTGCTCATTCAGTACAATTTTCCTACCCTCTTCATATGTTATTGTGTTTGGTCTGACCTTTGCTGAAGTAAACATCATTATGGGTTTCTGACCTTCGTTTTTTTCTATATCATCTATTACATCTTCAACATATGATTTGAGCTCGACTATAGACAATGCATCTGAACGGTTGGGATTGTAAGTTTTCCCAAATCCATCAGTCCAATATCCAAGGACCTTTTTTACTATATCTTGTTGAGCAGGAAGATGTGTCACGACGTAGTATTTTTTTATGTTGTACGTCCTTGAGCTACGAGCTATGTCGTGAATGTCAAGGTTTGTAACTGCGGTTGTTATAATCCTACCGTCTCTACCAAGGACAGGATAGTGAATCAGAGCTGTATATATTTTATCGAGCATCTCTAATCAGCTCCTTGAAAAGGCTTATTAGAGCCTTCTTGTCTAATTCATCGAATTCATGTTTCATAAAGATATCCGGTCTTTTTAGCATCGTTTTTTTCAATGATTCTTTCCGTCTCCAAAGTTCAATTTCTTCGTGGTTACCGCTTATCAAAACTTCAGGAACAGACATACCATCTATTTCTCTTGGTCTTGTGTAGTGTGGATGGTCTAACAAATTGTTGTAGAAAGAGTCGTTCTTAACAGATTCTTCTTCTACCACACCTGGAACAAATCTTGAAACTGCATCGACAATAACCATTGCAGGAAGCTCTCCACCTGTGAGTACATAGTCACCTATTGAAATCTCATCGTCCACAAATTTCATAACGCGTTCGTCGATTCCTTCGTATCTTCCGCAGATGATTACAATCTGTTCTTTGTTGGCGAGCTCCATAGCAACTTTGTTGTCGAGTCTTCTGCCTTGGGGAGAAGTGAGAATAACATAAGCCTTTCCATAGTTACTTTGAAAAAACTCAAAGAAACGAAAGAACGGCTCAGGTTTCATAACCATGCCAGGCCCGCCACCATATGGATAGTCATCCACAACCTTGTGCTTGTCAGTTGTGAAATCACGCAGGTTGAATATATCGATGTGTAAAAGACCATTTTCAACTGCTTGGGCAATTACTCCGTATTCTCGTATAACTTTTACAAAGTCTGGAAATATGGTGACGATACCTATCCTCACTCCAACCACTCCGGCATCTTCACATGAATCTTCTTTGCCTCTTTATCTATCTTTGTAACATACCTTTCGATAACTGGTATGAGAACCTCTTCTTTACCTTTCTTTACTACTATTACATCATTGTTCCCTGTTTCTATCACATCTTCCACGATGCCAACGGAGTTCCCGTTTTCATCTATAACCTCGCAATCAAAAAGTTCGAAAAAGTAGTATTCGCCGTCTTTTGATTTTGGGAAGAACGACTTATCAACATACAAGACAAAACCTTTGAGTTTTTCCGCCTCGGATATGGTGTTGACACCAGCTATGTGGACTATGTAATAGTCATGGGCTCTTCTGCTGGTTTCAATGCGTATATAAGCGAATTTTTTCTGAGACTCGTTGTAAGCAACGACTTCCGTGAGTTTTGAAACAAGCTCTGGCATGTTTGTAAAAAGATGCAGTTTTAGGTCGCCTTTCAGCCCATGGGTATTGCTTAACACACCAAGGGCCACCTTGTCTTTCAGTAACTCTTCAACTCTTTTCATCATCTTATCACCTTCAGGATGAAGTCAGAATCATCGGCCATAGCAGACAACAAAATTTTGATTGATTTAATAGTTCGCCCGTCCTTGCCGATAATCTGACCTACATCCTCTGGATGCACCGAAATATCGAAAACCTTTTTTCCGTCCTCTGTGTATTCAACGACTACTACATCATCTGGATGTTTAGCTATCGATTTGAGGACGTACTCAAGAAAATCCTTCACACTTATGCCTCCTTCTTGGCTTTGGCAGCTTCAAGTTTTTCATAGAGGCCTAACTTACCAAGCAGTTTAGAAACAGTTTCGCTTGGTTGTGCACCTTTCAGCATCCATTCAACAGCTCTGTCGATATCAACCTTAACTTCGTAAGGTTCTTTAAGTGGGTTGTAGTAACCAAGACTTTCAATGTAAGCTCCGTCTCTTTTTTTCCTCTGATCAACAACAACGATTCTGTAGAATGGTTGTTTCTTCTTTCCCATGCGTGTAAGTCTAATCCTTACCACTAACAACACCTCCTAAGTTCTTTTGTGATGAGATTTACTGAATTGTATTTTCTTAAAACTTCAAACCTCGAAGGCCAAATGGTAATTTTCCCTTCTTCATCATTTTCATTAACTTTTTCATTTCTTCGTATGATTTCAGTAGTTTGTTTATATCTTGAACGGTTGTTCCGCTTCCCATCGCTATCCTTTTTTTCCTACTGGCGTTCAAAATAGCCGGATTGTTCCTTTCCTCTGGGGTCATTGAGTTGATTATCGCTTCAATTTTTTTCAGTTCCTTTTCGCTGGTGCTTAGGTCAATATCTGGTGTTCCAGGTAACGCTTCGAGAATTTTTTCAATCCCTAGCTTTTTTATCTCTTTTATCTGTTCTCTGAAGTCTTCAAGCGTGAACTCGGCTCTCATAAATTTTTCGCCCATTTTTTGCATCTTTTCTTGGTCAAGTTCACGCTCAACTTTTTCAATCAAAGAAAGCACATCGCCCAGACCAAGGATACGGTTCGCTATTCTGTCTGGATAAAATTCGTCGAAATCGTCGATTTTTTCACCAACACCGACAAACTTGACAGGTTTACCTGTAATGTATCTGATAGTAAGTATCACACCACCGCGTGAATCACCATCCAACTTTGTAATGACGAAACCTGTTATGTTTAGTCTTTCGTTGAAAACTTTGGCTGAATTTACAGCATCTTGTCCAGCCATTGCATCAACAGTTAAGAGTATCTCGTCTGGGTTTACCATTGCCTTTATCTTTTCGAGTTCTTCCATCATTTCATCATCTATGTGCAAACGTCCAGCTGTATCGAGGATTACTACATCATATCCACTATCTTTAACAGTCTTTATAGCTTCTTCGACTATTTTCAGTGCGTTTTTCCTGTCTCCGGTGATTACAGGGACACCTATCTTCTTTCCTAAAGTTTCAAGTTGGTCAATTGCCGCTGGCCTGTAAGTGTCTGCTGCCACTAAAATCGGGTGTTTGCCTTGTTTTTTTAGGTAATTAGCAATTTTTGCAGCGCTTGTTGTTTTTCCTGTACCTTGCAAACCTACCATCATAACGTAGGAAGGAAGATGGATAAGCCTGAAAGGTTCTCTTTCTCCAAGTAGTTTTATCAATTCATCCCTGACAATTTTAATAAACATCTGATCCGGTGTCAGTGATTTTAAAACTTCCTCACCAAGTGCACGCTTTTTTACATTCTCAACGAACTCTTTGACAACTTTGTAATTAACATCAGCAGCAAGAAGCGATGTTTTCACAATTTGTATCGCTTCTTCTATATTTTTTTCAGTAATTTTACCTTTCCCAGATAACACCTTAAAAGCATTTGATAGCTTATCTCTCAAACCTTCAAACATAAAATCACCCCACCGAAGTCGTACAGAAAATATAATACAGCTTCGAGCAAAAAAATCAATTAACTGGACAATACTAAAGTAACAAAAATGGAAATTGTATATGAATTTTAGGTATCAGACAATGTATGTGTTTACTTAACACACATGATTTTTGTTACAGAAAAGAAATATAAATTACTCGGCGTGTAGTGGTATAATTTAGAATGTGTTCTATTTATCATGCTTTATATTCACCGAATTAATTAATAAAGCCGAAGCATTTTGCGAGTGCTTATCAAAACATTTTTCGGGGGGAAGTCTTTTGATATGGCTTGTTAATACTTACACATTCCTTGTGGGGCTGTCCAGAGCATTTTACACCGCACTTTTTAACCTATACTTAAAAGAAAACGGAATTACTAACCAAGTTATTGGGACCGCAACGTTCTATTATTCTTGGGGACTTGCTTTTGGTGGTTTCCTCTTTGCTAGCTTATCTGATAGAATTGGAAGAAAAAAGACTATCCTTCTTACGATGCCCATCTATACGTTATTTGGGCTGTTGCGTCTTCTGAATGTTGGCGTAATAGGATGGTTGTATTTTGTTTCGTTCCTTTTCGGTTTCTTTGATACCTCTATTATCATGCCAACTATAACTGTAATAGAACATTCTGATGAAAAAAAGAGGCTGAGAAATTCAAATATAAACTTTGCGATAGTTCTTCTAACAGGTGTAATTGGTTACTTTGGAGCGGGGGTGCTTGGAAAGTCGCTAGGAATTTTTCCCACGCTTGTTTTGTCAATGATATTAGCTCTTGTCTCTATTGCTCCAGTTTTTGCGTTTCCGAACGTTAAGGTCAGTAAGAAAAGAAAAAAGAAACAAAGTCTTACAAGAACTCAAAGAACAATGCTCATTTACTATTTGCTTTCCGGTGCTTTGGTAAGTCTTGCGGCTGGGGTCTTTATAAACTTTGGAAATGTTATATTTTACGATTTGTTCAAGTTCTCAACGTTGGCAATTACAACGGTTCTTGCTGTATCCCAGTTATCAACTGCAGCAACATCGTTGTTTTCACACAAACTAACGGCTAAATATGGGTACAAATTAACTTTATTCTTGATATATCTCGGTGTTACATTGCTTATATTTATGATGTCATTATTTACGCTAAACTCCTTTGTTTTTAGCGTTGCTTACGTACTCAGGTATGTGCTAATAAACATTTCAACACCAATGTATATGGTTTTCTGTTTATCTTACCTTCCAAAAGCAAGTTTAGCAACCTATTCAGGACTTAGCTACTTTCTTAATAACGTCATGAGAGCTTCATCAGCACAACTTTTCGCAAGTTTGTCGAAAAGCGGGGTAACAGACTATAACAAACTCTTCTTTGTATCAGGTTTCTTCTACTTATCCAACACTCTGATAACATTACTTGCTTTTTATTTAATGTACAAACTCTCTCAAAACGAAACTACATCTAGCAAGGAGTTAAAGAAAGAAGAGAACGTAAGAGAAGGAAGGACATATCAAAGAAGGTATTATTTCACTTATAGGCGTTCTAAAAGGACCAAGAATACAAAAGTTAGTGTGCATTTCCATAACACCCGATTGTCAAGAGGAAGGTTTAATTCAGGCAAGTAAAATGAGAGGGGATGGCATATTTTTTACACAACGTGATGTCGAAGGTTGATTGAAAAAAGACTTAGAAAAAGCTAAAAAATTCATATCCTGAGAGTGATTTTAGACTTAAAGTCTTCTTTTCTTAATTTTGTGATATAATTGAGATATGTTACCTTAATTTTTTTAGAAGGATGTGATTATTCATGGGTATTAAAAGTGGTGACAAGGTGAAGGTCCATTACACAGGTATGTTTGAAGACGGGCAAGTTTTCGACAGTTCTTACGGCAGACAACCGCTTGAATTTGTTGTAGGTGCTGGACAAGTTATTCCAGGCTTCGAAGAGGAAATTCTGGGATTAGAAGTTGGGGATAAAAAGAGGTTTACAATACCTTATGAAAAAGCCTACGGACCAGTGAGAGATGATTTGAAATTCTCGGTTCAAAGAAGCGTCTTACCTGAGGATGTTAATGTTGGAGATTTGCTTGAAGTTCATCAACCAGATGGTAATTTTTTTGTTGTCCGTGTTGAAGAACTTGGTGATGAAGTTGCAATTCTTGATGCCAATCATCCGTTAGCAGGCAAGAACCTTGTCTTTGAGGTTGAAATCATAGAGATTTCTTAATGTCTCTCGATTACGAAGTTGTTACAACAGCTTTATGCGCGTGTGCATCTTGGTTGAAGGAACCTATCCGTACATAACTGGAGGAGTTTCCTCTTGGATACAGATGTTAATTGAAAATATGCCTGATATCGAGTTTGACGTTGTCCACTTAGCTCCATGGAAGTGGACACGTTCTTTTGGTTATAAACCACCAAAGAATCTGAAATATATATACGAATACCTTCTCTTTTCAAGCGACTTCTCGAAAACAAATATCGCTTTTGATGAAGGAGAATTGGTAAGATATGTCAGACAATTGATAGAACTAAAAGAGGAAAGAGCTAAGCATTTTGCAAACATTCTAAGGGCAACTGCAGGTAAGCACATTGATTACTTGTTACTTAGCCAAACTTTTTGGGACTTTTTGAATGACATATACGTCAGGTACTTTCAAGAAGAAGGTTTTCCTGGCTTTTACTGGACTGTCATAGGTTTCATAATCCCCATTCTTGGTGCAATCCAAGCCTTGCCTCCGAAAGCAGATATCTACCATTCCACCACAACAGGTTACGCTGTGTTAAGCGCTCTCACTGGAAAGTATTATCACGGTGGGAAATTGATAGTCACGGAACACGGTATATATCATAGGGAAAGGGAGATAGAAATTACGAAATCGAAAAGTGTACCAGAAGTGTATAAAAAACCTTGGATAGAAATTTTTAAACTTATCAGTGAGACCGCTTATGCAGAGTGTGATGCCTTGACCACCCTTTTTGAGAAAAACCAAATCTTTCAATTCGAATTAGGTGCTGATTTTAGAAAGATGCATGTTATACCTAACGGTATAGACGTTAAAAAATTCTCAACTATAAGGAAACTTGAAAATGATACGTTTAATGTAGCAATGGTTGGAAGGGTGGTTCCAATAAAGGATGTGGTAACTGGTATAAAGGCGTTTGATGCGTTAGTCAAGGAAGTTCCAAATTCGCGACTATACATTATAGGACCAACTGATGAAGATGAAGAGTATTATCAAAGGTGTGTAAATCTTGTTGAGCTTTTAGGTTTAAGCGGAAAAGTTATCTTCACAGGTAAAGCCAATGTAATCGACTACTACGGAATGATGGATGTGTTATTGATGAGCAGCATATCCGAGGGTCAGCCGTTGGTCCAGTTAGAGGCTATGGCTGCGGGATTACCTGTTGTTGTTACAAATGTCGGTAACTGCCCTGAGATTGCACTTGATCCAGAGGGACAATCAGGTTTTGTGGTGGAACCAAAAGATTATGTTGCTATGGCGGAAAAGCTAATTATTTTAGCTAAAGACAAAGCTCTTCGTGAGACTTTCGCTCAAAACGGCAGACGCGTGGTAAGTCAAAAGTACACATTAGATCGCATGATAAATTCTTACCGCCAACTTTATGAGGAGGTTTTAAGAAATGCTTAGAGTTTTTAGAAAATGGCTTTTTACTATCAGTTTGATTTTTCTGACAGTAATAGAGTTTTCCAACATAGAGGCGAAAGCTTTGTTACTTTACAAAGGTTCTGAACAAGGCTATGGTTACAATATTTTACTGAAATACTTCGCACCGGTCTTGAAAGAACTAATAGAAAGCTACGATGTTATCGATGTAGAAGGTGTTGATTTTTCTAGCATGGACCTTCAGCAGTACAATTTGATAATAACATGCTATTACAGTCCTCAGATGAGGGAGGCAAAAAAATACCTTGAAAAACTCACACATTTTTTGATAAATGGCGGGAAAATTTTAATTGTAAACAACTTGGGTGCGACTATCGATACGTCAGGTTCAAATCATCCTGGGCTTGCTGAAATTAACTCAGTTTACAACCTTTTAGGCATTTCTTACACTTTCAGTTGGAAAAAGGTAAAACCACTAAATGTGAATATAGACAACGAATACGCAGCTGCGGAAAGTTTTAAATTCGAAAATTTACGCGATGTAGAGCGATTTAAAATGATAAGCCCGTATGCAAAGAGTTTGATTAAAATAGAGACAGAGGATGAAAATACATACGACATGGCTATCCTGAGTAGTTTGGGAGGGCTAATCAGCTACAGTTACCTTTTCGACGACGAAGGAAAAGTTACACTTAATTTACACTTAATAATATCAAAGCTCCTTTTCGGTGATAACGATACTTTTAGGTTTTTAGTGGTTGGGCAGGATAACGCAGATTTAAGGAAAGCTTTGGATTATACGCTTTTAAGCTACGATTGGAAAAGTGCCGTGGTCCCGGTTCTATCGATTTACGATGCAGTAATTCTTGTCAACGGGATATTTCCTGTTTCAGACTCTAGATTATTGGAGTATACTACAAATGGTGGGACCGTGGTTGTAATTAGCAAGGGAGATGTTCAAAAATACATACCAGATTTGATAGTGGATAACAATGTTTTTCCAATGCCAAAAGATTACAAACTACCCTTTTCAAAATCTATTTCCGTGAAGAGGCCACCAAGTGGAGCAGTAAATCTTATAACTTCCTCATCGCAAGACAGCCTTGTGTGGAAAATTAACCTTGGACTGGGCCAGGTCATATTCTATCCACTTGATTTGTTGAAGAAAGAATATCGAGGTTTACTCATCCAAGTTATCTTGTCACAACTTCCAATATCAATTCAACCAATAGTAAATAGTTGGTCAATGTTCATTGATGATTTCCCATTACCAGCCTACAAAAGAAAGTTGGATATAATCACAAGGGAGTTTGGTGATATAACGGACAATGAATTCTATTACAACGTATGGTGGCCAGCGATGAAGCAATTAGCTAGAGAGTTCGGTATAAAATATACGACATTCTTTGTTGCAAACTACAATGCATCTGTAACATGGCCGTTCAGCTTCCAAGAATACACAAACACGCCTCAACAACTGCTTGCGCTGAAAGAACTACTAAATAGTAATTTCGAAATAGGTATACATGGTTACAATCATATTCCGTTAACAGCTGACCGATGGTCAGCAGAACAATTAGATTTGGTTTTATCTATTTTGAAGATATTCCTGAGGAACACACTTGGTAAAAGTTACATTCCTTATAGTTACGTAGCGCCTGATAACATAATAGACTTGTTCGGGGTAGAAAAGTTGTTAAAGTCCTTCCCAAGTATAAAGGTCATAGGGACGACCTACAGGGGAGCAAATACACTTTCTGAGTTTGAAATATTGTTTGACAAGGTAGTTGTAGTACCAAGAACTACGTATGGATATTATCCGGAAGACACACTAATTGCTAATTCTGTTTTAGCACTTATGTCACTTGGAACTTATCAGTATTTCTTACACCCAGATGATCTGTTCTCGAAAGATAGAAATCCTGATGGAAAGACGTGGAAAGAGATGTACGAGAGTCTGAGAAACTTCCTTTCTACCATGAAGCAGTATTACCCATTTCTTAGAAATCAATGGGCATCTGAAAGTGGAGATGTGATATACACTTTCTTTAAAGAACGTCCGATTATAAAAAAAGAATCAGGGAGCATTTCTGTTTCGCTGCCTATTGGATACCACCTTCCAAGATATTATTATTTGCGAGTCTCAGGACCTTTTACACTTTACGGTGGAAAAATTGTGTATTCTTATGGAAACTTAATAATTGTTGAACAAACAGAAAATAAGATGGAAATACGAAAATAGGAGGTTTTATTGGTGCACTACAGGTTTATAGCCTTAGACTTAGGTGATGACATTGACATTAAGAGATTGATGCAGGAAAAATCATCACATATTGAATATATAAGATGGGAAGAACCGTTTAAATTTAAATATGCACAGGGAACTGTTTACGTCTACTCCTTCGGAGCCGTGGTTGGATTGAATGTACCAAGTAATCAATTTAATAGCCTTGTTTCTGAACTCGATGAATATGTGATTGGTAACGTGAAGCACACAGCAACGGAAATACTCGAGGTGCTAGTCAACAAGGATACAAAAGACAGGGAAATCGAGATTTCAGAAGATAGAGTTTACGTACCAAGAATAGATGAAGGCGTGCTATCGACGGTCGCTTTTGTTTTAGCTCAGAGCGTTTCTTTGCACAGGATAGAGCAAAAAACAGGTCTTCTAATAGACGAAATCGAGAAATTTCTGTCAGAAAAGGGAAAAGTAGCGAAAGGTAGGAAGGCATTAGGACTTGCAATGAAGATACTAAAAACAAGACACGAAATACTTTCAGATGTTATGATACTTGATAAACCTGATATTGCCTGGGAAAACGAATTGTACGACCAGTTGTATCAGAAACTTGCCAGGTATTACGAGCTATCAAGAAGATACAAAAACGTGACAACGAAGTTGGACCACGCCTTCGAGGTTGCAAGTGTTCTTCTCGAAATTCATGGTGAAAGTAAAGCAAATTTCTTAGAATTAATGATTATAATGTTGTTTGTTTTAGAAATCGTTATGAACCTTTTTGAAAAAGTCTTTTAAGGAGTTTTGCTTTAAATAAATATAGTGCTATAATCTCATTTACCACTTTCGCGAAGGAGGGATTGCTGTGAAGAGATATCTTGTTGTACTTTTCCTGTTACTGAGTTTACTTGCTCTTGCTGTAAAGATTACTGTATTTCATGTTAACGACACCCATGGACGCGCTTGGCCATTTACAGACTCTGCAGGAAATATCATAGGTGGTTTTTCAACGGTTGCCACAATTATTGATGCAGAAAGAAAGGTTAATCCTTATGTTCTTTTCTTGCATGCAGGAGATATAAACACAGGTGTTCCTGAATCAGACTTGTTAAACGCACTGCCTGACATATTTGTCCTGAATAGAATGAGACTCGATGCTATGGCCGTTGGTAACCATGAATTTGACAAGCCAAGAGAAGTGCTTTTGAAACAAATAAGCTGGGCAAAGTTCCCATTTTTAAGTGCAAACATTTACAAAGATGGAAAGCCATTCTTTACGCCTTACATAATTAAAAACATTGGTGGAGTAAGAGTGGCAATCGTAGGTTTCACAACGGAACACACAAAGATACTTGAAGGCCCAAATTCTGAAGATTTGGAATTCAAGAATGTAATCGAAGTTGCAAAAGCACTGATTCCGGAAATTAGGAAACAAGCTGATATTGTAATTGCATTGACACACCTTGGCGTTGGTCAAGGTTATTCGGAACTTTACACAACCGCTGACCAATTGGCTCAGCAAGTTTCTGGCATTGATTTAATAATCGATGGTCACAGTCACACGAATCTTACTCAACCTATAGTAGTTAACGGAGTTCCTATAGTTCAGGCATTCGAATGGGCAAAGGTGTTGGGAAGAGCCGATATTTACTTTGAAGATGGGAAAGTTACGAAAATAGAGTGGCAAGCAATACCCGTGGTTCAGGCTAAGGTTGTTGGAAAAGATGAGGCAGGCAAAAATGTATACCAGGTAATTACTCCTGAAGCAGCATATGTAAAGACAGCTCTCGATTATTTCAAAAAACTCGGTGGAGCAAAACTCGATACAGTAATTGGTTATACAGAAATCCTACTGAACGGAGAAAGGGCGGATGTTAGGTCCAAGACAACAAACCTTACCAATCTCATAACAGATGCTATGCTTTGGAAAACAGGAGTAGATGTAGCACTTACAAACGGTGGTGGAATAAGAGCTTCCATTAAACCTGGTGAGATTAAGATAAGAGATGTCCTAACAGTTCTCCCATTCGGAAACACATTGTATGTTTTGGAAATGAAAGGCTCAGACCTTCTCAAAGTTTTTGAATATGCTGCATCGGTTCCAAATGGGCAGGGCGCATTTTTGCAAGTTGCCGGTGCAACGTGGAAGGCAGAAGGAGGAAAACTTGTTGAAGTGCTCATCAATGGGAAACCGATAGACCCAGAAAAAGTGTATAAGGTAGTTACTAACAACTATATGGCGGCAGGTGGAGATGGATATGCAATGTTAAAGGGTCAGAAAGGATACGACACGTATTACGTTATGGCTGACGTTGTAGTTGAGTATATCCAAAAGGTGCTCGGTGGAAAGATTACAAGTTACGACGATAAACCAAGAGTTGAAAGAAAATAAAACCACAAAAATTAAAATCTACGGGCGGGATTGCAACCCGCCCTTTTTATTTTTTCACACTTAGATAAGTTGTGTCTGATATTAACTTTCTCTGTAAAATATTGTATAATAAATTTGAGGTGATATTTATGGAAAGAAAGTATCAAATTTTGGAACTGCTCAAAAAAAGCAAGACTCCAGTTAAAGGTAAATACTTAGCAGAACTTTTTGATGTAAGTAGACAGATTATAGTTTCGGACATCGCACAGTTGAGAGAAGAAGGACACAAGATAGTTGCTACGAGAGATGGTTACCTCTACGACTCAGGAAACAGGGTTCGCAGGGTTGTCGCTGTAAAGCATTCCTCGAAGGATATTTACGACGAGCTTAGGCGTATAGTCGAAAACGGAGGAAAAGTCTTGGATGTTATCGTTGAACATCCTGTTTATGGTGAAATTACTGGGAGAATAGACGTTTCAACTCTTGACGAAGTGGAGAAATTTGTTTCCCTCTTAGCTTCGAGTGGTACAAAACCCCTTTCCGAGATTTCAAATGGTGTACACCTTCATACCATAGAAGCCCCAGATGAAGAGACTATGAAAAAGATACTTAAAGCAATCAGTAAGTACAGACTCTCAAAAGATGATGCAGAGAAGAATGAAAAAACAGAAGATAATGAGTAACTTATCTTGCGGGAGGTGCTAAGATGGAGGCGTTGTTGATAGTTGATTTGCAGAATGACTTTGCAAAACCAGGCGGTGCCCTTTATTTCCCAGGTGCTGAGAATGTCATCCTTCCAATTGTTGAGTTATCAAAAGAATTCAAGAAAAGAGGCTTGCCGATTATATATACAAGAGATTGGCATGAGGACAACGACTACGAGTTTGATATATGGGGTGTACATTGCTTGCACGATACAAAAGGAAGTGAGATCGTTGATGAACTAAAAGAAGTGTTAGATGGATATGAAAAAGCTTATGAAATAAAGAAAAGCAGATACTCTGCATTCTATGGAACAAATCTTGAGAACTTGCTCAGAGAATTGGATATTAGAAAAGTTCATGTCGGCGGACTCGTAACCCATATATGCGTTCTGTTTACTGTTGAAGAACTGAGGAATCGAGGTATAGAAACAGTTGTATATTCTAACTGTGTCGATAGTTTCGACAAAGATATGCACAATTTTGCACTGCGCGAGATGAAGGAAGTTTTGCTCGCAAAGGTCATTTAGGCAGTTACTGAAAGCGTAATCAATCTTAATCCAATGTTAATTGTACTTATCTAAAAGTATGTTAAACTTACTTAGCATGTGCATAAGAACATAAAATACGCACAAATATGGTCCACTCCTTTCTCCTTGCGTGTGAGGTAAACCACCCGACTTAACCTGACAGGTAAGACGGCAAGGTGAGGGGTGGGAATTTCTAAATCCCGCAGGGAAGAAAGGTAGGAGTAGATATGAAGAAAACAGATATTACGAAAAGCGTTGAAAGAGAAAGTGGTTTCGAAGTTTTTGGCTTGAGTGAGGAAACACTCTCAGCTATTGAGAAGAAAGGTTACACTCAACCCACCGAAATTCAGAAGTTGGTGCTTCCCGTAGCTCTTGGGACTGATAAAGATATAATCGCTCAAGCTCAGACAGGAACAGGGAAGACAGTGGCATTTGCGATACCAATACTTGAACGTATAGATTTTAAGGTAGACAAGAGTATCAAAGCGTTGATAGTCACACCTACAAGAGAGTTAGCACTTCAAATATACGAAGAGATAAAAAGTCTTAGAGGGAATCGTAGAGTCAAAGTTTCTACTATCTACGGTGGTCAATCGATAGAACGGCAGCTTAAAGACCTTGGGAAAGGTGTAGATATCGTTGTTGGAACACCTGGAAGATTGCTTGATCATATATATCGCAAAACGCTCGATTTGTCCAATGTAAAATACTTGGTATTAGATGAAGCTGACAGAATGCTTGATATGGGATTTTTGGATGATGTGCTTGAGATAATTAAACAAACACCTGAAACGAAGCGCACATTTCTCTTTTCAGCAACAATGCCGAAGGAAATAGTAAACATTGCAAGAAAATTCATGAAGGATTACGAACATATATCCACTGTAAAAGAAGAACTCACAACAGGGAATGCAGAACAACTTTACTTCGAAGTTGAAGAGAGTGATAAGTTACCACTCTTGTGTAGAATAATTGATATGAATCCTGAGTTCTATGGTATTGTCTTCTGCCAGACAAAAGCCGAAGTTGATGAAATTGCTAAGAAACTGTCAGACCTGAGGTATAACGCAGATGGGTTGCATGGTGATTATTCACAATCTCAAAGGGAGCGAGTTCTCGATAAATTCAGAAAAAAGCAGTTGAACATACTTGTCACTACGGATGTTGCGGCAAGGGGAATAGATATAGAAGGCCTCACTCATGTTATCAATTACTCTGTTCCGAGAGACCCAGAATACTACGTACATAGGATAGGTCGAACCGGAAGGGCAGGAAAGAAAGGACTTGCGATTACATTCGTAACAAGGAGCGATTACTATCATTTTACAAGAGTAAAGAGATTTGCAAAGGCAAAGATAATGAAGGATAAAATCCCCATGGTTGAAGATATACTTAACAGGCAACTTGAAAGTGTTATCAATAGCATTAGGAAAGAATCATACGTTTCCAATGAACTCTTCAGACAAGTCGCTCAAAAATTGATCGAAGAGATGGGACCTACAGAAGCAGTTGAAATGTTACTTCATACCCTTTTAAAAGAGAAGATAGATATTACACGTTATGGAAACATCAAAGTGAAGGATTTTTCAAAACAATCAGAGAATAACTCGACTGTGAGATTATTTGTGGCACTTGGTTCTTCTAAAGGTTTGGATAAAAAGAGACTTGTTGAATACATATCTGAGAAGACGGGTATTGAACCAAAAAATATAAGCAATGTGCGAGTCTTTGAGACATACTCATTTATAGATGTTAACGAAGCCGATGCAGATGTTATTATGAGGACTCTAAACAAGAACACAGGAAAGAGTGGAAGATATTCGAAATCATCCAAACCATTAGTTCAGAAGGCACGAGAAAAGAAGTCGAATTGACGATGTTTAATTAAAAAGGCTCGCGTAAGCGAGCCTTTTTTGATTATCAGTTATTACTGACATTCGATTGTTTCACCTGGTTTCATAATAACACACCTGACTCCCATTTTTTCGACTTCTGTTTTGAATTTTTCGGGATCTGCTTTGATGATATCCCATGTGTTGTAGTGCATTGGAACAACTACTTTTGGTTTTATCATTTCAACAGCTGTTATTGCGTCTTCCACGTCCATAACGAAGTTCCCACCAATTGGTAGGAACGCAAGATTTACACCTTTAATTAACTCCATCTCCTTTGTCAATCCTGTGTCACCTGCATGGTATATGGTTTTGCCTTCCGTTTTTATCAAAAAGCCACAGGGGTTGCCGCCGTAAATAACCTTGTCTCCTTCATGTATGCCGGAACCATGGACGGCAGGTGTCAGTTTCACTTTTCCAAATTCAAAATAGTAAACTCCCCCGACATGCATAGGGTGAACCTTGCAACCTTTTGCCTGCAAATAGTTGCATAACTCAAAATTTGCAATTACAGTGGCACCATATTTCTTTGCCAGTTCAACGGTATCGCCTACATGGTCACCATGACCATGGGTCACGAGAATGTAGTCTAACTTTGGTAGTTCAAATCCCTTTGGATAAGCTGGGTTACCACTTATAAATGGGTCGATAATTACGTTGTACTTCCCTTCAATTTCGCTAATCAATACTACTGCATGTCCTAAGAACGTCACCTTCATGACTTTCACCCCCATTCACAGATTTTTTGGTAGGTTTTATTCATACAAGACAGCTTTAATTATTGCAGGCTCTAACCTGAATTTTGAGCCCTTGCCCTGCAAAAAGTGGTGAGCGGCGAGTAAATGAATAGATAATTCACTGAACATGAGCTCTTTACCGTTATTCAAGTTCTTTACCAGCGCCACTCTTTTTCTAAAAATCCCATCTTGGAAAGGACATGGTAGAAATCCCCTTGCCTCGTCTACTCTTATCTCCCATTTTTCATATTTTATAGGTTCTCCTAAACCTTTCAACCCCTCTTTCATGAGTTTTCTCATAAGCTTGGCTACTTCAACAAAATCTAAACCGAGGTATTGAAACTCTTCTTCGTCAGCAGCGATTATGTCTACAATATTTCTGTCATCATCTCCCAAAAATCCATCTGCTGTAATCTTTCCCGGTTTCATGTTTTCTTGTGCTTTAATATACTTGGGAGTCATTTTCATTTCGCTCACCCCCTATCGTCGATTAATTATGCAAATTTGTCGTAATAAACATCCTTTACACCATACTTATCAAACACTTGAACACAAGCGTTTATCATCCCTGGGCTACCACACAAGTACCCTTCTTTTGGTGTGTCTTGTGGTATAACTGATGCCAAGTATTTATCCAAAACGTTTGTTATAAGACCGGTTTCACCTTCCCAGTCATCTTCCGGAAGAGGGTCTGAGAGAGCGGGGATGAAATGAAATTTCGGCCACTTCTTTTCAAGTTCTTGGAACATCTCCACGTAATAAAGGTCCCTTTTGCTACGTGCACCAAAGAAATACCACACATTTCTATCTGTTATTCCGCGTTCCCACATGTCAAAGATGATGGATTTTATGGGTGCCATTCCGCTTCCGCCAGCAACCATTATCATATCAGCGTTCGTTTCTCTCATATAGAATTCACCAAACGGTCCAACCACTTCGACTAGGTCTCCTTCTTTCATATATTTATGAACGTAAGTTGTTGCAATTCCACCTGGAACTAATCTTATTAATAACTCAATGTGGTTCTTATCACTGGGGGAAGAAGATATCGAGTATGCTCTTTGTGTAGGTTCTTTAATGTTCTCATACGGTGGAATAACCAGTTGGACGTACTGACCGGCCTTGAAGCTTATCTCGTTAGGTTCCACTAAACGTATTCTGAGTTCTTTGATATCGTAAGTTACATCTTTAATTTTCTCAACGATACCCTTGAACTTTTTGATGTTGAACAGCTCTTCTGGCAAATATATTTTTATGTCTTTCTTCAGTTTTATCTGGCACGCTAATCTTATATTTTCAGCTATCTCTTCTTTTGACATATAAGGTAGTTCGGTTGGTAGGTGCGGACCAACGTCTGATAACACTTTCACCTTACAGGCACCACAACTGCCTCTTCCACCACATGCAGAGGGCACAAATATCCCAGTTGAGCTAAGTGTATGGAGAAGAGGTGCTCCACCTTTCACTTTTAACTTCTTCTTTCCGTTATTAATATCAATTTCTACTTCTCCGTAGTTGTTGACAACACCGTCAACAATGACTATTATCAAAGCCAAAGCAGAACTAATCATTGATACCACCAAAGGCGCAACGATTATTTCCATACTTATCACCACCCAACATCAATATAATCACCGAACATTTATCATACCGGCAAAGCCAATGAATGCCATTGCCATTATCCCAATGGTGATAAGCGTTACACCGACACCCTTAAGTGGAGCCGGAACTGGCGCATTCTCTGTCTTCTTTCTGATAGCTGCCAAAAGAACAATTGCAAGCCACCAGCCAATTCCGCTACCGAGTCCGAAAAAGACAGACTGAATGAAGGAATAGTTTCTAAGTTGCATAAACAAGGCTACACCAAGAATTGCACAATTAACTGTTATCAAAGGTAGGAAAATACCAAGGACCATGTAAAGATTGGGTGAAACTCTATCTATTATCATCTCAAGAACTTGGACAATAGCTGCTATTACGATGATGTAGATTATGTATCTAAGATAACCTATATCTAGTGGAGTTATCACGTATTTTTCTAAAATCCAGTTAAGTGCAGTTGTTATTGTCATAACAAGTGTTACTGCAATGCCTAAGCCGTTGGAAGATTTCAAATCCTTTGAAATGGAAATAAACGAACACATTCCAAGGAAGTTTGTGAGTAGTATGTTACTGGTAAAAATGGAAGCGAAAAATAACACTAATGGATTAATATTTGGGTACATCATTTATTTTCACCCCCTGAGGACTGGCTCACATCTTTTTTAATCTGTATACCTCTGACTATCCAAATGAATGAGGCTAAGACAAAGAACGCACTTGGTGGCATAACCATAATCGTCCACTTCGGGAAGGAATTAGGCAAAACTTGGAAACCAAGGATTGTACCGAATCCCATAAGCTCTCTAAAAAACGCAACAACAACCAAAACGAACATATATCCAAGCCCTGCTGTAAAACCGTCCCAGAACGAAATCAGCGGTTTGTTTCCCTGAGCAAAAGCTTCCGCACGCCCCATGATTATACAGTTCGTAATAATCAAACCAACGTACGGTCCAAGTGCTTTACTTACATCAGGAACGTAAGCTCTGAGGACTATATCGAACATGATAACGTAGAACGATATCACAAGCACTTGCGTTATCATTCTGACCTTTCTTGGAATTAAGTTTCGCATTGCAGAAATTGTGAGGTTGGAAAGCGCGGTTACAAGTGTAACACCAATAGTCATTATGAGTGTGTTCCTCAAATTGTTGGTAACAGCAAGTGTGGAACATATACCTAATATTTGCACAAATACGGGGTTTTCGAACCAAAAGTTATTTTTCAATATCTTTTTGAACTCGGACATTTCAGTTCACCCCCAGTAACGATTTAAGAATAGGGATATACGTTGCAATTATCTTTTCTATAGATTTAGATGTTAATGTAGCCCCAGTTATTGCATCAACTTGTCCATCATCTTTGGAATCTGGAACCTTCGTTGTCGATACTAAAACTTTACCGTCAACGATTGCTTCGTTTCTAAATTGTTCTTTGAACCAACTTTCCTCAATTCGACCTCCGAGCCCAGGTGTTTCACTTTGTGAGATAAAGTCTATCCCTACGATTCTTGAAACTTCGCTATTAACAGCTATAACACCAGAAATATTTCCCCACAAGCCACTTCCATTGAAGAGGATGGCATAAACTTTCTCACCATCTACTTCCGCAGAAAACAAACTGTATGAATCCTTCATTTCCATCGTAACTTTTGATTTGAAAAGACCGATGGCTTCCTCATCGCTCGTATATGGAATTCCCATGGCATTAAGAACAGCCCGAATCATGAACAATTCTTGATTCTTTTTCACTTGCTGTGATGTCATAACATTTAAACCAGAAAGTATAACAAGAAACGTAAATGATACGATGAATGTGAAAATAACAGTGTAGACTTTACTGTCTCTATCGAATCTCATGCTTCCACCTTCTTCCCAGAAGCATCATTGCTTACGCTCTTTACTGGCTTTTTAACTTTTTTGTCCTTAATAGTCTCGTCAAGAAGTGGAGCAAACATATTTCCAATCAATATTGCAAAGCTCCATCCCTCGGAAAATAAGGAAAACGTTCGAATAACTACTCCAGATAAACCTATAATCATTCCATATATCCACATTGACTTAATTTTCTTGGGTGCGGTTATAGGTTCTGTTACCATGAAAACAGTAATAAAAAGCAAACTTCCAGAAAGCATTGCGGGAATCGTAGGTAACGATTTTGGAACGTTGAAAAGATCCAACAAAAAAGTGAGAAGCACGGCTGAACCATAGGTTGAGACCATTAATCTCCAATTTGCAGTTTTTGTCCATATCAAATAAATTGCAGCCAGTAATATGAGCAAAACAGGTGCCTCACCAATGGCTCCAGCCCGCCAACCAAGTAACAAATTCAATAAATCCACACTCTGCTCATCCCTAAGAATTTGTAATGGAGTTGCAGAAGTCGCTGCATCCAAGCCAAACAAAGATGGTTTAAGCCAACCAGATGTCATATAAAGTGGGAAGGTTATGTATATAAACAATCTACCGACAATTGCAGGATTAAAAACGTTTCTACCAAATCCACCGTATACTTCTTTTCCAAAAGCGACACCAAAGGCGATACCTATTATCGCTACCCAAAATGGGACAGAAGGTGGTAAAGAAAGCAAAAACAACATAGCTGTTACCAGAACTGCCTCGCTTACAGGTTTATTCTTACGTCTTTCAAAGAGGTATTCGACAAAGATAGCAGTGAGAAACACCCAGAATCCTAACCAGATAACGCGCAATCCATATGCAAAGATGGAAAACAACAGAATAGGTGTGAGCGCATAGAGCATCTTTCTCATCATAGGTTGTTTCTGAAACTTTATAGGACCTGTGGAACCCATTCTCACATCGCCCCCTTTCGATGGAAGTTATGGCATAACTGAAGATAATAGCTTGATAACATATGGATACACAATTAGAACCACTAAAATTATACCACGATTTTAACAATGTCTAACATTATCTATTTGAAACTTTGGGACAAAGTTTTAAAAGGCGAAGTTCCTTATCAATGGTATTTTGAAAAAAATTGATTACTTCACTTGTTTAAAACTGGAGTAGTTCTAATTAGCCTGTTCTAAGTGGTTTAGTTATATTTTGTTATATTGTTTGCTGTATGGTATAATATGTAAGAACAGTGCGAACACATCTCTGCTTATTTTTAAAGAATTCAAGGTTTAATCGGTTTTCTAAGGTTTTTTGTTGGAATAAGTCCAAAGTTTATCAACATTCAACTAGGAGGTGAAAGTATGAGTAAGTACAGACTGATTTTTGTCTTACTAGGTTTAGCTATCTTTACAAGTTTTTTATTTGCTGGGCAGCTTGATAAGTTTTTTAACATTCAGAAGTTCAAAGGAGAATACAAAATAATTTCCTCTGAAACTTTGCAGAAGACTTCAGGATGGATTTCTGTGGAAGGTGTTGTATATAACCTCGGAACTTCCGCGCCAGCTAAAAAATTTGTCACGTTATCAGAGGTAGACCCAAAGCTTCTTTCAAATGATAAAATTGTTGGATTTCTTGGTGTTACGATTTCTGAACTTTCGAAGTACAATGGAAAAAACGCACCCGTAATGGTTGCTGTTAACGGGATAGTTTACAATCTTTCCGCTTCAAAATCATGGGCAGGAGGAACACATAAAAATCAGCACGTAGCTGGTCAGGATTTGACTTACGACATCTTAAAACTCTCACCACATGGCATTTCCAAAATAAAATCGTTCCCATCCTACGGTGTTCTTGTTTTCACCCCAGATGAGCTGATTAAATACGACGGAAAGCAACAAAAGAAAATCTATGTTTCTGTTTATGGTATCGTTTATGATGCTACTCAGTCCAGAAAATTTACAGGTGGTGAACATTATGGTCATGATATGGGAGTAGATCTCACGAGTGAAATACTCTCGCTTCAAGGACACGTTAATTTGCTCAGCAGGTTGTATCCTATTGGACTATATGTCTTCAACGACAAAACCATCTCAAGATTCAATGGAAAAGATGGTAAACCTTTTGTCATTGTTGATGATCTTGTGTATGATGTGTCCAAAAATGCACAAGGAATAAAAGCAGGAACGGTTTACAATGGTCAACCCCGCAAAGAGTGGTTGATTGTGGGATTTAGGATGAACTAAAAATAACTTAAGCGGAGTTGGGAATAGATGGTGTACAAAGTATTGGGAACAATAAGTGCTATACTATTGTTTTTTCAAATGTCTCTTTTTATTTTGAGGAGAACTTACAAGTATCTTCCAAAGAAACCGAACTGGTTTCCACCAATTCTTAAATTTCTAAAGAATGCTCATATTTTCACAGGTACTGCCTTATTAGTTATCGGATTTATTCACGGTTACTTAGCTTTGGGAACGATAAAATTACACACAGGCCTTATTCTTTGGATGGGTATACTTCTTGCATTTTTGGGGTTCTTGTTCAAAAACAAGGTTGGTAAAAAGTGGATAGTTTACCACAGAACTTTAGGATTTATCTTGATTGGACTGTTTTTCTTGCATTATTTGTTCCCATGGCTCATAAAATAAGATAATTAATAACTATAAATAACTATAAAGGCAACTATGGCGGGATTCACATTACTTGACTTTTTATTAACAATGTGGTAAACTTCTTACACAGAAATTTAACCTACGCTGGGCGTAGTGATGTAATTTTAACAGAAACTGATCTTTTCTTGGAGGTGAATGTGATGAAATTTCCAGGAACATGTGGAGAAATTGAGGTAACTGAAAAAGCGTTGAAAAAGGTAGTCTACTATGCTTTAACCGAACTTTCAGACAGGTTGAATGTCGCAGCAAAGAACTGGTTACAGAAAGTCCTAAACGTATTTTCGTCAGAAGAGTCCAACGTTGTTATTAACGAAAATGGAGAAGGTGTTACAGTGGACCTTTACGTTGCTGTTGGTTATGGTATAAACATACCAGAAACTTTTGCTATGGTGAAAGAAAAAATAATAGAATCATTTAGAAACCACCTTGCGTTAGAAAATGTAGATGTCAACATGCATGTGACGGAAGTTAAGTAATTATTTTCTTAAAGGAGGCATTTATATGGGAAGAATAGAGATTAATGCAAATGTTTATCAAGAGATAGTTTACAGAAGTGTCTGCGAGTTTTTTGGCTTTGAAGATGCTGAAAAGACGATTAGTTTCAAAAAGAGTAACGTTATTGTTGAAAAACCTCAACTGTCGGAAGACGAAGAGAAAGAAAGAGTAAGATTCACAATCCAAGTGCCGGCAAAGTTTGGTTCGAATTTCCTGGAATTTTCTAACAACGTTGCATGTCACGTGAAAGCAAAAGTAGAAGAGATGACTGGTATGATTGTAGAAAGCGTTAATGTCAAGGTTGCTGATGTTATAACAGAAAACGAGAATGTTTGAGATTTTGATTTTTTGAATGTATAAAATCAATGGCTATTCTAAGGGGCCATTGGGATTATGATTCTCCCAATGGCCCTCTTGTTAAGTTGTTAATAGTATATACAAATTCGAGTGCGGAGGTCACAAGGTGAAAGATGAAGATAACATAGAAAAATATTCTTAGAGCAAAAGGGTGACAAATTTTGTAATGAACAGTCTTAGATTGTTTTTAGGTGTTTCAGGAATGGATGGCTTGATAGTAATTGAATCAATTTAAGGTGGCGCTGTAATTTTGAAAAGGAGTCTTTTAGTAAATGAATAATAGATTAGAAATTAAACGAGAGGTGATATCGTGAAAGGAAAGGGCACTCTAAGTTTGATGTTCTTGTTGCTCTTTTTGTTTTGTATCAAAGTACTTGGACTGGGGTATTTTGCTTTGGATGTCTCACTTAAATTTCCCGAAATGGTTGATTATAACCTGCCATTTATAAGCTTTGAATCACTTGAGGAAGGATTTTCATACGTTTATCAAATCAAACTTGTTGACGGAAGCTATTCGCAGATTTTTACTACTAAATCCCCAGTTTTGAACGTAAATTTAGAAAACCAAGGAACTTACAAAATCGGTGCGGTATTAACTTTTAAGAACAATGTCCTCTTTTTCGGCGGTTCTGAGGTAACTGTAAATTATGATATTCCTACCAAGAAAGTGGAAATAACTATGACACCTAACTTAGTTAAGATTCTTCTCACGCTAGATGTTGATGATGTAAGTGCTCCTACTGGAAAAAAAGTTAAGATAACATATGAGTACCCGGATTTCACAATTGTTATCCCACTTAATATCAATACTTTCCCTGTACAGATGGAACTCTTTCCAGGTACCTATAGATTTTCTATTATAGAAGAAAAAGATGTGAACTCTAATAGCATACTTTTCTCAACGGACATAGGATTTCAATCCGGTTCTTTTTACTCCCTAATGATATCCTTCAAAAATAAGAAAATTTCGTTATTATCGAATTTGGCTAAAATGTCTAAAATTGTTGCCTTTGATGCTACTACGAGAGAGGTTATTTTTGAAAAGGAAGGAAAATACAAGTTATCGAATACCCTTTTAATCAACGGAAAAAGTAATGTTCAGTGGTCGAGTTTACTTTATCCAGGAATAAGCGAATTGTTTGTCACATTTTCAAGCGGAGAAATAACGGATATCAACTATGTCGAGACTCTTCCTTCAACTGTTCGTGTACTGCTAAGTTCAAAGTTGAGTTCCACTGGCAGTCTCGTATCAAGCAGTTTTGATTATATTACTGTAAAGGTATCTCAACCCTATTTCCTTTTCGTTTTGGACAATACCTATCAGCAAGTCGCAAACTTACAATCTGGAGAACTAATCCGATTTCAAAGGCACTTCAATGTTCTTATTGTTGAAACAAACAATGGAATAATAGGTCCTTTTGGAATAAAATCTAGGTTTTATTTAAAGCCTCTTAGCAGTAATTCATCGGTCGAGATTGTCGAAAAAGGGAAGAAAAAGTATTTTGGTAGCTTTGAAATAGTTGCTAACAACGATGGTGGACTTAGCATTATAAATGAATTGCCGATAGAAGAGTATTTAAAAACCGTTGTATCAAGTGAGATGCCAAGTACCTATCATCCTGAAGCATTAAAAGCACAGGCGGTTGTTGCTCGAACATATACACTTAATAAAATCCTTGCCGATAGAAGGTACGCAAGACTTGGGGCAAATATTGACGATTCTACGAATTTTCAAGCGTATAACTTCAGTTCCACAAATGAAAAGGCTACTAACGCTGTTATAGAAACAAGTGGCGAGATACTCGGATATCAGGGCAAACCTGCAGCTACGTTCTATTACGCTGTATCCGGAGGTTATGCTCTATCTCCTGAAGATGTTTTTAGAATGAAGATTAGCTACATAACCCCTAAGATGGTAGCTGTTGAAAGTGAACTTGCGGTATTTCTCGATGATGAACAAGCAATAACTAACTTTTTGAAGAATAGTAATGTTTTTATGCTCAAAAGTTTGGGTTTTCCGGAGGCTGTCAATGGTTATTTCCGATGGAGAGTTGAATACACTCCTGAGGAAATTTTACAAAGGCTCTCTTCACTTAAAAACTTATCTGTGCTCGACTCGTCCAATTCGGAAGATTTGAAACAAAAGTTCAAATTCATCGAGGTCTTAGCAGATTTTATTAACTTGGTTTTAACGCCAAACCTTTTGGAGGAAAGAAATGCAACGGTTATTTCTGAGTTAGTGAATGACTCTTTTAAAGACTCAAGTATGATGATAACTACAGATCCAAGTATGATACCAACAACAGAAGAAAACTTTAATATGACTGAACAAAAGAGTGGAACCTATCAACGTGATTATTTTGATTTTTCAGATAATCAACATGAAGTAATCGTTAACATTTACATTACTCAAAGAACCACTGGAAAGTATGTCAAAGAGTTGGTCGTAGAAACAAATAAAAGGTTGTATAAAATAGCAGACGAGCAAGTACTGAAACTATTCTCACCGACTGGAAAAAAGGTGGTGTTACGCAATGGTATAGTCAGGTCCGACTTCACTTCGCTTCCTAGTTCCTTCTTTGCCGTAGATGTTGTTAAAAACGATTACGGCTATGCGGAAAAGGTAATACTTTACGGTGGAGGATTTGGGCATGGAATAGGTATGAGCCAAGTGGCTGCAAACTTTCTAGCAAAGGATTATGGATGGGATTACACTACTATATTGACCTTCTTTTATCCAGGAACAGTTTTGTCTAAGGTTTACTAAGGTCCTGTTACTCTATTCATAGAAACGAACTGTAGCTACAGCTTCCTTACCATTTCATATTGTGTCAACAATATCTTGAAATCATTTTTTTCCAACGCACTATGTAATAAATCATCTTCAGCTACTGCAACCACAGATATTATTGATGGTCTTGCATTCTTTACAATGTAATCAACAGAAACTTTCACAACCAAATCCCAATCTTCAAGTACTGCAGACCTTGGTGCGCAGTCGACTATGTAAGAAGAATTTTCGTCTGTTTTGCCCCAAACCAAGTATCCTTCTATGTTTTTGGAGTGTAATCTAACTAAGTTGTATCTTCCATCAGATAGCATCAATGTTATTGGTTCACGTTGCCAATTTACCTTTCTTGGTATATTTATCTCGTTACTCAGTGCAATTGAGTAAACTAGTCTGTTGTCAGTCTGAAGGGCAGAGTAGTGTATATCATATTCTTGGGGATTCTCCAGAACAAACGTGTCAAGATTTCTCAACTTTCTGAATCCGTTTTTATCGTAGAATCTTACAGCCCGTTCGTCTGCAGTTGCAACTTCGAGCGTTACGTGTTCAATGTTTTTCATCTTTAAATGCCTAAATGTATGTTTCAATATTCTATCTGCCAAGCCTTTTCCACGTTCGTTTGGCACAACCCCCATGGCGTCTATTCTTGCTCTATTTCCACGTATTGCAACAAGAATAAAGCCCACAGGTTCATTATCCTTGATGAATACAAAGGAATCGCTGAAGGAAATAGAGTTTTCTCTAGCATCCATCTTAAAGGATAGAACGTTCCAATTGATTGGAATTACGTAGTCGGAAAAGACCATATTTACTAACTCAACGAAATCTATAAGTGGAAACTCCGCAAGAGTAACTATTCTTTCTTCCATAGTTTTTACCCCCTTGGAAGGTGGAAATTCTCAGATGAGAGCATTTTATTCAGCGTGCACCACTTTAATAATTGCTTCTGCAAGATTTTCATCAAGAATTCCCACTGCCGACAGATTAATTTTTCCTACAGCTTTTGCAAGCGTTTTTTTGTCCGCAATTTCGATATATGGAACATCGTTTATTTCACATCTTATCTTCAAGTCCTTCTTTACTCTTTCCCCAGCATCTTTTGCCACAACTAATACTTTTTTACGTAACCTTTTATCGCTTAGGTATTCCTTTAACATATCCTTTCCAAAAGCAATCTTATTCGCCCTAGCTGCAAACCCCATGTATGTAAGTATCTTGTTGATTTTTTGCTCATCCATATTATCACCTTCTTGTAAATGTGCGTTCTTATTTTTGCAATTCGTCACTTGTTACGCACGCGTAGGCATTGTGTGCATGAATCGACTCAAAGCTCTCAACTTCTACTCTATACCATTTTATTTTATCATACTTTTTCAACTCAAGTGCAACATCTCTCGCCACGTCTTCTACAAATTTTGGATGGTCATAGGCGAGCTCTGTTACATACTTCTCGTCTGGCCTTTTAAGTAAAGTGAATATAGGTGCACTCGCCGATTTTTCCACAATCTCTACAATGTCTTCTATCCATATCATTTCTTTACTTTCGTAGGATACTTTACAAAGAGCCCTTTGATTGTGAGCACCCCGCTCACTGATTTCTTTTGAGCATGGACATAGTGTGTGTATTGGAACTACAACCGAAGTTAAAAAATCAAACCTACTATCGAAAATTTCTGCTTCAAAAGTACAGATATATTCAAGATAACTTTCGCTCTTTGTTACTGGTGCCTGCTTTTTAATAAAGTAAGGGAATTCAACTTCTATGACTGCCCTCTTTGCATTTAAAACATCCTTGAGTTTGTGCAAGATATCTCTCACTCGTTTAGGATTTATCTCTAGGTGATATTCGTTAAGAACTTCGATAAACCTACTCATGTGTGTTCCTCGATAGTTTTGTGGAAGGTCTACGTACATATTTATCGTTGCAATTGTTGATTGTGTACCATTTGTCTTATCGAGAACCACAATAGGATACCTAACACCTTTTACTCCTACTCTTTTCAGGTATACGTTTCTTGAATCGTATTCGCTTTGAATATCTCTAAGAACCATTCTCTTTCCTCCGATTCCTATTTTTTAAATTCTTCCATGCTATTTAAAGTTTCTTCGACTTTTTTCTTCAGCTCACCATCAGAAAATTCCCGTAGCATCAAAAGTGCTTCCTTACGGTATATAGAATACTTAAAATTGTCTAAAAACGAAGACAAGTAGAATTTTGCGCTCTCACTTTCCCCAATTTTGTACAATGACGAGCCCAAATAAAAGTATACCTCATCAAGCCAGGGATTTTCAATATCCTTAATTTCCCTAAGTAGGTTAACAGCATCGGCGTAATTGCCATTCCTAAAAGCCTGCTTTGCAGCATCTATTTTGGTTCTTACTTGTGATTTTATCTGTTTTTCGACAAGATAAGACAATTCCTCTAAATTATTGTCTTCAACGTATTTGGAAAAGTCTTTACTATCAGATACGTATAACTCGTAAGCCTTTATCACCTTTTGAAACCTTTCGAGCCGGGAAACAAGCCTCACGTTGTAAAGATAGGTAGCAACAAACAGAATGCAGAAAATCGTAGCGAGCAAAAGAGACAATTTCTGGGATTTCATGCTAAATAACCACCCTCTGAATCTCTTATTTCCTCTGCTTCAGGCTCATCTTTTGGAAGTGCGGAAAGCTCCATATGCTCCAAAACAACTTCTTTGAATTTTTCAAACAACTCTTGGTCAAACTTTGTTCCAACCATGTTTTGCATGAGTTCAAGAGCTTCTAAAGGACTCAAAGCGTTTCTGTAAGGTCTATCTTCTGTCAACGCAGTGAAAACATCAACCAAAGAGACTATTTGTGCTCTGAGACTCAATGTGCCTTTCGAAAGACCATCAGGATAGCCACTTCCATCGATATTCTCATGATGATGCCGAACAACATCAGCCACAAGTTCCCATCCTGGAATTTGTGAAACGACCCTTTCTCCTAATATGGTATGAGTTTTCATTATTTCAAATTCTTCCGGGTTAAGCTTCCCAGGTTTCAAAAGTATCTGGTCGGGTACACCGATTTTCCCTACATCATGAAGTATCGCCCCGTATTTTATTGCGTTGAGTTCTTCTGGGTCTGTTATGTTGAGTTTTGTTGCTAGTGCTAATGATAACTGCATAACCTTTTTTGAATGTTCTCCCGTGCCTATATCTTTGAGTTCAACAGTTTCGGCAAGTGTATTTATCAAAAGGAAATTTCTCTCTTCCAAAGCCGATTGCATTTCTTCTATTTGTGCCATTGTGTTTTCCAATTCCTCAGTTGTTGATTTAAATCCAGCAATTGCTTCCGTATACCGTGAGAATAGATTGTGGATGGCATTTTGAACCTTTAACAAGGATTCGTGTTTTGTTTCTATTGGTTTGTACTCTACATATTCGCCAGTTTCTACTCTAAGAATCATATCTGAAATTATACTCTGCAACGCTGATGAGGCCTTTTCAAGGTCTTTTTCCTTGCTCGTATAAATGTTGTTCAAAGTCACTAATGCTACCCAAGGGACCAATCCCCAAAGAAAACTGAAAAATATGCTTGAAATCAAGAACTCTGGATTGGGCGAGATTTTTACGTTGAATTTGTATTTTGTTGTTTTGTGTTTCGTTAGGAAGTCCGGAAGATTATTAAGGCTACCATTGGCTAAACTGCCAATCAATCCCTTTTCAGGTGAATAAACAACTCTCCCATCTACTTCAACAATGATTTTGAATTCACGTGTTGGGAACCTTATCAATGCAATTGGTATTTCCAATAAGAACAAGTTATCTTTCTCTTCAAAAACATACTTGAGTGAATAACCTTTGGCAAAGATGCCTTTCAAATAAGAATTGGGACCTATCTTCAGATTCTGAGAGTAGTCCGAACCATCGATTATTAAATCTTTAGGTAATTCCACAACAACCCCAATGCGATTTTCAATGTAACTGTCGAGCATTTCGGAAAAATCATTTAAATATCTTGTAGCTTCTTTATCAAGTCTGATAAAAAAAGTAGCTAACAAGACGATAAAAACCACAGCGACTACTCCATTGACAATGGCTCCAATCCTTCTTGTTTTATCCACTTCACTGAACCTCCTTGAATTTTCCATCTTGAACAACGTAGAGTTTAAGATCTTCCTTGACCCCTTCTTCAGTGAAATAAATGTATCTATCGCCTACTTTGACGATATGTGTGTTTATAAAACGGCGGAATTGTTGAGTAGTTAAAAACCTGTGATTTTGAATGAAGTCAACCCAGTTATCAATCATTGCCAGCCCAACCCCATCCGTTGAATACACTTTGGGAACTAGGAAATATACCCCTTGTAAAAAAAGTCCTCCGAGCCTCAGAAATTCCTTGCTGAAAGAAGCTTCCGTACCGAATATTTTAATGTTTGCATTTTTCGTTCTCAAAAACTTTATTATTTCAAAGGAATCTTTTTCTGGGGTTGTGAGAACAGCTGTATCGTACTTTTCAACAGGAACATTCTTGATAGAGGATAATTCTTGGTAATAAACAAAATCTCCGGGGAAGTAATTTAAAAGGTGCTTAAACTCGTCGCTGTATTCTCTATTTGAATCATCTAGCACCAACAAAAGGTTACTGCATTCGAATTTTTTCAAATATTCTCGAAATGATGAGATAATAATTGTATTTGAAGGCGTAAGTGAGTAAATATAACCGGATTTCAGCAATTCTGTGGAACTGATTGTGGGTGAGAGTGCAAAAATATCGTATTTTCTTAGATAGGGAAGGACTTTTTTACCATCAACCGACGTAGAAGGACCTACCACAAATTTAACACCCCGGCTCGAGAGATATTTGAAAAACTTTTCTAAATCGCTGTCGATGTTGGAAGCAACAAAATTTACTCTATGGTTCTTGAGGCTTAGATACTCAGCGGCATTTGTTATAGGATTATAGACGAAACCCACAGTTGCCGAGGTGTAGTTAACCCAAACGAATATGACTGCAAGCATACTTATTAGGAGCATAATGATTTTATACATCACGCAACCCCCTTAAAAGATTTTCCAAACGTTCGAATAAACTTAAAGGAAAATTCTTACATCATCCGTTATAACGTAATCTACATATTCAGAAATCCTTGCAATGTCAGTTTTACTATTAACTGTCCACAATACTATCTTAATTCCCATTTTCTTTAATTCCTTAATAATATTTACCAAGCGCTCAGGAAAGTAAAGCAAACCAATTACAGGTAAATGAGCACTGTAAGTATTTTTGTCAAATAGCGCAAGTATTTCTTCATCACTCATACTTATATGTTGTTCGTCAAAAAGGTAGCCGAATTTTAAACCATTGTATTTTTCCTTTAATTCATTGATTAAGCGATGGTTGAAAGAACTGAATATGATTTCACCTTCATAAAGTTTCTTACACATCAGTACCACCAATTCGCCCGCTTCGTATTCCTTAATTTCAATATTTAAACATTTATTTTTAGGGGCTACTTTGAGAAATTCCTCAAGTGTCGGAACTGTTTCACCATCACTTTTGTATTCTCTTAACTCGGCAAGTGTTAAATCACTAACCCTTACGTCTGTGCCACAGAAATTAGTCAAGGTCTCGTCATGTATTAAAACTGGGACACTGTCTCTTGCCAATCTGACATCCGTTTCTATACCATCAGCTCCAAAGGAAAATGGTGCAAGTAGCGATTGGAGTGTGTTTTCTTTATATAATACGGGCATTCCTCTATGACCAAGTATTTTCAACTGTTATCACTCTCCACAATAAGTTATCTGATATACGGGCAATTCAATTATACCAGACAAAAAGAAATTTCTATGCAAAATATTTTCTGACTTTCCATAAAAGAATGATAAAAAACAAAGACCCTGAGCAACCTCAGGGTCTTTTTAGTCATTCTTAAAGAAATTAGTGCTGTTTTTGAGTTATGAGTGGAGTCTTATCGCTTCCACAACGTCCTTTACCGTTTTTATTTTCGACAAGTCTTGGTCACTTATCTTCACACCGAACTCATCTTCAAACGCCATAACTAAATCTACAACATCGAGTGAATCGGCACCGAGGTCTTCCATCAAGTTCTTGTCTGGTGTAACTTCCGAGATATCCAACCCAAGTTGTTCTGCTACGATTTCACACACTCTTTTTTCCAAATCCATAACCATTCCCCCTTTTAACTTGGTAAATTGATGGATGCTACGTAAAAAGATATCCATATTCGACAAAAATTAATATACCACAATAATTGTTTTTTGTCAATAATAATGTTAGAAGCAATCAAAAAGTTTTATATTGACTAATTTTGTTGAACGGAGTATAATTCTTCCTGAAGGAACTATCATACAAGTATGAGAGGTGAGATACTATGGTTACTTTTGTCACAGATTCTGGATGTGATTTACCAGCAGGTATGAATTTACCATTTGAACTGAAAGTCCTTCCGCTCAGAGTTTATGTGCGTAATGAAGAATATGAGGACAAAGTTACACTGAAGCCCGAGGAACTTTACCGAATGGAATTACAAGGCGAGGTCGCCACAACCTCTCTGCCCAAACCCAACATCGTGGAGAGAGTTTTAAAAGAAGCATCTGAAAGTAGCGAAAAAGTATATGTTTTAACGATTTCTTCGAAGCTAAGTAACACGTACGACCTTGTTCAAAGTGTTGTCAGTTCGCTCGGGGCTAAGAATGTCATAGTTTTAGACTCAAAAACTGCTTCAATAAAGCAAGGGTACGTTCTTTTGAAGGCAATGGAACTTTTGAGAAAAAATGGTAATCTAACTCAAAATGATATTGACAAGGTAGTTGAGAACTCGCAGCTTGTTTTCTTTGTGCCAACGCTTGAATATCTATACAGGGGTGGTCGTATAGGAAAGGCAAAGGCTTTCTTTGGGAAATTACTTAACATAAAGCCTATCCTTACGACAGATAACGAAGGTGAAGTTAATACCTTGGGAACAGTGAGGACTTTGGAATCAGGAGTTTCTTCTATGGCAAAGATAGCGCAAGACTTTGTAAATCAAAAAGGTATTGCACGGCACTACTCTATTATTGGCGGTTTTACTATCGAAAGTATGAAAAACTATTTGGACAAATTGATTGCAAACTTGGATGAAAAGGCTGTACTCGGAATTTCAAATATCGGTGCGGCAATAGCTGCACATGTAGGACCGGAAGCGTTTGGAGTGGTGATTGGTGAAAAAGTAGAGATTTAGTCCTTTGAAAAAGAAGATTATCAAGGAAGATGGGGGTGGAGATTTTGAAAAGAAGAGTTGTAGTTACTGGAGTTGGTGTTATTTCACCAATTGGGTGTTCTCTGGAAGCATTTGCTCAAAATTTGAGAAAGATGCACATTGGTATTGACAAGATAACATCTTTCGATGCTTCGAACCTTCCAGTAAAAATTGCTGCCGAAGTAAGGGATTTTAAACCTGAAGACTACATGGACAGAAAACTCGTTAAGCGTCTTGATAGGTTCAATCAGTTCGCAGTTGCAGCTGCAAGACAAGCAGTAATCATGAGTGAGTTAGATTTCAATGGGATTGAGGAAAGAGTTGCAGTGCTCGTTTCGTCTGGTATGGGAGGGTTCTTGACACTTGCAGAACAAAACGAAGTGATGAAAGAGAAAGGTCCGGATAGAGTTAGCCCTTTCTTGATTCCAATGATTCTTATAAACATGGCGAGCGGTGTGATAGCAATGGAATTTGGATTAAAAGGTCCAAACTTTGCTCCCGTAAGCGCATGTGCAACATCTGTCCATTCAATAGCATTAGGTGCAATGCTGATTCGGCACGGCTACGCTGATGTTGCAATTGTTGGTGGTTCAGAAGCTACTATTGCACCACTTCCCATCGCTGGATTTGCATCCATGCGAGCACTTTCAACAAGAAATGACGAACCCAAAAAGGCATCTAGACCTTTTGATAAGGCAAGAGATGGGTTTGTAATGGGAGAAGGAGCAGGGATTTTGGTATTGGAGAGTGAAGAGTTTGCAAGGGCACGTGGTGCGAAAATTATAGCCGAGATAAAGGGTTATGCGATGAATGATGATGCATACCATTTCAGTGCTCCGGACCCTGAAGCAAGAGGGTCAACAAGAGTAATGAAGATGGCAATTGATGATGCAGGACTTTCGATTAACGAAATTGACTTTGTGAGTTGTCATGCAACAAGTACACCCGCTGGTGACGAAGTAGAGTTAAAAGCTATAGAAAATGTCTTCGGTGAAAGGGTCAAGGATATTTACGTCAACTCGACAAAGACGTTAACTGGACACTTATTAGGTGCAGCAGGGGTTGTCGAGACAATAGCTTCCATCGTTCAAATGAACGAAGGATTTGTTCACGGAATGCCGAATTTGGAAGAGTTAGATGGACCCGATTATTTCAACATTCCACGAACTACCGTCGAAGGTGTAGAAATACGGAATTTTATTAAGAACTCCTTCGGCTTTGGTGGACACAATGCTTCGTTGGTGGTGGGAAGATATGAATGAAAAGAAAACACAAAAAGGAAAAGAAGAAATTCTAAAAATATTGCCCCACAGAGAACCTATACTTTTGGTTGACGAAGTGATTGAACAAGGTGAGGATTACATCATTGCAAAAAAATACGTTACCGAAGACGAACCGGTGTTTAAAGGACACTTTCCAGGCTATCCAATATATCCGGGAGTTTACATTATCGAAGGTCTTGCGCAAACCGCAGGAGTTTTGTTGTTAGAGAATGTGGAAAGAAATTCAATACCCATCTTCATCGGCATAGATGAAGCGAGGTTTAAGAAAGAAGTTAGACCTAACTGTGAGCTGATATACGAAGTTAAGGTGCTAGATAAGAAAGGACCTATAGTAATTGTTGATGGGAAAGCCAAAGTTGATGGTCAGCTAGTCGCAAAAGCAAAATTGATGGTGGGAGTAAAAAAAGGAGAAGGCAAAGATTCATCATCAGCCGTTGGGGATAAAGTACAAAGTGAGGCGGGTGGAAGATGAACTTCAAGCAAAGTAATCGAATTTGTCGGTTGTTGAACATCGAATATCCAATTATCATGGGAGGTATGTCGTGGGCTGGAACTCCAAAGCTAGCAGCAGCTGTTTCGAATGCTGGAGGGTTGGGAGTTATAGGTTCCGGTGCGATGAACAGAGCACTGCTAAAAGAGGCTATTGATACAGTTCGTAATTTAACAGATAAACCTTTCGGAGTAAACATAATACTAGTATCACCGTATGCTGATGAACTGGTCGATTTAGTTATAGAAGAGAAAGTGCCTGTTGTGACATTTGGAGCCGGTAATCCTTCGAAGTATATGTCAAAGTTGAAAGAAGCTGGAATAAAGGTCTTACCTGTTGTTGCTTCGGATAATATGGCAAAGATGATGGAACGCATAGGGGCGGATGCAGTTATTGCCGAAGGTATGGAATCAGGAGGTCACATTGGAGAGGTTACCACGTTAGTCCTAGTTAATGCTGTATGTAGGGCTGTGAAAATACCGGTCATTGCAGCTGGGGGAATAGCTGATGGAAAATCCATGGCTGCGATGTTTGCACTTGGTGCTGAGGGTATTCAGATGGGGACAAGATTCATCGCTTCAACAGAAGCAGACACACATGAGAATTTCAAAAAGCTCATCATAAAATCATCTATAAGAGATACTGTAATCACAGGAGCTCCACTTGGGCATCCTGCCAGGGTAATTGAGACGAGGTTTGCGAAAAAAGTGAAAGAGTTAGAAACAAAGAACCTCCAGGAAGCTGAGGAAGTCTTGGTTGGAAGCTTAAGAAAAGCTGTGATTGATGGTAATATTGAAGAAGGTTCATTTATGGCAGGTCAATGTGTAGGATTGATAAACGAGATTAAGTCCGTGAAAGAAATAATTACAGACATTGTTAATGAGTTCTATGCAACAATTCAAAGACTTTGTGAACTTTTAAAATAAAAAATGAGGAAACAAATAAGCAAAAACTTACGGAAATCGTCTCTAAGTGGAGGTGATTTTTTATGAAACTCGCTTACATTTTTCCGGGACAAGGTTCACAATATAGCGGAATGGCAAGTGACTTTTCCAAATACGAGTCGTGGGATAACTATGCAAAAGTTGCAAACGATGTTCTAGGTTTTGACTTGATAGAAATCATGGATGGTGATGAGGAGGTTTTAAAACTCACCGAAAATGCTCAACCAGCTATATACCTGGCAAGTTATGTGGCATTTACTGAGTTGAAAAAGTGTTTTAGAGAACCCGATTTTGTTGCCGGGCACAGCTTAGGTGAGTACACAGCACTTGCCGTAGCAGGAGTCTATGACTTTGAGACAGGTCTTTATCTTGTGAGAAAAAGAGGAGAATATATCTCACAAGCAATGAAACCTGGGGAAGGTAGCATGGCAGCGGTTATAGGTGTGGCAATTGAGGAAATAGAAGAACTCGTTCGCAAATACGACGGTCTCTATATAGCTAACTACAATTCTGAGGAACAAACAGTTGTAAGTGGGAAGACCGAAAGTATAAAAAGTTTTGTAAAGCACCTCACTGAAAATGGTAAAAGGGCGATAGAACTAAAGGTATCTGGTCCCTTCCATACACCATTTTTGGAAAGTGCAAGAGAAAAAATGGCAGCAGAAGTTGAGCACATAAAATTCAGACATCCAAAATACCCGATTGTTATGAACAGTGTAGCTCGGGAAATAACAGACCCCGAGCAAATAAAACATTATGTTCTTGAGCAAATTAGTGGACCTGTGTATTGGAAACAATCAATTGATAGGATGATAGCTCTTGGTGTTAACGAATTTGTAGAAGTCGGACCGAAAAATGTTTTGACTTCTATGTTGAAGAAAGCGAAACTCAATGTCAAACATTTTTCGACGCTAATCGAAACCAAAAATCTGGCGGAGGGAGTTACCAGTGGAAGATAAGAACAACAAGAGCACCAAAAGAGATATTAAAAACTTAAGGAAAGTAACTATTATTGCTTTGTTTGCAGCATTAACAGCAGTAGGAGCTCAGATTGCAATTCCTATTGGAAATGTCCCTATAACATTACAGATGCTGTTTGTTTTCCTGGCTGGTTTTTTGTTGGATCCTTTTGAAGCTATGACCTCCATGCTGCTTTACTTAACACTTGGAGCAATAGGTCTTCCTACATTTGCAAATTTTTCTGGTGGTATTGCTCATCTGGTGGGACCTACATCGGGCTATCTGTGGGCGTTTCCGATTAGCGCTTTTTTAATTGCGCAACTAAGGAGAAAATTTAATACTGTTTTATCTGGAATCGTCGGGCTTGCTGTAGTTTACATCATTGGTTGGACAGTTTTAGGGCTACACATAGGCAGTTATAGGAAAGCTTTCATAGTAGGAGTTATACCTTTCGTGTTCATTGATTTTGCCAAATTGTTTGTGGCTAATCTCGTTGCCTTGAAACTTGACAAAGTTATGAGGGGGAAAGAGTATGGGCAGACTTAATGGAAAAGTTGCAATCGTCACAGGCGCGTCAGGAGGAATCGGGAAAGCGATAACAAAAGAATTTATCGAAGAAGGATGTATTGTTGTTGGATTCAACTATACATCTTCAGCTGATAATATTAATGCTCAATTTTATCACGAATACATCCTTGATATTACCGATAGGAATGCTGTTGAAGGCGCAGTTAAAGATGTGGTGCTAAAGTTTGGGAGGATAGATATACTTATCAACAATGCAGGAATAACGAAAGACAATTTAGTATATCGAATGACTTACGAAGAGTGGGACAGTGTGATAAATACGAATCTAACGGGTGCGTTCAATATGGTTAAAGCAACAATAAGGGAAATTGTAAAGAATGAAGGTGTTATAATCAATATCTCCTCAGTTGTTGGATTAGAAGGTAACATTGGACAGGCGAACTATGCTGCTTCAAAAGCAGGATTGATAGGCTTAACAAAGTCTTTGGCAAAGGAATTTGGAAGAAAAAACGTTCGGGTAAATGCCATTGCACCAGGTTTTATCGAAACACCTATGACAGAAAAGTTACCCGAGGAAATTAAAAAAACTGCGCTCGAGAAAATCTCTATGAGAAGATTTGGAAAACCAGAGGAAGTTGCAAAGCTCGTAAAATTCTTAGTGATAGACGGAACCTACATAAATGGCCAAGTGATAGTTATCGACGGTGGGATGGAACTTTAATCGCACTTGGAAATCCTCCTCTCTGAAATCTCCTATTTTTTCGTATCAAAAACACATCGTGACCCTACAGTGGTGGGGTCACATTTTTTCTATTCTCCTAAAAACACTTTTACTTTCTCTAATGCCAATTTATTTGCCAAGGGCATATGTCCTTCGTTTGGAATCAGTAGAAGTCGAGAATCCCTTATGTTCCGAGACAAGTATTCACCAATTGATGGAGGAGTTATGCTGTCTTTTTCACCATAGATGATAAGTGTTTTTGCAACTATGTTAGCAAGGTCAATTGCTAAAGGTTTTTGGATGGCTTTGTCTTTAGTGAATTTAATTAGCACTTCTGCCGGTAAGAAATAATTTTGCGCAAAAAGATATTCAAAGTGTTCTGTGCTAAGAATGGTACCAGTTGAAAGATATGTTTGGTAGAGAAATTTGACCAAAGGATATGTTTTCAGACCGATGTCCAAAAGTATTTGGTAAAGTTTAATCTGGTTTTCGTTGTCCAATTCAAAAGGAGGATTAGGACTATTTAAAGTTTCTGAATGATTTGCATACGCTGCGTCAAACAAAATGAGTTTTTCCACTCTTTCTGGAAAAAGACTCGCTATTGCTAATGATAAGTAGCCACCCATTGAATGACCGACTAAAACGAAACGATTCACGCCGAGATAATTCAAGGAGTTCATTATGAGCCTTACGATTGACTCGTCTGAATAATCAAAATCTAATCTCTTTTCAGATAGACCAAATGGCGGTATATCAAATGCTAGGCAACGGTATGATTCGGACAGCATGTCCATTAGCTCTTTCCAATCGTAAGATGACCCTCCAAATCCATGCAAAAATACAACTGCTTTTGAATTGCTTTGACCTGCTTCTCTGTATGCAACTTGAATCGAATCGATGCTGATTTTTCTAACATCTGATGAAATTGTCTCGAGAATACTCGAGGATGAAAGATGAGTTAATAAATAAAATGCAACGGTTCCTATCAACAAGGTTTTGAAGGTATTTGTCAGTATACTTCTTTCCACAGGGTCCACCTTCTTGTAATTTTCTATCACTTTTAATTATACATCAATGTTTTGCTTCAAATAATGGTTCGCATCTTAACTGTGCCATAAATCAAACACTTTTTGAAGAAATTAACATAAAAGAAAAAAACAATTTATCACAGTGTGTATACGACAAATAGAAAAAGTATGGTACAATTATACAGGTACTTTTCTAAATTTTTCGATGTGGAGGTGTGAAAATGGGTAAAAAGTGGGTTTATTTCTTTGCCAATGGACAGGCAGAAGGTAACGCCCAGATGAGAGACATACTGGGTGGTAAAGGTGCAAACCTTGCTGAAATGACGAACGCCGGAGTTCCAGTTCCTCCTGGCTTTACTATTTCTGCAGAAGTTTGTAAATACTATTATGACAACAACAAGACTTATCCAGAGGATTTGAAAGAACAAGTTGACGCAGCAATGAGAAGGTTAGAGGAAGTAACAGGAAAAGGGTTTGGAGATCCCAAAAAGCCACTTCTTGTTTCTGTTAGGTCAGGTGCCGCTATCTCAATGCCTGGTATGATGGACACAATCCTCAACCTGGGTCTTAACGACGAAACAGTCAAGGGTCTTGTTGAAATGACAAACAACGAAAGATTCGCATATGACTCTTACAGAAGATTCCTCCAAATGTTCGGTGATACCGCTCTTGGAATTCCACATGCAGATTTCGAAAATGCGCTCGCTGAAATGAAGGCACAAAAAGGTGTAAAGCTTGACACAGAGCTTGATGCAGAAGACCTCAAAAAGCTTGTAGAAATCTACAAAGAAATTTACAAAAAACACGCAAAAGAGTTCCCACAGGATGTCTACAAACAATTGTGGGCAGCAATTGAAGCAGTTATTTGGTCATGGATGAGTGATAGGGCTATTAAATACAGAGAAATTCATGGAATCAAAGAAGGTCAGCTCCTTGGAACAGCTGTCAACATTGTTGCCATGGTCTTTGGTAACATGGGTGACGACAGCGGTACAGGTGTTTGTTTCACAAGAGACCCGAACACTGGAGAAAAAGTATACTACGGAGAATTCTTGCCAAATGCACAAGGTGAAGACGTCGTTGCTGGTATAAGAACTCCATATCCTCTTGAGAAAATGAAAGAAATGATTCCGCAAGCTTACGAAGAACTCATCCAAATAATGGACAGACTTGAAAGGTACTTCAAAGACATGCAGGACATCGAATTCACAGTTGAAAAAGGGAAACTCTACATACTCCAGACAAGAAGCGCAAAGAGAACAAGCCAGGCTGCAATAAAGATAGCTGTTGATATGGTTCACGAAGGTCTCATCGATAAGAAGACAGCCGTCTTGAGAGTCCAACCATCCGATATTGAAAGAGTGCTCCACCCGAAATTCGATGAAAAAGAAAGAAAGAATGCAAAGGTAATTGCAAAAGGGCTTCCAGCGTCACCAGGTGCTGCAACAGGTAAAGTTTACTTCGATGCACACAAAGCCGAAGAAGCGGCAAAAGCAGGAGAAAAGGTTCTCCTTGTTAGACCAGAGACAAGTCCTGAAGACGTCGGTGGTATGAATGCAGCCGAGGGTATACTAACAGCACGCGGTGGTATGACATCTCACGCTGCTGTTGTTGCAAGAGGTCTTGGTAAACCAGCAGTAGTCGGTGCGGAAAGTATTTACGTTAATGAAGAAGAAGGCTATCTCAAAGTTGGCGACGTAATCGTTAAAGAAGGTGAATGGTTGTCAATAGATGGAACTACTGGAGAAGTGTTCCTTGGAAAGATTACGACGGTTAAACCACAAGGTCTTGAAGGACCAGTTGCCGAACTACTCTCATGGGCAGACGAATTCAGAAAACTTGGAGTTAGAGCAAACGCTGACGTTCCAAGAGATGCAAAAGTTGCGAGAGAATTCGGAGCAGAAGGTATCGGACTCTGCAGAACTGAACATATGTTCTTTGAAAAGGACAGAATACCAAAGGTTAGAAGAATGATAGTCGCGAGAACAAAAGAAGAAAGAGAAGCAGCACTCGCAGAACTTCTTCCACTCCAAAAAGAAGATTTCAAAGGTCTGTTCAGAGAAATGAAGGGTTACCCAGTTACAATAAGACTTATCGACCCACCACTACACGAGTTCTTGCCACAAGAGGAAGAACAGATGGCAGAAGTTGCTCAGCAGATTGGTATTTCTGTTGAAGAACTCAAGAAAGTTGTTGAACAACTCCACGAGCTTAACCCAATGCTCGGACACAGGGGCGTAAGGCTTGTCATCACATACCCAGAGATTGCTGTAATGCAAACAAAAGCAATAATCCTTGCAGCTATTGAACTTAAGAAAGAGGAAGGTATCGAAGTTGTTCCGGAAATAATGATACCTCTTGTAGGCCATGTCAACGAACTTAAATACATAAAACAAGTTGTTATGGAAACAGCAGACGCACTCATTAAAGAACACGGTGTTGACCTCAAGTACCTCGTTGGAACAATGATAGAGGTTCCAAGAGCAGCAGTTACAGCAGACCAGATTGCTCAGGAAGCTGACTTCTTCAGCTTTGGTACAAACGACCTTACACAGATGACATTCGGATTCAGCAGAGATGACGTTGGAAAGTTCTTGCCAGAATACCTTGAAAAAGGCATACTTGAACACGACCCATTCAAACACATCGATACACAAGGTGTTGGTCAGCTCGTCAAATCAGCTACAGAAAAAGGTAAGGAAGTTAAACCAACACTCAAATGTGGAGTCTGTGGTGAGCACGGTGGAGATCCAAAATCCATCGAATTCTTTGCCACAACAAAACTTGACTACGTCAGCGCATCACCATACAGAATTCCAGTTGCTAGACTTGCAGCTGCTCAAGCAAGTATTAAATACAGAAGCTAATAATCCTCAAATCGTATGGGGCGCTTTTGCGCCCCTTATATTTCTTAAGATGCTACTTTTATCTTCTATCAAACGGAGTGATATCCAATGGTGGCTTTGATACTTTCCATAGTTGCTTCCATAGCTGTGTTCTATTTGACAAGAAACCCCGGTTATTTTTCCCTCATACTTGTAGGATTATACTTCGCGTTTAGGAAAAGCGACCGTGCGGAGTCCTTAGCAGGGTTAAATCTTCTTCTAATTGGTGCGATAGCAATATTTGGCAGGTTTCGGCCATATAGTTTGGAAGGGCTGAATTTCGTTGTTTGTGGAACATTTCTTTCAATTTTCTATGACATACTCAAAACTTGGTATAGTCTTATTCCAATGATGTTATTGACCGGAATGGGTATAGGTGCGATAGGAGCCCATAAATTTGGTGTTAAAGGATACCTGCTCGGACTTATTCTCATTCCGGTTATTTTAAGAGAATATTCAATTCAAAAAAGATATAAAACTGACGACGAAGATAATGAATAAAAATGTTGGGGGTTATTGGTATGAAAGTACTCATACTTGCTGCTGGATTAGGCAAAAGGATGAAGTCAAAATACCCAAAGGTAGTTCACAAGATACTAGGCAAGCCGATGATAAACTGGGTTGTGGACTTGGGAAAGAAATTTGGAGAAGTAGGCGTTGTGGTTGGTCACAAGGCGGAGATTGTGAAGTCTTATCTCCCAGCAGATGTTAAAACGTACATTCAAGAGCCGCAACTTGGGACAGGACATGCGGTAATGTGTGCTAAAGAGTTTATATCACCAAGCGATGGTGTACTGATACTCTATGGTGATGTCCCTCTTCTAAAGGAGGAAACAATTCAAAGACTTTTAGAAACTCATACGAATGCCAGAGCGGATGTTACAGTCTTAACGTTCATTGCAGATGACCCTACCGGATATGGAAGAATCGTTAGGGAAAATGGAAAGATTAGAATTGTCGAACACAAGGATGCTAATGAGGAACAACTAAGGATAAAAGAAGTCAACAGTGGAATTTACATATTTTCTGGAAAGTTCTTGCTGGATAACATAGATAAGCTCTCTAACAACAATGCACAAGGTGAGTACTATTTGACAGATTTAGTTGAAATGGCAAAGAATGTTGAAACAGTATTGTTAGATGATCCTGTGCAAGTATCTGGTGTAAACGATAGAGTTCAGCTTTCCCAGCTTGAGGCTATTGCAAGAGAAAGAATTCTGAAAGAGTTGATGCTTTCGGGAGTTACAATAGTAGATCCCAGTTCCACATTCATAGGACCGGATGTGAAAATAGGTATTGACACGATAATTCATCCATTTACAATTTTAGAAGGAGAAATCACCATTGGTGAGGACTGTGAGATAGGACCATACACTCGAATAAAGAATTCAATACTTGGGAACAACGTAAAAGTGGTACGTTCAGAAGTTGAAGGTGCAGTTGTAGAAGATAACGTATCTGTTGGACCGTTCTCAAGGTTGAGAGAGGGAACGATTTTAAAAGAGAATGTAAAAATTGGAAACTTCGTGGAAACGAAGAAATCTACGATAGGAAAGAACTCAAAAGCACAGCATCTCACTTACTTGGGGGATGCAACTGTTGGCGAAGACGTAAACATTGGAGCCGGAACTATCACTTGCAATTACGATGGTTACAAAAAATACCAGACATTTATCGGTGATAGTGCATTTATAGGTAGTAATTCTTCGCTAGTTGCACCTGTTAAAATAGGAAAAGGTGCAATTGTAGGTGCAGGTTCGGTTATCACTGAAGACGTTCCTGATGATGCTCTGGCACTTGGAAGGGCGAGACAAGTTATTAAAGAAAACTGGGCAAAGCTGAAAAGGGAGGCCATGAAAAATGCAAATCACAAGGAATGAAATGAAGATTTTCACTGGCAATGCGAACAAGGTCTTGGCGGAAAAGGTTGCTAGCTACATTGGTATGAGACTTGGAGACATTACGGTCGGAAGGTTTGCGGATGGTGAAATCAACGTTCGTATAGAAGAAACAGTACGTGGTCACGATGTCTTTGTTATCCAGCCTACTTGCCCACCGGTTAACGAAAATTTAATGGAATTGTTAGTTATGATAGATGCGTTTAAACGGGCTTCTGCAAATAGCATAGCAGTTGTAATTCCGTACTATGGTTATGCGAGGCAAGATAGAAAGGCAAAAGGTAGAGACCCGATTACAGCAAAGCTCGTTGCCAATTTGCTCACAGTTGCAGGCGCAACTCGTGTGATGACTGTTGACTTACACGCCGAACAAGTTCAAGGATTTTTCGATATTCCTGTTGACAACCTTTGGAGCTTTCCCGTGTTTCTTGAGACACTAAGCAAAGATGGGATATTGACCGACGATGCTGTTATCGTTTCACCGGATGTGGGTGGAGTTAAACGAGCGCGACAAATAGCTGAAAGGGTGGGCCTCCCTCTTGCAATACTTGACAAAAGACGTCCAAAAGACAATGTAGCTGAAATTCTTAACATAATTGGTGATGTTAAGGATAAGACTGCGATTATCGTAGATGACATCGTTGATACTGCACGTTCCTTGGTTGAAGGTGCAAATGCTGTAAAGAACGCAGGAGCGAAAAGAGTGATTGCTTGTATAACACATCCGGTTCTCTCATCTGGTGCAGTTGAAAGAATTGAAAACTCGAGTATTGAAAAGATTTATATTAGTGATACAATATATCATCAGAGTCTACCTAACAAGTTTCATATTGTTTCCGTGGCACCTTTGCTTGGGGAAGCGATAATTAGGGTTAGAAAGAATCTCTCTGTCAGTATACTCTTCAAATAACTCTAACCCGGCTGAGGAAAAAATAAAAAGATAATATAAACCTTAAAAATAAAAAAGAAGGAGGAGTTGACATGGAGCACGTAGTTAACGCGCAACTAAGGTCTATTGTTGGTAAAAAGCGCGCAGTTAGAAGATTGAGAGCGCAGGGTATTATACCTGCTATTGCGTACGGACCTGGAGTCGAGAAACCAGTTAGCTTGGCTTTGGAAAAGAACAGCTTCTTAAAGCTTTTTAAAGAAGTCACAGAGTCGACACCACTAACACTTGTTGTGAAAGATGAAAACGGAAAAGAAGTTCTCAAACATATGGCGTTCATAAAAATGGTCCAATACGACAAGGTTACAGATGAAGTTAGGCATGTTGACTTTTACATCCCCGAAGCTCACCACAAGATGAAGATTAACGTTCCACTACACATCGTTGGCAAGGCAATAGGTGTTGAAAAAGGTGGTATCTTGGAAGTTATCCACCACGAAGTTGTAGTTGAAGCACTGCCCGATAGAATACCTGAGACAATAGAAATCGACGTGACAAGCTTAGACCTTGGAGATTCACTGAGGGTTAAAGATGTTAAGCTTCCTGAGGGCGTTAAAATTGATATGGAACCAGAAGATGTTTTGATAACAATAGTTGTGCCAAGGGGACTTGAAGTAGAAGAAACTACAACACCAACCGAGACTTCTGAACCTGAAGTTCTCAAGAAAGGTAAGAAAGAAGAGGAAGAAGAATAATTCACTTAAAGAGCACACTGTGAAAAGTCCCCCGCAGGGGGACTTTTCGTTAGTTTGGTGTTATACTCGGATATTTGGATTACAAGGTAAGGGAGGAACTGACGTTGATAATAATAGGGTTGGGAAACCCGGGTGAAAAATACGCAAATACTCGCCACAACGTTGGATTCATGGTTTTAGATAGATTGAGTAAGTCATGGAAGTCTGGACCAAATTATCTTTATTCAGATATCAACATTTCTGGGCAGAAGGTAAAGTTGGTCAAGCCTTTGACCTATATGAATTTGAGTGGAGAGGTATTTAAATACTTACCACATGATGATATAATAGTAGTGTATGACGACCTCGATTTACCATTGGGAAGAATTAGAATCCGCAAAGATGGTAGTGCAGGTGGACATAACGGAATTAAATCAATAATATCGTACATCGGTCAAGATTTTCCAAGAGTAAGGATAGGCATTGGACCGAAACCAAAAGAAGTTGATGCTGCGGATTACGTTCTTTCAGATTTCTCGCCGGAAGAATTTGAAAAGCTACGTAAGGTTATTGACCTAACACTACAAGCAATAGAGACGATTGTTTCTGAAGGCATTGATAAAGCGATGAACAAATACAATTCAATTCAAATCGAGTAACGTGCGAATGCCAAAAGATTATAAACAAAGACTTAAAGAATTTGAGAAGGTGATAAATTGGAAAAGGAAAAGTGCATCAGATGTGGCAACAAGGCAGAAATACATCAAAATGTTTACGTTGACGGAACTGTAAAGAAGATATCATATTGTAAGGCTTGTGTTAAAGAGTTACTGAAGTACGAAGTTGAGCGATACACACGTGCTGGCTTGCAAACCATATTGTCACACAAAAATCTTATGGAAGAATCTCCAGCGAAGAACAGGAAATTTGTTTTTTCCCTGGAGTTTTTGTATTCTGAACAACCCAGCACCATTCAGTTAACGATGTTTCCCAAAGATTCAAACATTTACGGCAAGGTGGTCACCGACATTCAGAAGCGTCGACTAACGTTGCTTAACCATAAATTAAAAAAGGCTCTGAGGAGAGAAGACTACAAAGAAGCCAAGAAACTTAAAAAGATAATAGATGAAATCGACAGAAGATTAAAACAACAGCCCTGGTAAGAATCAAACGTTTCATAGCTAAAACCAGGGCTGTTTTTTTAAATACATTAAGAGAAAATATAGTTCATTGCTGAAAATATCATCATTCCAGCTACAACAAACCTTATAACCTTCTTATTCACTCGTGTGTTCAAATAAGAGCCGACGTATCCTCCAACAAAGGAACCAGCGCCAAGAATTAACCCTGGAACAAATTCGACTTTGTTCTTAAGTGAAAACAAGGTCAATGAGAAAACCGTAAAAATGAGTGTCAGGAATATCTTCATCGCATTTGCCTTTCTCACATCGTAACCTTCCAAAAGTGTTAATGCATAGATTAAGAAAAATCCAACCCCTGCTTGGATATACCCGCCGTAGATTCCTATAAGAAAGAAGATCACAAAACTGAAAATTCTGTTTGATTTCTTTCTCCTTCCCTCTTCCCAAACCTTAGGTGTAAACAATACAAAGTAAGACATAATGATAAATATAATTCCAACACTCAGCTTAACTAACTTTTCAGGAAGGCTCAGGACTATTGATGTACCTAATATAGCTCCCATCATCGTTGGAAGAGTTATAATAAGAGCATTTTTCAGGTCCAATTCTTTTTTAACCAAAAAGCGCCATGTTGCCGAGATGTTTTGTAAAAGTATGCCTATTCTGTTGGTTCCATTAGCCACGGTTGGACTTAGACCATACAAACCGAGTATTGGAAGCGTGAGAAAAGAACCACCACCTGCCAGAACATTGACTACTCCTGAAAAAAACCCTCCTAAAAACAACAACAATTCAATCACTCAGAACACCTCCAAGAATTTCGTAAGCAATTTGATAAGGTTTTCCAAATCATTTAGGTTAATCATCTCAACTTGAGAATGCAGATATCTCACAGGCACACTCAAAGCAACCATGGGCACACCTTTCTCAACGAAAACACTAGCATCATTGCCACCACCAGTTACACCAATTTGTATCGGTATTCCTTCCTTGTGTGCCAATGAAACAATGAATTTGGTAATCTCGTAGCTGGATATGGAGCTATTATCGAAAGCCCTTACCACAGGTCCTTTTCCAAGTTCAATGTGAGCATTTTGTTTACTACAACATGCAAAAGAATCGATTGCAATAGCTAAGTCGGGATTATATATACTTGCGAGAGCTTTTGCACCACGAAGCCCAACTTCCTCTTGTACTGTCCAGGCAAAGACAACTGTTGAACGTGGATGAACATTACGTGAGACTTCAATAAGTGTGAAACAACCAAACCTGTCATCTAAGCTTCTCATTGCCAAGTAATCATAGTTCAATAAAGCGTAAGTTTTCCTAAAGACTACATAATCCATAACATCAATTCCCAATTCTACAAGTTCATTCATACTTTTAGCACCGACATCGACAACCTTTTCAAAAGCTCCTCCGTCTGCTTTAAGATGAGGTGGAACTGCACCAATTACGCCGTCAATCACACCGGTTTTCGTAAATACCTGAACAAAAGAACCGGGTAAAGTTTCTTCAACGATTCCTCCAACGTTCTTTACTTCTAATTTCCCGTCTGCCCTAAGTGAGGAAACATAAAAACCTATCTCATCCATGTGTGCCATTAAGAGTACCTCTTTTTCATTGGACAAACCTTTCTTCTCAAAGATTAAATTCCCAATCTTGTCAGTCTTTAGCTCAGATTTCTCTACACCTAACATAACAGAGATTTTCTCTCTTACACGTTCTTCCCTACCAGATACACCAGGTACTTCGCATAACTCGATTAGTTCACTATGGTCAAATAATCTACGTTTCACTCTAATCCCCCCTATCACTTCTCTGCACGCATTTAAAATTATACCACAAATTCATTCGCTTTCCGAATTGTTTTTTTACACAAAATAATTTGAATACTTGACAAAAATATTTGCTAACTATAAAATATATTTGCACTAGGACAAAATATGTAAAAGCGGGAGGGACCAGATTTATGTCAGAAGAGCTGTACAAGTATGAGAAAAGAAATTTAGCGTTGATAATTAGTGGGCGATTCGAATCTGTTTTAGGTGCAGCGGCTTTGCTTGTAGCTATGCCGTTGTATATTTTAGATAAGACGGGTTCGGGAACAATGATGGGGATATTCACGGTTCTTGGAATATTACCACGATTGTTTTCAACACCTATTGGAGGAGTTATTGGAGATAGGCTTAACAGAAAGACTATTATGGTTCTTCTTGATGAACTGAGAGGACTGTTGTTATTTATTCTATGGCTTATTGCTATTAATAACAGGATGAATGTAAGGGTGCTTCTTGTGTTTAGAGCAATCCTTTCGTTCTGTGACGGGCTTTTCGATGGGCCTACCGGAGCCATGTTTGGAGATGTTGTAAGGAAAGAAAATCTCAAAAGGGCAACATCGTTAAATGCCATGGCAAATAGTGGGGCTAACATTATTGGACCTATCGTTGGCTCTATGTTATACGGTTACTACGGATTGACTAATGTCCTTCTTATGACGTCGGTATTATACATATTATCAGGAGTCAGTGAAATGTTCATTATTTATAATCATCATCCCAAAGAAGGAAGAGTTAATTTTGTTGGTGAGCTCTCTGAAGGAATCAAATTTGTTGTTAAAAACCGAGGGTTAAAGTTCCTATTTACTTTTGCTATAGTAATAAACTTCCTTATGTCACCTCTCTTTAGTGTTGTATTCCCGTATATTCTTCGAACAGTACTAAAGTTTTCCGCAACACAATTTGGTACATTACAAGTCTTTGGAACAATAGGAGCGTTATTAGGAAATATAGCAATTATGTTCTTTCTTCATAAATTTAGCTCCAAATTTCTAATATCTTGGGGGCTATTACTCGGACAAACATTTACGGTGCTTTTCTCTGTATTTATTATGCCCTATTTTGGGCTTGGCAAGGAAACATTGTACATGTTCTTCATCGCTGGCACAGTTGTCGTTAGTTTCTTCAATGTATTGGTCAATATTCCGATTAGTGCAAATCTTCAAATGCTAGTTCCATCTGAGTTGCGCTCAAGGGTCTTTTCCGTTTTGTCACTTTTTTCGATGGGAAGTGTTCCAATTTCATCCGCATTGTATGGGTATCTTCTTGACAGAATCGATGCATTTTGGTTCTTCTTGACAGTGAATATCATTTCTACGATTGTAATTGTTGGCTTTCTTATTAAGGCTCCAGACGAGGCTTATGACCCAAATCTTGCAGTGCAGCAAAATGCTTGAACAGTCATAAATATATTGTTTAATTTTATACTTTGTGTTAGAATACTTATAGGTAGGGCATTACTAAAGTTGGGGGTGTCAGTATTATCCTGGCTCAGGAATTCTTAAAGGGAACAATTCTTAGCACACTGGCTGGACTTTCAACTGTGCTTGGTGCAGTACCGTTGCTATTATTTCACAAACACCTTGGAGAAAAGGTTATCGATTCGTTGATGGGTATGGCTGCAGGCATAATGCTTGCAGCAAGTGCTTTTAGTTTAGCAGGTCCTTCGCTTGAAATAGGTGGAGTTTTACGCTTTACCATAGGTTTCTTGCTTGGTGCAGTTCTTGTAGATTTAATGGATAAGTATTCGCCACATGAACATTTTTTGAAAGGTCACGAAGGAGCAGATGTTAAGAGACTGTCAAAGATATGGCTCTTCATAATAGCTATAACAATTCACAACTTCCCAGAAGGTATGGCGGTTGGCATAAGTGGGTACACTCCTGAAGCGCTGAGCGTTGCAGTAGCTATTGGTGCACAGAATATTCCAGAAGGGGCTGCTACAATGATTGCGTTAATGAATGCGGGATATTCAATACCGTTTTCATTATTAATTACCTTGCTAACTGGTGTTGTTGAAATTCTCGGTGGAATATTTGGTGCAGGACTGATATTAATTAGCAAAGGACTTTTACCATATATGTTGGCATTTGCAGCAGGTGCTATGGTGTTTGTTGTGAGCGATGAGGTTATACCTGAGACACATTTACGTGGAAATGAACGGCTATCTACTTACTTTCTCATATTCGGTTTTTTAATCATGTCTGCTCTTGATGTTGTGCTTGGCTGAGCAGGACATTATTTTTTGGAAGGAACATATAACTTGCTTTGTCTTTTCCGGTTTTTTTCGATATATAGAGTAGGTCGTCCGCTGCTTTCAACACTTCAGTCGGGGATTCATAACCTTCCGAACTCACAACACCACAAGAAATGGTGCATTTACCGTGTGGGAATTGAGTGTTTCTAACTCTAGCTAAGATTTTCTCAATTAAGTCAACAACCTCGTCGCTGTTCGACACCTTTGTTATGATAAGACAGAATTCTTCTCCACCATACCTTCCTGCTATACCTTTTCCTGATATCTCCTCTTTCAGAATCGCTGCAACAATCTTTAATACCTCGTCACCCACTAAATGTCCGTATGTATCGTTCACCTTTTTAAAGTTGTCAATATCGAACATTGCAACGTAATATATCGTTCTGTTTATTTTGGCCAGGTTATGAGTCTCTTCAAGGAATCTCAATAGTTCCTTCTTATTGAATAGTCCCGTTAAGCCGTCAACGGTAGATGCAACCTTGAGTTCCCTGAAAATATTCAATGTATTAAAAAGAAGTGATAAGCTTTCACTTGCTTCATTTAAAACTTTGTTCAAACTCCACCTATCTGTTGGATTTGTATATGCGATTAGTCCTATTTCACTCTCTTGATATTTGATAACAACGGTTTCCAAACCATCTACGTTGAATTCCGAACCAAAATTACCAAAGTAAGACCAATTGGAAGGCTCTAATGGTTTTTCAAACGAACTCAGCAACTTTTCTTTACTCATCATTTTACTTAACGGCAAGCCAAAATTGTAAATTCGCCCCTCAACTGGTGATAAAAGAAGGAAAGCAAGCCCAGTAAAACGGGAGAAGAATTCTAAAAAATTCTTGAGTTGCTGGATGACGTAAAGTTCATCTCTTGCGAATTGAATGAGAGAAAGTATCTCTCTGTTCAGTATTTCTGTTCGCATCTTTTGTTCGAGAACATCATAGATACTTGTTGCGTAAAACATTTCTTTTGCCTTAGAAGAAGAGTATCCACCAGAAAGAAATCCTTGAAGTTCTTTTTCAAGCACGTCTTTTGAAAGAAGTTTAGAGATAAATTTGTTCGCACCGCTATGCGCAGCCCAGAACTCATTTATGACATCATCAGAACCAGTTAAAACAGCGATACCCGCGTTTTTAAACGCGGGTATCGACCTAAGATAAAGGGACATTTGAAGACCTGATATTCCAGGCATATTGTAGTCGGTAATGATTATATCTGGTAGCTCTTTTAAGGCAATTTCTATACCTTTTGTTCCATCCTCAGCAGCAATTATCTGTTTTACTCCTAATTTCTCTAGGATACTTTGAAGAACCATCCTCCAAAATTTACTGTCGTCAACTATAAGGACTTTCTTGTCCATTTTACTACCAACGCCCCTCAAAACCAGTATGCTTTTCTAATACTACTTAAATTATACCACATTTTTCTCTCTTTCCAAAACCTGTCCTTCGAATCTCTTAATATCAAGGTAAGAAATATCTGTGTGTAGCGTTTTCCCGAAAACTATCAATTCGGCAAGTGCTTCACCAACAGCAGGTGCTACCATGAAACCATGGCCTGAATAGCCTACTGCGTAATAATATCCTTTTACCTTTTCGCTTGCACCAATTATCGGCTGAGCATCAGGTGACATGTTGTACATTCCACTCCAGTGTCGTATTATCCTGACATTTTTTAGGAATGGGAAAATCTTAACCATTTTACTTGCTAGCTCTTTTTCAAATTTGTACGTGACGTTGAAGTTAAGTCCTGGTTTTTCATCTTTATCACCTTGTCCCATTATGAATTGTCCATGGAGGGTCTGACGCATGTAAAAATTACCGGAAAAGCTTATTGCCATCATTGGGAAGAAGTTTTCTAAAGGCTCGGTCACCAAAATTTGATGTCTGTAACTCTCGGTCATAAGGTCAACACCGACAAGTTTTGAGACCTCATTTGACCATGGTCCAGAGGCATTGACGACTATATCACATGCAAAATAACCTGCTGTCGTATCGATGCCTATAACTTTCCCGTTTGCAACATCAATATTCTTTACTTCTGTGTGGGTATATATGTGTCCACCCATTCTTCTAATTGCTTGTGCATAACCAATAACAGCTTTGTGCGGATTGGCATGACCATCCGTTTGGCAGAATGTAGCCATAACCAACCCTTCGGTGTTTATGTACGGGTATCTTTCAGAAACCTGTTTAGGAGTAAGAATTTCTACGTTTAGTCCTTCTTCACGTTGCATTTTAACGTTCTTTTCAAATTGTTCAGCTTCTTCTTCGCTATATGAGAGCACCAAATAGCCACCCTGTTTGTATTCTATATCCATACCAACATCTTCTTTGAATCTTTCGAATAATTTAACACTTCTCATTGCTAAACGCACATTTGGTCTAGTCGACCATTGTTGTCTAATTCCGCCAGCGCATCTACCCGTTGAGCCTGATGAAAGGTAGGATTTTTCGAATATGGCAACAGAAGTTTTTCCAAGTTTGCACAAGAAATACCCCAACGCAGTTCCTGTTATACCCCCACCTATTATGCATACATCATACTTTTTAACTTCACTCATCTTTGACACCCCCTTGTATGTTGCCAGAAATCTCACTGTTCTCAGTCAATTCGGACTTGACCACAGCTTCAAATGGAGTCGGCATTGTTGGGGGGCGGTAGGCTCCAAGTTCTATTTCAGAAATAGGTCTACCTGTCTTCTCTGAAAGGATTTGTAAAGTTAAAGTCCTGCAGGTCTTTCCACCACACGGTCCCATACCTATTCTTAGTACTCGTCTAAGTTCTTCGTAATCTGTAATGCCCATGTCTATAACTCTTTCGATATCTTCTTTTGTTATTTCCTCGCATCTACAGATAAATTCCTCTGACTTAGCCGGTATTCGGAAGCTTCTAACTACATCTTCGTATCCTTTTGGCACTCTGAGAAATATTATGTGTGTTTTTCCCTTGTTGTTTAGAACCACATGGTCTATTTCTCCATCGCCAACGTCCTTACCTTCTCTGTCTAAAAGTTTTACTTTCATACTGCTTTCAGGTATTGGAAGTAGCTCGTATGGGATACCAACAAGAGAGTACTCATCCTTCTCCTGAACCATAAATATTGCAAGCCCCGGGCATTTCATAACACACACACCGCAACCGATACACTTGGTATAATCTATTTGTGGTATGCCGTTAATATTAGCACCGACACTTATGGCTCCCGTTGGACAAGACGTTTCACATGGATTGCAAGGTATAGCTTGTGGACATTCTATAACCGCCCTTAATTTTCCTATTGGTCCTTTGTCAATTTGTTGTTCTTCCCTGTATCCACCTTCAGGAAACACAATTCCCATCTTTCTTAGTCCGTCCCTAACCTTTTTGGAGAAAGGACCTCTTCTAAACTCTTCGAGCTCTTTTTTCATCTTTTTAATCTTTTCTTCAAATGGTTTTCCCGTTAGTTCTTGTGCAATATTGTAACCGGCAATGTATCCTTCAATCATAGCAGTCGTTGCTTCTTCTATTCCAGAGAGGTCTCCAGCGACAAATACATTGTGTACGGTTGTTCTCATGTTCTCGTCACGCAAAGGCACATACCCTCCTAATTCGGGTATGTAAACAAGTTTTGCGCCAGTTTGAGCAACAAGCTCAACATTTGGTTGCAAACCAACAGCCAGGCATATGGCATCAACAACAAATTCTTTTTCCGTTCCCGGTATAGGTTTAAATCTTTCATCAACTTCGGCCACAACTGCACCTTGGACCTTGTCTTTCCCTATCGCCTCAAGAATCGTATGTCTAAGCAATATTGGTATTCCAAGCCTTTTGACTTTATTCGCGTGAACGGCGTATCCACCAACATGTGATGAAGCCTCAACAATAGCTTTTACTTTTGCACCAGCCTGAACTAACTGATATGCAACGATAAGCCCTATATTACCTGCACCGACTATAAGGAACGATTGACCTGGGAGAACTCTGTATTGGTTCATCAGCGTTTGAACAGCACCTGCTCCATAAACACCTGGAAGCGTATTATTTTTGAATGCTAGAAACTTTTCTGTTGCTCCGGTTGCAATTAGCAGATAATCTGCTAAATACTCATTCACAATGTTGTTTACTCTATCGTAAACAGTTATTGCGTCTTCATATATACCTGTTACTGTTGCTTGCTGTATTATTTCAACCCCAAGACTTTTAACTTTTTTGACAAGTAAGTTTCCAATTTCAAACCCTCTCACTGAGGCGTAGAATCCTTCGTGACCAAAGAATTTGTGTGTTTGTTTTGGAAGTTGACCACCAGGTTCGATTCCTTCGTCTATAATTACCACATCTTTACCATCACCAACAGATTCTGCTATAGCAATTGCTCCAGTTAATCCAGCTGGTCCTGAACCGACAACGAGTGCTTTGACGTGCCTTACCATTTCGGTTTCCCCCTTCCAACCTGCATTTTGACATGCATACCTTCTCTTACGGGGGTTATACAAGCTCTAACGTTAGGAATCCCGTCAACTTCCACAAGGCAGGCTGAACACTTACCTATAGCACAGAAAAAACCTCTAGGATGGTTGTGCTCTGTGAAACCGAAAACATCAAAGCCGTTTGCAATAAGAGCACTTGCAATCGTATCTTCCGAAGTTGCGTAAACAATTTGCCCTTCAAAGTAGAACGTTAAGTAAGTTTTCTCACTTGGAACACTAAGAATAGGATGTTCCTTTATCCGCATGTTGCAGCCACTCCCCTTTCCCCAGAGTGTTGAGTTTTTTTCATGAAAAGTTTAATTCTCGAACGTTTTTCAACAAAATTATAATCCTTAAGGCCCCACTGTAAAAAATCCCGAAATCGTTCGCTATAAGAATCTTATAACGTTTTATTGTTTAGACCATTTAATACCGAGAGTTTACTTAATTTTTTTCAAAATACCAACACGATTGAGAAAAGCGAAATCTATGCTATAATTTAACCGTAGGCGATGATTATATGACATGCTAAGAGGTGAAATAGGCGGTGGTTAACAGAAATGCGAAAGTTATTTTAAAGAAAGACATCAAACGTCGTGTATTTAATGGACATCCTTGGGTCTACGATAACGAAATTGAAAAGATAGAAGGCAGTTTTGAGGATGGAGATATAGTCCTTGTATACACTTTCGCAAATCAGTTTTTGGGGATTGGATACATCAATACAAAATCTAAGATAACGGTCAGATTGCTTTCAAGAAAACCGGTGGAAATTAACCGGGAATTTATAAAGAATAGAATTTTGCAAGCAATAAGAAATAGATACAATATCACAAAAGAGAATGCTTACAGAGTTGTCTTTGGTGAAGCTGACGGATTACCTGGACTCATTGTGGATAAGTTCGATGAATATCTTACAATTCAATTTAATACACTTGGAATAAACAGGCTTAAAAACCTCATTTTGGAAGTCCTTGTTGAAATTTTCTCACCGGCAGGTATATTTGAAAGAACCGAGGGAAATGCTGTTAAGAAAGAAGGTCTTGAAGAATTCTCAGGTTGGATTTACGGCTCTGGTCCAGAACTTATACCATTTGAGATAAACGGGATAAAGTTCTTGGCTGATACAAAAGGACAAAAGACAGGAGCGTTCTTAGACCAACGTGAGAATGCAAGAAAACTCAGAGAGTTTGCCTATGACAAGATTTGTCTCGATTGTTTTTCGTATACCGGAAATTTTGGAATGCACTTACTTAGTGGTGGAGCAAAGCACGTAACTTTTGTAGACTACTCAGAGCGTGCGATTGAAGTAGCAAGAGAAATTGCAAAATTAAATGGTTTTGATAAAGATAGAATGGACTTTGTCATTGCAAATGCTTTTGATTACTTGAAGTACAGTTATGAGAAAGCAAAAAAATACGATATAGTAGTACTTGACCCTCCGTCTTTCGCTAAGAGTGCCTCAAGTCGTGATGCAGCGTTTAAGGGCTATAAAGAAATTAACTATAGAAGTATGAAACTACTGAAAAGCGAAGGTTTACTTGCCACGGCTTCCTGTACGCAAGTTGTATCCCAGAGCGAATTTGAGTCTATTTTGGTTGATGCTGCTATTGATGCTAAAGTTCTTTTGAGGTTAATTTACAGAGGTGGCCAGCCTGTTGACCATCCACAAGTTTACAATATTCTTGAAACGATGTATCTGAAATTCTTGATTCTACAGGTCTCGCCAATAAATAACTGAACGTTTTTATAATTAATCACGTTTGGTTGATTAACCCTTAAGCAGTATCAAGTAGATTATCTGGGGGTAAGATGCTATGAGAAGAAATTTACTGACAGTTATTCTATTATCTTTCTTGTTCGCTACACTACTATTTTCTGGGGCTCTTATCGTTACAACTTCAGGTATTGTCGATGAAGCTGGTAATGTTATCAGGAACGTATCAGCTTTGGATGTCCTCTTCGACGGTACGCAATATTACTACGTTGCAGGTGATGGTATTTACTCTCTTGATGGGAAAACTAAAATAGACATTAAAAATGCGCAGCGTGTAGGGATTAACTATGTATTATCAAACTCGAAAGTGTACAAGATAGAAAAAGGTTCAGCAACAAGTATAGGAACAATATCGTCAAAGATGAAGAGTGTTTACGTTGTGTCAGACTACATAATTGGAATCGAGAGTAACCAAATAGTATGTTACTATGCTGGCAACGTTGTATGGTCCATGCCAACAAACGCGAATTCCATTAAGATTTCCGAACAATACATGGCAGTTTTTGGCTCGCAAACGCAACTTTTTAACATTTCAAATGTTAGGTTTTTGAAGCTCGAAAGAATCTACCCGAAGTTTTCAGATTACGTCTACTTTTCTGGTTATCATGTCTTTAGTGATGGGAGTAAGATTTACTTCTACCGAGGTTCGGCAAGGTTAAGCACTACTTTTCCATACAAAGGAGCACTTTTTACAGATGGAAGGTACCTGTATTCTGGAAATTTGTTGATTACTGCTGACCTTGTACAAAAAGAGTTGAAATTTACCGTAAAATCTCTTGCCCCTGTTTATACTGGTGAGGAAGAGGAAGAGGAAGAGACTACTGTTGTTCAAGAACCAGTAACGGTTCAGTCGCAACTTCCAACCCAACAATCAACTGCTCCTTCGACTTCACAAAATGAATCTATCGAAGAACAACAAAAAAAGGAAGAGACAACTATTGTAAAACCTTCTGAGACTCAACAACAACCAAAAGCTCCAAAATTATACGAACTTCTATGGAAAGTGGTCTTAAATGATTCTATTTCTGGCAAACCTGCTGTAAAAGGAACTGTTTCATATGTGCCTACAACGAAGGGCACGGTTATCACAATCGATGGTGGGAAGATAGTTTGGTCGTACCGAACCAACTTTGTTATAACTGGGCATATTACAATTGGTAATCATATATACGTTGGGTCATGGGATGATACCGTCTATGCATTAAAAGAAGATGGAACACTTGCATGGAAACTTTCACTTGACAGTGATATCGCTTACGGTCCTGCTTGGGATGGATATTTGCTCTACGTGGTTACAGATAAAGGAACGCTTTATGTTATCAAAGATGAAGGAAAAACAGGAACCATAAAAAGCTCGTACAAAGTAGGGACCTATCCTTCAATACCGCCATCGGTGTCTCTTGCTGGAAAGGTTTATGTTGTTGACGGTGCTGGGAATCTTTGGAGGGATAAGAACATAGATGGTTTTGCAGGGAAACCTAAAAACCTACCGATATACTCAGAAACGCCTTACGTTAGTAAACAATTAGGTTTTTCACTTATAGACGAATATGGAAACGTTTATGAATTCATACCTATGAAAGAAGGCACAGTTGTTTTTAAAGAAAAGAACAATTTCTTGACTATTTCGGCCGAAATCACTGATGCTATTCTAGGAAAAGAAAAGCTCTATGTTATCGATTCAACTGGCAAATTCCAGGTTATTGATAAAAACACTAAGAAAGTTTTGTTTACAGATAGCGTTCCGAATGGAAAATACATAAGTTTAAGTAATGGTTACTTATTTGTCTTTGGTAAAGAAGTGAGATGCTATTATGTTAACGATACGCCTTCTGGATATTGGAACAGTCTCTATGGAAATCCGATGAACTGGAATTCTGCCGTTAAATAACCCATCGCAAGTTTAAAGAACGATTTTCGAAAGGCTGAGGTGAGTTTTTGAAACGCTTCCTTGGTGAGTTCAATTACTATGCAGTATGTGTCCCTGTGTATGAACGTAAAATTCTTTTTGAAGTAAGGTCGGAAAACATTCCCCAGCCGTTGGAAGTATCGTTTCCAGGTGGACACATTGAAGAAAATGAACAACCATATGAAGCAGCCTTAAGGGAGCTTAAAGAAGAGACAGGGCTCCAGACTGTTAAATTACTTTTCGAAGTAGAACCACTTATCACACCTTTCAATTCGGTAGTATACCCATTTGTTGTTTTTGTAGACATAAATGAACTTTGTATAAACCCAAGTGAGGTTAAGGAAATATTTTTAGTCCCTCTTGAACACTTTGAAAAACCTTACTCTATTGGTTATGTTGATGTGGAACTTACACCACGTGAAGATTTTCCGTATCATCTCATACCTTTTGGAAGAGAATACAACTGGAAACGGGGGGTTTATAAGGTCATCTTTTATAAGTACGAAAATTATGTTATCTGGGGGTTAACTGCACGAATTGCTCAAAGGGTCTACGAGTTAATGAAAGGACAAGGGGGATAGGGGGATGTTTTTCAGCACGAAGTCGGCAGTTATTGTTGGTATAACTCCGCTTTTGGTAAATGTGGAGGTGGACATAAACCCACGAAGTGTAAAAAGAGACATCAACATTGTCGGACTACCAGATACCGCAGTTAAAGAGAGCAAGCAAAGAATTCTCAGTGCTTTCAAGAATTCAAATGTTTCTATGCCCGACGGGCTTATCACTGTTAACTTAGCGCCTGGAGATGTTAAAAAAGAAGGCACCTTTTTAGATTTTGCAATTGCGTTAGCTATTTTAGGAGCAGCAAAACACATACCTCCCTTCAACGCAGTTGTTATTGGAGAACTGGGTTTGGATGGGAGCGTCAAAAAAGTTAAAGGTGTCCTTCCTATATTGTTGGAATTTCAGAATCCTTCGACTACCTTTATCATCCCTTCGGATAATATCCCTGAAGCCGCAGCTACTAAAGCAAGATTCCTACCATTTAAGAATCTCTACGAAGCAGTCCAAGCAATAAAGACAGGAAACCTTCCTCAAGTTAAGTATGAAACACCGAGGTTTGATGTTGAAAACCACGAAGTGGATTTTTCGGATATTCGTGGACATTTAGTTCCAAAACGAGCTTTAGAAGTTGCAGCAAGCGGTGGACATAATGTATTGATGGTTGGACCACCAGGCACGGGAAAAACAATGTTTGCTCGAAGGTTTCCAACTATACTACCACCTATGAGTGAACAAGAAATTATCGAAACTTCGAAAATATATAGTGCTATTGGTCTGTTGGATTCAAAACTAATCACTAAAAGACCATTCAGAAGTCCGCACCATACATCGAGTGCGGTGGCTATAATTGGCGGAGGCACCAACGTCAAACCTGGAGAGGTAACACTTGCTCACAATGGTGTGTTGTTCTTAGATGAACTTCCCGAATTTAGGAGGGATGTTTTGGAGGCACTCCGCGAACCTCTTGAAGATGGAGTGGTTACTGTTTCTCGTTCAAAAGCCACGCATATCTTTCCTGCCAACTTTCAATTAATTGCGGCGATGAATCCGTGTCCATGTGGTTACTATGGAGACAAAGAAATAGCTTGCAAATGTTCTCCTTATGAAATTAGAAAATACTGGAAAAATATCTCAGGTCCGATACTTGATAGAATAGACATTCAGATTCAGGTTCCCAGGGTCTCGTACGAAGAGATGCGTGGAAAAATTTCACAGACAGACGGGGAATCGAGTGAGCAAATTCGTGAAAGGGTAATGAAAGCACGAGAAAAACAGATGCATAGATACAAAGAAGAGAATATAAAGCTAAACGCAAAGTTGACGCATAAGATGGTTGAGAAGTATATTAGACTGGACGACAAAGCAGAGGAGATTTTGAAACTTTTTGTCACAAAAAGCAAGCTTTCAGGAAGGGCTATAGATAAAATCTTGAAAGTTTCAAGAACCATCGCTGACCTCAATGGTGATGATATTGTCGACGCAAAAGCTGTTAGTGAGGCTCTGCATTACAGGTTGAGTAGCATTGAATTAGAATTTGTACTTTGATAACAGTTTTTGAAAAGTTAGGGGGAGTTTGTATGGAAGAACTAAAGAATTACTACAAGCGTGTCGCAAAGTATTACAGTGCAGCTTCCTTGCTCTACTGGGATATGCAGACTTACATGCCAAAAGATGCAGGTCCTTACAGGGCAGAAGTTTTATCCGAGATAGGTACTTACGCTTTCAAAGCCATGATTGATGATGCTCTTGGCACACTCTTGGAAACTGCCCAACCACAAAATGAAATCGAAGAAAAGATAGTTTCTGTGGGGAAGAAGGAGTATTACAAGTATAAAAAAGTGCCTCCTGAGCTCTTTCAAGAGATTATGATGACCTCAACGATGCTTGAACAAAAATGGGAAATTGCAAAACCAAAGGGGGATTTTGAAGAAGTAAGACCCTTGCTTGAAAAGCTTGTAGAACTATGCAGAAAGTATGCAGAAATCCTAGGTTACGAAGAAGAACCATACAACGCTTTGCTTGACCTCTATGAACCTGGTATGAAAGCAAGGGATGTGGAACAGATATTTAACAAAGTTAAGACCTTTATTCTCGAAGTGCTTAAGAAAATAGAGAACCTACCAAAAACAGAAGACCCGTTTGATAGAGAAATCAGCGCTGAAAAACAAAAAGAATTTAGTATTTGGTTACTGCATTACCTTAAGTACGATTTCAACAAAGGCAGGTTAGATGTATCAGCACATCCATTCACAAATCCGATAGGACTAAACGATGTGCGTATAACAACAAGGTATATTGTAAACGACATGAGGAACTCTATCTATTCGACCATTCACGAATTTGGACATGCGTTGTATGCACTCTCCATTCCAGCAGAATTTTACGGTTTACCAATTGGTAGCAGTGCTTCGTATGGTTTTGACGAAAGTCAGTCCCGTTTTTGGGAGAATATAGTGGGTAGGAGCCTGGTATTTTGGAAGGGAATATATCAAAAGTTTGTGGAAATTGTTCCAGAAATGAAAGAGTACACGGTTGAAGAGCTCTGGAGAGCAGTAAACAGAGTCCAAAGGTCCTACATCAGAACAGAAGCTGATGAGGTAACGTACAATCTGCATATAATCATCCGATTTGAAATTGAACGCGCGCTAATCAACGGTGGGCTGAGTGTAAAAGACATACCTGATAAGTGGGCTGAACTATTCAAAAAATATATAGGTTTAGAAGTTCCAAATAACACACTTGGTTGTATGCAAGACCCACATTGGTATGGTGGAAACTTTGGTTACTTCCCAACATACGCACTTGGTAATCTCTACGCTGCACAAATATTTGAGAAGTTAAAGGAAGAAATTGACTTTGAAGATGTAGTTTCAAAGGGTGAATTTGATGTTATCAAAGACTTTCTGCGAGAAAAGATTCACTCGAAAGGGAAAATGTATGAACCTGCTGAGTTAATCAAAATGGTAACCGGTAAGCCACTATCCTATGAACCATTTGTTAGATACGTGAAAGAAAAATACTCGAAGGTGTATGGAATAGAGATTTGAACTCATCAGCTGTAAACTAAACGAAAAATAATGGAAAATGCCGGGATAACCCGGCATTTTTCGTTTTGTAAAAAAAGTCCCCGGTTGATAGCCGGGGTGGGAAGGTGTGGTGGCCGTTGTGAGGTCG
>CAYVMA010000001.1:0-3058 GCA_964452455.1 uncultured Fervidobacterium sp. | reverse complement strand
GTGTTTTTTGTAGCTCTTCCCAGGTAAGGGTTTTAGAAGTGACTATGAGGGATGGAAACGGCTTGTAGCACTGTTTTTGTTCTTTCTGCTATCATATTTGTTTTAGAAGTGACTATGAGGGATGGAAACTTAGTTTTTTATTTAACTTGTTATGTAACATCAATAGCCGCTTGGTTTTAGAAGTGACTATGAGGGATGGAAACATCTCGAGGGCGCGTTTGATGTCTTTCCTAGCTATTGCTTCAGGTTTTAGAAGTGACTATGAGGGATGGAAACCTCGTAACCGTCTACATATTGCCACAAATCCAAAGGTAATTTGTTTTAGAAGTGACTATGAGGGATGGAAACATAACCGTTTCTGAAGCTTAACAGTTCTTTTGGAATTTCCCTTAAAGTTTTAGATGTGACTATGAGGGATGGAAACTACAATCCATGCTTTTTCACCCTTACTCAAGGTCTGGTAAGTTTTAGGTGTGACTATGAGGGATGGAAACCTTTTATCGGGTCTGCTTTTGTTGATCTTGGCTTCCGAGCTCTTGTTTTAGATGTGACTATGAGGGATGGAAACTCTGTTGGCAGACGGGTCTTGTCGAACATGTCCAGAACTAGTTTTAGGAGTGACTATGAGGGTTGGAAACAATCAATTGTAGCTCTTGTTTATTGTCTTTACATTAATTAATATTTGGATTGTTTATGATGAATGAATGACTTTTTTAACGTGGATTGTTTTTCTGCTCCAACCGCTGAGGTTGAATGTTTTTCACAAACACGGGACGTGTGGTATTGAACAAACCCCCAGTGTGTAAAAGCTCACTGAGGGTTTTTGGTTTTTTGCTTACTTTATTCCCAAGCCCTCACTAAGGTGTAAAATTGAAAAAGCACAAAGGTAAAAATGGGATTATAATCTTATACTGAAAAGTTCATCTTGTTTTGAAAAATTAACTTCAAGTAGTGGGAAGTCCAACATTGTAGAAAATAGAAACAAAATAACCTAGCAAAAAATGTCCATACTATCAGTGTAAAATCAACAATTCAACCAAAACATAAGTGAGGAGGGTCCTTGTATGGAAAATACAACTAGTAAAGAACTGGAATCTGTCTTAGAAGCTAAGTGGGAGGAGTACAAACAGAAAGTGAAACAAGGTGGCGACGCTCAGAAAATCTATCAAGAAGAGATTTGGCCTTTACTACTTCAAGTATGGAAAGAAAAGCCGAAAGTCATCCCAACTCCGAAAAAATTTGACGTATCGATTCATACTCTTGGTACCAGTCCGGAAGCGACGACATTTGCAATACTTGGCACACAGGCGGATGAGATTTACATTCTCCACACGGAAGAGACTAAAAAATTCATTTCAAAAATTGAAACCGACACTGGTAAGAAAGTATATCCCATAGAAATAGGGAAAAGCGATGTCGCATCAATATACAAACAAGTAATTAAAATCTTAGAAAAACATCCGGAAAAATCTATAGCCTTGGATATCACCAGTGGGACAAAAGCTATGAGTGCGGGTTTGAGCGCAGCAGGATTCTTCTTTAGAAGATTCTTCGAGACAATAAGAGTTGTATACGTAGACAACGACTTGTATGATTTGGAAGTTAGACGACCTAAGGCAGGGACAGAAAAACTGATAATTCTGCCAAGTCCTCACGAAGTCTTAGCCGATGTTGATGTACTTTTAGCGCTTGAAAACTACAAAAGAAAAGATTACATCTCAGCACACAAATACTTCCTTAAAGCTCGAGAAAAAACAGGCAACCAGAAATTCCAACTATTCGAAGACCTATGCCTTATGTATGGATTTTGGTTCAATCTTAACATTAAAGATGCATACAAAAAATCTCAACAAATTCTCGAAAAAATGAACTCGGAGAGTTATTCTATGTACACAACGAATGAATTACTAGATTACGGATATTTAGAAAAACAGTCGCAAATACTGAAAGCCATTGATAACTTTACTGAAACCGAAGATTTTGGAAACATTGTCGGAGTGATAGCGTTAGCTGAAACATTGCTCTACCTTAGTAGCGAAAGCTTACAAAAGAAGCAGCTAGCGTTATCGGCATTGTATGTATACAGAGCTCTTGAATTGTTGTTACAACAAAGAATGAAACATATGGGAAAAAACTTCGAAACGGCTTCTCTTCTACCAGAAGAAAAGGAAAACTTAAAACAAAAACTAGCTATGATACTTGGTGAAGATGAGGAGGATATAACTTTCAAAACAAAGCTTGGATTGCTTGAGCTTCTAACATACCTCTTGATCCTTCAAGATGAACTAATCAAAAGAATATTCAACGAAGACACAGTAAAAAAATTAGCAAGAAATCTTAAAACAAGAAATGCTTCACTACTGATTCATGGACTAAAATCGCCATCCGAGAATGAAATTGAAAAACTGTACGAAAAGACAGAAAAATTACTAGAAGAAATCAAGAAAGAAACAAACATATCCATCACTCTAGAGCCTCATAACTTAGGCATAAGGGTACTGCACGTTATGGAAGCTTGATAAATACACTCCATACTCATACTTAATCTGCCCGCTTCTTGCCGCAAGGCTGGAAGCGGGTTTTTTTATTTTACATTTTGCCAAATGAACGAATGAAAGACTATCACCTTGACCTTAATAGTAAAAAATGGTAGAATTCAATTGATACATATTTGTTGTTTATACCTTCACACGCCCGTGACCGTGTTAGTCAATAAATAGATCGATAATCCTAACTCATTTATTCATAAACCTTAACGGTCATTGATAAATGAATAAGACAACATAACACTCGTTCAAAAACCAAGTATTCATGCTGGAGAACATCGAAAAAGACATCTTTTCTCACCTCCAATTTTCCAAAAATTAAGAAATCAAGCTATGTTTCGCACTTTAAACAATGTCTAACTCCACTTTCCCTACCTATTGTTACAACCATATTTCAAAGTGAAAAGATAACGGAAATCTACTACTTGTGCCTATGCATTAAGGAACTTGTCGATTTACCCGTAGAGAATAAGCATGAATAAATGGCTAAGTGCAAGTGTTAGCCAATTCCA